>NZ_JBSFRK010000063.1:0-36064 GCF_053589195.1 Streptomyces sp. NPDC003379 | reverse complement strand
CGATGTCTTGGATATACCGGAAATATCGGCTGAGTCATGCGGCGGCGGGGCATGGCTGATGCTCATAGGCGCTCCATGGCAAGGTTCGCGGTAGCTCTGCGGCGCGGGGACACCTCGGGTGATCTCCTGCGGACGCCGGCCGAGCAGCTCGGCGGCGAGGACGTACAGCTGGGTGGCCTGGTTGATCGTCTCCAGGGTGTCCTGGCGGAACAGCTGGTCGGCCCACGCGATCAGGTTGTCCAGGTACTTCATCACCACGGCCTTCTGATAGGCGGTGGTCCGGGTGCGTGCTACGGCGTCCGGCTGGAAGGGGTTGCGCAGCCAGTTCCTGACGGCCTTGAGAGTCTCGTCGTCGCCGAGCGCGGTCTTCTCCAGGATCCGCTCGATGCGCTGCTGGTAGTAGGTGTCCGCGCCCGCCTCGAAGAACGGCTTGGTGATCCAGAAGCGCTGCGGCCGTTCGGCCTCGGAGTCCCGGTTCGTGGGATCGAAGATGCGGTGGAACCACTTCAGCGCCTCGTCGAAGCGCTGGTTGGCGGAGAGCCGCTCGGCGATGAGCAGCGGCACATGGAAGAACAGTTCCCAGTTGTACTCGGCGTAGGCGTCGCCCAGCGCGAACTCCACGGGCTCGCCCGGGTACGGCCGGATGATGCGGTCCTTGTCCTCCGTATACGGCTTGTACATGTCCGGCGAGGCGAAGTCGAAGGGGCCGGTCCACCGCTCCGGGTGCAGCTGGAGATTCCGCTCGTAGACGCCTGCGAGGCCGGTGCGGGCGTATTCGTACAGGAACGCGTTGGTGTGCGGGTGGTAGAAGGGCAGGAACCGGAACTTGACCACCGTGGCCATCTCGGCGGCGAGCGCGCACGTGCCGAGCGTCCCGTCGTCGGCCGTCTCGCCGGGCCCGGCCGCGAGGTCCCCCGGCACGTCGCGCCCCTCCATCAGGTAGGTGCGCGTCCCGTCGGTGAAGTACTTCAGGTAGCGCTGGGCGGGGTCGCGGAACTGGTACGACTCGTACAGCCGGTAGAGGTGTCGCCCGGGCGTCGCCTGGAAGAGGTAGATCTGCCTCGGGTCGAGCGGGTCCGACGTCGGGTCGAAGACCGACATGTGGCTCCAAGCGGTCCCGGGGAGGATCTCGTCCTCGACGCGCTCGTTGTAGTACACATCGGCGAAGAGGGTGTCGATCGCCGGCGGGGGCCCGGTGTACGTCTCCCTGGGGCGCAGCGCCATGGGGTCGATGTAGACGCTGTTGCGGCGCAGACTGAAGCGGAAGTTCCCCGAGATGTGGTGGGTGGGGTTCGGGTTGTATCCCGTGTCGCTGTAGACCAGCCAGAGCAGCAGGTCCCCGGACGGGCCGTCGATCTCCGGCAACAGCACGTACTTGTAGATGTTGGCGGCTGCCGGGATTCCCATTTTGATGTCGGTCTCCAGCGCCCCGTCGGCGATCTTCTTGGCCTCCCAGCCGCCGTCCGCGTACCGGCTCCAGTTGAGCTGGACCTTCCAGTACGTCATCGGGTCGGGCGGCATCTCCGCGCCCTCCCCGATCTTGAACTTGTCCTTGACCTGCTGTTCGGTCAGCGAGGCCCAGAACACGTACAGATGGCCGTTCCACACGATCGGCACGATCATGTCGGTGTCGAAGTCGAGGTCGACCTTCTCCCACGGCGACCACGTGGTGCGGTTCTCCCACCGCCGGAAGTGGTAACTGCCCGGGGAGGCGTCCGTGCGGGCGAAGACGTACAGGGTCTCCCCGTCGGGCCTGACGTGGCAGTACGAGCCGACGGGCCTGAGGTGGGCGATGTCGTCGAGCTTCTCCAGATAGTGCACGAAGGCCTTCTCGACGTTGGCCTCGGTGACCTCCTTCTGCATCAACTCGTTCTCCAGCTCCGCGAACTGCGGCGACTTGCCGATCCGCAGCTCCGGCTCGAAGTAGTTCTCCGGGTGGAGGAAGACCTTCTGGTTCGCCTCCCACAGCCGGTACGCCTTCATCCACTCCCAGCGCTTCCAGTACTCGGCGTTCGGGTAGATGAACACGTCTTCCAGGTTGAGCTGGATGCGCTGGATGTACAGCTGCACGCTGAAGATCGCCTGCGCGATGCGCGTGGTGAGCTGGGCGGGGCCCATCTCCACGTCGATCAGGAAGTAGTCGAAGAGGGTGTTGGTGTCGTGCCAGCGCGGCTGTCCGGTGCTGTCGCGGCGGGGGTTGGCGATGAGATGACCGACGAGCGCCACCCGCTGCTTCTCGCGCAGCCTGTCCCGCAGCGCTCCGCCGACCGCGGGCCAGTCGCGCAGGCCGTGCCGGGCCTTGGCCGCCTGCCACGCCGACTGCGCCGCCTCCGCGTCGACGTCCGCGGGCAGCCAGGCGGCGGCCCGCTCCGCCGACACCCCGAGCCGGTGGACGAGGGCGATCGCCGACAGCAGCTGCAGCAGGCCCTCCTCGCCGTAGAAGTCGGCGGGGGCGGTCAGTCCCAGCCAGCCGTCGCCGGTGAGCACGTCGAGATCGGCCGGGTCCCACCCCGTCTGACGGACGAGTTCGGCGGTGACGTCCGCCGCCGTGGTGCCGGGGACGCGGGCGGCGGTGAAGACCGCGCGGAGCGTCCGGGCGTGGCCGGGGACGCGGTCGCGCAGCCGCGCCAGCCCCAGCAGCCGCACGAACCGGGCGAACAGCGGCGACGGGCCGGGCAGGGCGGTGGTCGGCAGGGTGTTGAGGTCCAGCCAGCCGGCGCTCGCCGCGTACCCGAAGACCCACGGGATCTCCTCGGCGGTCACCGACAGCCGGGACAGTACGAGCGCCACGCGGTGCACCAGCGTCAGGGTGGTGAACTGCTCAGGGAAGCCCTGCGGGGCGACCTCCACCGCGGGGTCGCTGCCGACGAAGCGGGGCGCGAGGAAGTCCTGCAGCGCGGTCGGCTTCGACGGCGAGCGCAGCCAGACGCCGAGGAGGACGTCCGCGACGGCGGTGTCCAGTCCGGCGGCCTGGCCCACCTGCTGCTTGACGGTGGTCTCGCTGAGCCGGCGGCGCAGATACGGGTTGAGCCGCTCCAGTACCAGCTTGAAGCGGGCCGCGGGCGAGGTCCGCGCGTCGAACAGCGTCCGCCGGTCGGCCGCGGTGACAAAGCCCTCGCCGGGCGCGGGAGGCTCGTCCTGCACGCGTCCCAGAGCGTCGACCGCCTGCCGGTAGGCGTCGTCGTCCCAGGCGGCGCGGACCGCGGCGAAGTCGTCGGGCGGCAGATAGGCCCGTGAGCACAGCGCCCCGCGGGTCACGTCGTAGAAGACCGTGCCGGCGAGCTCGACCGGCAGCTTCAGCAGGGGCGGTTCGACGGCGAGGGGCACGGTGTACAGCGGCGGGCGCAGTGCCTTCATCCGGGTCGCGGTGAAGGTGCGGGGTTCCTGGTAGAGGGTCTCCACAGCGGCGCGCCAGGTGTCGGTGGCGCCGGGCAGCCGGTTCAGGGTGTCCCGCTCGACGTTGGTCATCGGGCCGGTGAACACCAGTAGCCGGCTCTCGCCGTCGTACCGCACGGGCATGCCGGTGAGCTGGAACAGCCCGTCGGGTACGCCGTGCACGGTCACGGCGTACTGGACGGTTCCCAGCAGGGTGGAGACGGCCTGCTGCACGAGCCCGGTGTCCCAGCCGAGCAGGGCCAGGTGCTTCTTGGTCAGCTCGCCCTTGTCGTCGCTGGTCTTCGCGGTCTGCTCGTGGACGGTCTGGAGTGCGGCGCGCAGGGCGGTGAGGGTGGCGGACTGCGCGTCCGCGTCCGGGATCGGGCCCTCGTGGGCGGGTACGGAGGCGGTGAGTGCCGCGTCCACCTCGGGCACGGTGAAGCCGCGTGCGGTGAGCGCGTCGACCGCGTCGAGGAACCGCTCGGTGGCGAAGACCAGCGCGTCGACCGGGGGCAGCGCGGCGACGGGAGCGTCGGGGTGGCCTGGCCGGGTCAGGAGTCTGCCGGTGAGGAGTTCCGGTTCGTCGCCGCCGACGCGGGCCGGCAGCAGAGGGTGGGCCGGGTGCCGCATCGGTACGCCGGAGCGCAGGTCGGGTTCGCCGCCGTTGAACTGGTCCGGCGGGATGGGGAACGGGCCGCCGCTGCCGTAGAGCTCGATCAGCCGGAGCAGGTCGGCGATGGGCAGGTCCAGGGCGCGGGCAAGGGTCACGGTCCGGTACAGGGCGGACAGGTTCGCCAGGGTCAGGAGCCGGTTCGGGGTCACGGAGCGGGGGCCGGTGACCAGCTCGGCGAGTTCGGTGTCGGTGACCTCCAGGACGGCGAGCAGGGCAGAGGTGCCGGCCGGGGCGAGCAGATCACCGATCACCGCGAGCTCGGTGCGCTCCTGGTTCAGTGCGAACGGGCTCGTCTGTCCCGGCTCCAGTTGGACGACGGAGGGGTCGAGGAACAGCCGGTCGTACAGCGCGGGACGGTCGCCCGTGGTGTAGCGGTGGGTGGGCAGGGGGCCGTAGAAGACCAGGGCCTGTTCGCGGGTCAGCCGCAGCCGCTCGGCGAGCCGCTGGACGGCGACGGCACTGCGCAGGGTGGTGGTGTCGAGACGGCCCTGGTTGTTGGCGGACATCACGACGTGGTCGAGGTCGAGGACCGGCCAGTCGAGCGCCCGCTGGAGGCGGACGAAGCGGTGGAGACGGTCGAGTGCCGCGGCGTCCAGGCCCCTCAGATACAGGTTGTTGGTGTCGCAGGGCGACCCGCCGTCGCCGGCGCCCATCCGGATCGTGGCGCGCGGGTTGACGAAGCGGGTGTCGAGGACCGCGAGCAGGTCGGCGTAGACCAGTCCCGTGGCGTCCAGCATCCGCCGAACCACGGTCAGCTCTTCCACCAGGTCGTCGGGTGCGGTGGTGGCGGGCCGGCCGTAGAACTCGGCGAGCGTGCGCCCGGGGGTGAGCGGCTCGCCCGCGATGATTCGCCCGCCCACCGGTGGCAGGCCGATGCGTTCGACGGCCACGGCTGTCCCGGTCGCGGTGGCGGGTCGCAGGGCGGCCAGCAGCGCGTCACGGCGGACACCGAGGTGGGTGAGGCAGACGCGGGTCTGCTCACCCCACAGGTCGAAGGGCAGAACGAACGGGTACACGGCTGTGCGCAGCACCTCGTAGGCGCCTGCGTTGACGTGCTGCGGCTGGGCGCGCAGTTGGGCCGGGTCGCCGCTGGTCTGCCGTCGGCGGGCGGGGATGTGCGTGGGCGAGACGGCGTCTTCGAGCAGCTCGCTCACCAGGTCCGCGTACGGCAGCTGGAGGTTGGTGTTGTCGCAGGTCAGCTCGGTGTCCCAGAGGTCGGGCCGACGCCGGTACAGCGCGTTGGCGACGTGGCCCTCACCGCCGGGGGGCTCGGGGTCGCCCTCGATACCGATGTCGCGCAGCGAGAGCAGCAGATCGACGAAGTACGCGGCCTGGCCGTGCACGGACCGGCAGTCGGAGCAGGCGCAGTAGTCGGGGGAGCCGAACAGTTCCTCCCAGTCGGGAATCTGGGCGGCGAGCGTGGCGGACGCCGTCGGCGAGGACAGCCAGGGCAGGTCGAAGTGGGCCGCGGTGCGCAGATCGGCGACGAGGGTGGCCGCGGCCCCGTGTACCTGCGCGGCGCGGGCGTGGACGGCCCGCGCGCGCTCCTCGCCGAGGGCGTCCGCGAAGTGCCGCACGAAGGAGTCCCGGCCCGCCTTCGCCACCGCGTGCGCCGAGTCGAAGCCGTGGTCTCGCAGGGCCTTCACCACGTCGTACCGCGGGCTGAGCACGGCGAGGCGCTGGAGGCCGGCCAGTTCCTCGCGCGCGGCCCCGTCCGCCACCGTGGCGGCGTCGACGCGCGTGGTCGTGAGGTCGAAGTCGGGGTGGTCGGCGAGGAAGGCCGCGGCCGGGGAGTCGGCGGTCTCGGCGGCGAGGCCGTGCGCGAGGTGGGCGGTGGGGTGGGCCTGGGCGACGAGCCCGGCCACGAGTTCGCCGTACGGTCCCTCGATGTCCTCGCCGAGTGCGAAGGCGCTCCGGCAGCTCCGCGGCACGCCCGTCTCGGCGGCCAGCGCCGCCCAGTCCGCCCCGCGGAGGCGGGCCAGCTCGCCCGGGTGACCGAGCTCACCGGCGTCGAACCGGTCCAGCAGCGTCTTGACGAGGGGCACATTGTTGCCGGTCGCCGAGCCGAGGCGGAGCGTGAGCCGCAGCCGGTCCGCCTCGGCGGGCGGCAGCGCGGCCCAGAAACCCGCCGCGTCCGAGCGGTCCAGGTAGGCCCGGTACACCTCGGCTCTGCGGTCCGCGTCCGGAACGGCGAGTGCGAACAGCTCGGCGACCGGGTCCGCCGACGCCGGGTCGGGCGCGGTGACCGCGGCCACCTCCTGGTCCCGCAGCCCGTGTGCGAAGGCGTCGAGGTCGGCCGGGTCGGCGGCGCCGGTCACCCCCGCGTCGGCGGCGGCGAGCAGCGCGGCGCGCAGACCGGCCGGCGAGGTGCGCGCCAGTGCGGGCAGTGCGGGCGGCAGACCGAACCGGAGCAGCGCGTAGAAGTGCTCGGCGGGCAGTCCTGTGGCGGCGGCGTGCCGGGCGGCGGTGGCCGCGTAGCCGATCTGCGCCGTGTTGCGGCCCGTGGCCCGCGCCAGGAAGCCGAGGTCCTGCCGGTCGCCGCTCTGGGTGAGCTCCGAGAGCGCCGTGCCGTCGAGCAGCGGGGTGAGCTCGGCCAGCAGCCGTTCGTACTCCGTGGTGCCGTCCGCGGGCAGCGTCAGGTCCACGCGCTCGCGTGGCCGGGGGGCGGTGCGCAGCAGTTCCGCGGTCAGCTCGCCCCCGCCGGGGCGCGGCCGGGAGGCGCGGACGACGAGGTCCGCGGGGGTGTCCGGAGCCGGATAGGCATGGCGGTACGTGCCGTCGGGGCCGGTGGTGACCTGTCCGGCCGGTGCCTCGGACCGCAGCCGCCGCCAGGCGACGGTCACCACGGCACCAGCGGCGGGCGATCCGTCGTGGCGGGTCACCGTGCCGGTGAGGGTGTGCGCTGCGGGCTGCTCTGGCTGGGTGGCGTTGGTGTGCGGGACGGACATGTGTCTTCTTCCCCATCGGTTCCGTCGGGACGGGCGCCGGGTCGTACGGGTACGCGGCTACCTCAGCCGCAGGTACCTGACGACCACGTCGATTCCCGCAGCCAGTTCGGCCGCCTCCTCGAACGCCCGTAGTTGCTCCGGGGTCATCGGCTTGTCGGGCGTCGCCACGTCCAGGACCCGCGCGGTGGAGGCGTCGACACGGACCTTGGGGACGCTGCCCACCAGTTCGCCGTTGACCGTGGCCAGGTTGCCCGCCGCGCCGACGACTCTGGTTCTGATGCGCCCGGGGTTGGCGGTGTAGGAAGGACGGGTGAAGTCGAGGGACTTGGTCTGTCCGATCTCCTTGGCCGGGGCGTTCTCTCCGCCCGGGCCGTAGACGACGCGGTCGATGTCCTTGCGGTTGCCGTTGAGCTTCGTACCGGCGTGGATGTTCCGGGTCGCTTCCTCGACGTCCCGGCCCTGGACGTCGTTGCCCTGCCCCCAACGGACGAGCCGGCTCTGCGGGCCCACGGACTGGAAGCGCAGCTTCTCCCGCTGCACCCCGGCCATGGCGCCGAGCAACGACCAGATCAGCTCGGCGGCCTGTGCCCTCGCCTTCGCCTGGTGCTGTGCCAGGAACGCGTCCTGGGCCTGGTCCGCCTCCTCCGCGGTCACGTCGCGGAGCAGCAGGGCGTTCCCGGTGCCGTCGTCGATCAACGCGCCGCCCGCGTTCCTGCCGACGGGGGCGAAGCCGGTTTCGGTGAAGACCCTGTTGAGTTCGCTGATGTCCTCGGCCGAGACCCCTGCTGCCGTCAGTCCTTGTGTGTCGATGTCGTAGGTGACGAGGTTCTTGGTGTGCTCGTGCCGGACGTAGAAGTCCCGGACGGTGTCGAGGGCCGCCATGTAGGTGCCCGGGTCCTTCTTGGCGTTCGTGGCGACGCTGCTGAGGAAGTCCGCGACGGGTTTGGACCGGGAGCGTGGGTTGAGGATGGTGTCCGGCCCGTTGGGCTTGGTGTCCTCGAGTCCGCTCGGGTCGACCATGACCGTGGGGCGATCGCTCGCGTACACATACCGGTTCGGCCCGTCGACCAGCCCCGCCGGATCGGGGCTCACCCACCGCCCCAGCCACGGCGCGTAATACCGCGCCCCATGGTAGGTAAAGCCTGTCTCCTCGTCCCGCTCCTTCCCGGTGAAGCGGTACCGTTTGCGGCCGGCCGCGCCGGTCTTCGCGTGGAAGGACGTCGTGCCGTACGGGTGGTACTCCTCGTAGGACAGCACCGCTCCGGCCTGGTCGATCTCCACGGCCGAGCTGCCCAGATGGTCGGCGAGCTGGTAGCGGACGACGGGCGTGGGCGCCGGCACCGGACGGCCCTCGCGGACCGTGACCGTCTCCAGCAGAGCCACCCGCCGGGTGCCGTCGGTGGCGTGCAGCGTCTCGCGTTCCTCCACCGTCCGCCCGCCCGCGACATGGGCATAGCGTTCACACATCCCCAGGTAGGTCCGCGTCTGTGTCGTCCCGCCCTGCCGGACGGTGGCGCGCACCCGCCGGCCCGTGTGGTCGTACTGGTAGTACGCGTGGCCGCCGCCCCCGAGGTCCGCGTGCGTGAGCCGGTTCTCCACGTCCCAGTCGAGTACGGCCAGATGCGGCATCGCCGTGATGTTGCCGTGGGTGTCGTGCGGGTAGCGGGCGCTGTATGTGCCCTCCGGATCGCCGGGCAGGCTGTTGCCGAGCAGGCGGTTGCTGTCGGGTGCGGTGTCGTGTCGTCGGGTCCAGCTGCCGGTGCTCGCCCGGTGGGTCACCGTGCGGATGTTGCCGGCGTCGTCGTAGTCGTACGTCTGCGTGTACGGGCGCAGCGCGGAGCTGTCGTTGGCGTGCGGCAGCGGCGCGAACGGCGCGTCGGCCGGGCCCGGTTGGGCCGTCTGCCCGATGTGTTCGCGCCCGGTCGCCGACACCAGCCGGTACACCGGGTCATAGACATACGCCCGGCGCGCGCCGACGGCGGTGTTCCGGAAGAAGACGGTGTCCTGGGACGGGTCGTCGACGACGACGGCATGGCCCACCGGGTCGTAGGCGTACGCGAGTCGCTGCCACGCCGTGCCGTCGGCCGCCGCGGTGTGTGCGGTGGCCAGCCGGAAGGTCTCCCGTTCGTACGCGAAGGCCGTGACCGCCCCGCAGCCGAGCTCGATCCTCGTCCGCTGACCGCGCTCGTTGTAGTCGATGTCCCGCACGATGTCGGTCCATGTGCCGGAGCGCGCCTTGGCCTCCACCCGCTCCAGCTGACCGGCCGCGTTGTACGCCGGAGCCGTACGGCTGCCGTCCGGGCAGGTGATCAGAGTGGGCCGGTTGAGGGCGTCGTACGTGGTCGCTGACCGGTGGGTGGCCGCCTCCAGAAGCGGGGCGGCGAGCGGGAGGGCCGCCGTGGGGTCGGTCACTCGGGTCAGCCGGGCCCAGTCGGGCTCGGCCGTCGCGTCGGCCGGCAGCCGGCGCTCGCCGGCCAGCGTGTTGCCCTTGAAGTCGACGGCCTCGGTGCGCAACGCCCCGGCCCCGTCGAAGACCAGGCAGCAACGGGTGAGGAGGTTGCGCGCCCTGCCGTCGGCCAGGGCCTCACCGTAGTAGTAGCGCACTCGGGTCCGCTCGGTCCGCTCCCCCGGCGCGGCGGCGCTGGAGGCCAGGGGTCGCCGCAGCGCGTCGTAGGACCACCACAGCAGGCTTCCCCGGCCGTCCCAGCCGCGCACCGGTTCGCCGGCCACGTCGACCAGGCTCCACCGCTCGCCCGCATCGGCGGCGGCGGTGTGCGCGGGATGGCCCAGCATGTCGAAGTCCTGGGCGAGGACGGTGACGCCGCGGGCGTCGACGACCGCGCGCTCGTGGCCCTGGATGT
The DNA here is from genome assembly GCF_053589195.1 of Streptomyces sp. NPDC003379. Classification (NCBI taxonomy): domain Bacteria; kingdom Bacillati; phylum Actinomycetota; class Actinomycetes; order Kitasatosporales; family Streptomycetaceae; genus Streptomyces; species Streptomyces sp. NPDC003379. The sequence continues at coordinate 26,207 of NZ_JBSFRK010000063.1, read as the reverse complement.
CGCGGAGCGCCTCGGTGGTGAGGCGCTGCCCGGATCCGTTGTCCCGCACGACGAGGTGCGGCCGGCCGAGGGTGTCGAAGCGGGTCTCGGTGGCCGTGTCCGCGTGCGCCAGCGTCTGCCGCGCGGCCCTGCCTTGCGGGTCGCTGTCGGGCAGCCCGGCCCGCTCGGCATACCAACGGCTGTCCCGCACTGTGTCGTTGCGGTCCCGGTCCTGCTGCTCCCACGCGTCGAAGACCACCTCGGACCGGGTGCCGTCGGGGAAGTCCGTGCCCACCAGCCGGCCCAGCGGGTCGTAGCGCAGGAGGGCGGTGACGCCGCGCCGGACCAGTTCGTCCTCGGTGTCGAAGCCGCTGTCGGGTGCGAAGTAGGGTTCGTACTGCTTGACAGGGTTGCCCTTGTTGTCCCAGACCGTGCGCCCGGTGCCGATCCAGCGCTCGGCGCTCTGCCCTCGCGCCGGTTCGGCCCGCACCTTGCTCAGCATGACGCGACCGGACCCGTCGAGGTAACTCCAGGTGTCCTGCCAGGGCGAGCCGGGATCGCGGTGCCGCTCGCGGGCGCGGGTGTGGAACCGTACGGGCACCTGCCGCAGGTCGTATGCCACGGTGGCGGTCGGATCGTCGCCGTCGGCCGCCTCCGTGGTGCCGGTGTCGAGCACGTCGCCGTCGGTACTGCCCTCCTTGCCCATGACGGCGGTCGCGACGACCATCCCGAGCGCGTCGAAGCGCACCGCACTGCGGTTGCCGTTGGGGTCGGTCAGCAGCCACGGGCGCAGCACGCGGTAGTGCGGACGGGCCTCGACCGTGTTGCGGAGCGGGTCGTAAACCCGTACCGGCATCAGGTGGTGAGGGTCGTACTCGGTCTCCCACTCGGCGTCGAACGGATCGACGTACAGCGTCGGCAGGTAGAACTCCCCGGCGTCGGGCACCTGCCGCGCGGACGGCGCCCACCATCCGGGCCCTTCCGCCCGCCGGGCATACCCGGCCTCGCGCAGGTCGGCGTCGGTGACCCGGTCGCCGTACAGGGCCGCCGTCTGGCCGGGCCCCAGGGCGAGCCGGTAGCTGCGCCAGGGCAGGGCGCGCAGCCCGGTGACGCCGAGCGGAAGCTCATCGCTCAAGTCGTCGGACGTGTACGTGATGAGGGTGCGGGCGACGAGTCGGTGCTGCGGTTCGAGGAGGGACAGCTCCTCGTGGTAGGGAACCTCGTGGCGGGCGGCCTGGGTCAGACCGGTGAGGAGGTGCTCCACGGCGAACGGCTCACCGGGGACCTCGGGGGCCAAGCCCCCGATCTCGTAGTCACGGCTCTCGACGGGCACGCCGATCCGCCAACGGTCCGCCGCATCGGTCACGTTGGCGACCGTCCGCTCCCCCACGGAGATCCTCAACCGGCCCTGTTCCGCGTCGGCGGGTGACTTGCGCGGGTAGGCGATCCGCGCGGTGCGGAGCACGTTGCCCCACGCGTCGACGTCGAGAGTGAGTTCGTGGACGGTGCGTGGGTCGTCCACTTGGCGCTCGGTGTACACGGTCAGGGTCTCGCCCGGGTGGACGTACAGCACGGCATGGCGGGCCGTGCCCCTGGGTTGGACGAGGCGCAGCCGGGGGCTCGACTCGACGATGTGGTACGAGAGGTGCTCCTTCGGCGTGCCGTCCTCCGCGTAGGTCTCCGTGCGCAGCGGCTGTCCGCGCAGCGCCCGCGCGGCCTCGTGTTCCTCGGCCGGAGTGAGCCCGGCCGGCAGTTGGGCACCCGGGAGCAGCGGTGGGCCGCCGTACTCGTCCGCGTACGGTGTCCCGAGCCGGTTCCGGCTCGGGCACCAGCCGAGGTGCTGCCATCGCTTGACCACGGCCGGCGGCTGATGGAGCTCGCCGGTGGAGGTGGTCAGGGCGTCGCGCTGCTCGACGTACCCGAAGCCGCGGAACTCGCGCTCGACGCCGTCGAAATAGCCGTGCCGGTAGCGGTAGGTGGCGTGCACGGCGGTGCAGGCGACGCTGTCGTGCGCGACGGTCGCGGCGATCACTTGGACGGGGAACGGCAGCCGGGTCAGCCAGGGGTCTGCGGCCGCCTCGTCGGCGAGGTAGAAGTCGGTGGAGGACGCGTACCGGACGGTGGTCCGCGCGCCCGTTCCGTTCTCCACGCGATTCATCAGATGTGGCTTGCCGTCGGCCATCAGGTCGATGTACCGCACCTGGGGCTCGCCGTCGGGGCGGGGCTCGGGGACGACGAGGCAGGCTGTGCCCCGGCCCAGCACGTCGGCGACGGTGGTGGAGGAGACGTCGGGGTGGCGGACGCCGTCCAGGACTTCGGGCGGGCCGAAGGAGTTGCCTGCCTGGTTGAACCACAGCCGGACCCCGTCCGGCCCCAGGTACAGGATGTCGGTGGGGGCGCTGCCGTCGATGTCGGCGAGCCGGATCCGCCGCTGGTCGAAGCGGTCCGGGTGGTCGAACACGGGAGCGCCGGACATGGTGGTCTTCGGCCCGAAGCGCCCGCGGCCGAGACTCGGCCAGTACGCGATCTCGCCGTTGCCGATCCGCACCAGGTCGGTCAGCCCGTCGCCGGTCATGTCCGCCAGGTGGACGCTCTGCTCGGGGTCCGCGAACAGCAGCCGCGGACCGCGTTCCTCATCGCTCCCCGCAGCGACCGTCTCGCTGTCGCCGAACCCGTCGGGGCCTTCGGACGGATACCAGGTCAGACCGTCGTCGGCGGTGACGAGGACATCGGCGAGACCGTCACCGGTCAGATCGACGAACCGCAGATCGGCGTCGTTCCAGTCGAGCGTCGGCAAGCGGCTGAAGGCCGCGAAGTCGGCCCAGCCACGCTCCGCCGTGCGCTCGTGGTAGCCCGGGTGGACGCCGCCGAGGTCGGCGACGGCGGGGCGTCCGTCGCCGTCGAGGTCGAGCAGCTGCCGTCCGCCGGCTCCTGCGGGCAGCGGGTCGACGGCGCGCGGCGGTCCGAACCGCCCGCCGCCGAGATTGCGCCGGTAGTACCAGGCGTCGCCTTGTTCGCAGAGGACGCCGGCGATCCCCTCGCCGTCGAGGTCGGCCCATCGGTAGGGCCCGTCGAGCCGGACGGCGCCGTCCTCGGAGGTCAGGGTTCCGGCCGTGCCGGAGACGGTGCGCTCCGTGTAGCCGAAGGTGAGGGCGGGCAGGTCGGCATGGTCATGGCCTCGGCCTCGTCGCGCGGGCACATAGCCGCGATGGGTGAGGCGTACGAGCCTGGTGGCCGCGGGGTGCTCGTCGTGGCCGAGCAGTACGGCGGTCACGAGCTGGGGGTCGGGCCCGAGTTCGGGGATCCGGTGGAACATCAGTACCCGGCGGCACAGCCGGTACGTACGGACTTCAAAGGCCGGTCGGCGGGTGGAGAACGGATCTCCGCGCACGGGCCACGGGCGGGCCTCGTCCGGCGTGGGCTCGTGTTCGTCGTGCTCGCCGTAGTCGAAGACGACTTCGAAGCAGAAGTCGGCGGCCACACCGGGCTCGACGTTTCCGTAGCGGACGCGCTTGAGGTAGCGGTTGGCGATGTGTGAACGGTTGCGCTCCTCGGGCGCCGCGGTGTCGACGCCGGCCCGGTCCTCGCTCTTGTACTCGTAGCGGGTGAGGTTCCCTCGGTCGTCGGACGTCTCCTGGAGCAGCCAGCTGAACACGCGGTGCGCCGGGTCGGCGGGGTCGGCGATGCGCGCCTCGGGGTCGCGGCCGTACACGCCGATGACATTGTCCGTCGAGGTGACGCGCCAGTGCAGCTCGCCGGTGGTGCGGTGCCGCCACTGTTCGACGCGCACGAACGCGCCCTCGGTGCGGGGGCGGTAGGCGGTGATCTCGTAGGCGCCGTCGGACCGGGGCGGCGGCACGGCTGCGGGGACCAGGTCTTCGGCGCCCGACAGCTGGAAGACGTCTGTGTCCAGATAGCGCGGGAGCCCCTTGTCGGTCCCCCGCACGATGGACGGCACGCCGAGCGACCAGCCAAGACCCCAGGGCGAGTTGCCGGCCCCGGAGTCGTAACCGAGCGACAGGGCGGGCTCGGCGCCACGCACCGATGTGAGGGGAAGCTGCACCGAGACGGTCGCGGTTCCGGTGACCGGATTGGCGGCGAACTTCTCCCCCATCCCGCGCAGAGCACCCCCGGCTGTGGGCAAGGACAGCGACGGCAGATCCCGGCCCGGCGACAAGGGTGTGCGCTCGGCCTGCCCGGAGGGCAGGTCGGAGGGTAAGCCGGAGGGCAGGCCGGAGGCGGTCTCGGAACTACGGGAAGTGCGGTCATCGACTCTGCTGTTCGCGGACACGGCTCCCCGATTCCCCTGCGCTTGGCGCGATCCCCGGACAATCCTCGTCAGTGACCGCCGAGAATGCGAGGGCGGATCCGCTCAGCGGGACGTATACCCGTCGAAAGAGTGAAGGTGGCCAACTCCCCTTGACACGCGTTCCGTTGGAGGCCCGCTTGCCGGAGTGGGGCGGGCGCGGAGGTCCACGGTGGCGGCGGCCAGTACGGTCAGGAAGATGAGCATGTAGAGGTTGGCGAGCACGAAAGCGAGTGGTCCGTCCGCCAGCACCGGTGTCGCGTCGTCGTCCATCGGGTCGGCCAGGGCCAGCACGCCGGGGAGCGCGCACATGAGGAGGATCAGCGTGGGCGCCCAGCGGCCGCGCCGGTCGGGGTCTCGCACCGTGGACACCAGATACACCCCGAGCGGCACCAGCCAAACCCAGTGGTGCCCCCAGGACCAGGGGGAGACCGCTGCCGCGCACAGGCCGCACAGGGCGGCACCCAGCAGAAGCTCCCCGCGTCGTGCCGCCCGCGCGGCGAGTATCAGTGCCACGACGCCGATCATGGCGCCGAGCACGAGCCACAGCCACAGGGCAGGCGTCGCCGGGACACCGTTCTTCAGCAGGAGTCCGCGCAGTGACTGGTTGTGCCTCGACATCGGATCGACGTGGATCCGGCTCAGATCGGCGAACATGCCCCGCAGCCAGTAGTCGGCCGCGGAGGCGGGCACCAACAGGAAGCTCACCAGGACGGTGGCTGCCGCGCAGGCCGACGCCACAGCGGCCTGTCTGTACTTCCGCGTCAGGAGCAGGTACGCGACGAAGATCAAAGGGGTGAGCTTCAGCGCGGCCGCGAGCCCCACGCCCACACCGCGGGCCGGATGCTCCGGGCGCCCTGTCAGGTCGGCCAGGACCAGGGCGACCAGCAGCAGATTGATCTGACCGTCGATGAAGTTGCTGTGCACCGATTCGAGCGCGAACGAGGCACCGGCGACCGTGATCACCGCGGGGGCCAGGAAGGGTGGCCTCGCCGGTCCGAGCGAACGCCAGGACCGCGCCACGATGAACACCAGCAGGCAGGTGTTCAGCAGCACCACGAGAATCCTGGCGGTCTCCGCGCTCAGCAGGGACAGCGGAGTGAAGACCAGGGCTGCGAAGGGTGGATAGGTGAAGCGGAAATCGTGCCACACAGGCTCGTCGTAGAGGTGCCGTCCACTCAGCGCCGCCTCGCCACCTGCTCGGTAGACCTCCAGATCGACCGAGTCGGCGTGCATCGCGAGCACCATGCTCACGAGCCCGAAGAGACCACAGGTGACAGCAAGGAGGGAGCGGCCGACCGCCCGCGGGGTCGGCCGGATGTGTCGTGACTTCACGGTGAGCCCCTCGGGGTGAGTCCCTGTCAGGAGAGTTGGTTCAGGCGTCGGACATCGGGCCAGATCTGTGACCACGCTCCCTTCTGACGACCAATCAGCCATATAGGGCGGCCCTGATAGTCGGTGTCGATGCCCAGCCCGTTGTCCACTGTGGCGACCTGCCGCACCGCGCCGAAATGCGCACGGACCTCGGGTTCGGGGTCGCCGACATAGATCAGCGTGGTCCGGTCGGCGTCGGGTGCGCCGAAGAACCAGTAGCCCCGAGAACCGCTGTGCACCGGTGGCAGCCGGCGGTCGGGGCCGAAGTACGCCAGTGCGGAGGCCACCCAGTAGTCGTCGGACATGATCACCGTGCGGTCGCGTCGGTCGGCAGGCAGCCGGTGATAGATCTCACCCACCTGGTCGGCCAGCTGCGGCCAGCCGATCTCGGAACGTTTATCGAAGCGGTGGGACGGTCGGTCGGCATACGACTCCTGCGGCTGCAACGGCAGGTCCGCCAGCGGCCACAGCGCCGACACCGCGAGGACGGCATACACCCGACGGTCCACGCGGCGGCCGCCCGCGGCGCGGCGCGCCTGTCGCCGCCGCTGGAAACCGACGGCGCCCGCCGCCCACAGCGCCGGGAACACACCGTAGATGTAGTAGGCGCGCCCGCCGCTCAGGACGACGAACCCGGTCACCAGTACGGCGGCCACGGCGAGGAAGCGGTAGGCGCGCAGCTCCCTGGCGGCGAGCAGCCGGCCGAGTCCGTACAGGCCCAGCACCAGACCGAACACCGGTCCCAGGCCCAGGAGCATCAGCACCAGATTGGCTCCCACCCCGTCGATCTGCGACACCTCCGCGGCGATCGCCTCGGCCATCCGCAGCTGCGGCCAGCCGGATCGCTGTTGCCAGATCAGCGTCGGCACGGCCGATAGCGCGGCCAGGCCCGCCGCCGCCCACAGCAGCGGCCGGGCGAGCAGTGCGCGGGGTCCGCACAGCACCACGGCCGCCAGCAGGGCCAGGCAGAACACGATGATCTGGAACTTGACCTGAGTGGCCACCATGACGACAGTGCCCGCGGCGAGCAGCAGCCTGTCTCGCCCCGCACCGTCGTGGTGCGTCCGCACCCAGCGCACGAGCAGCCAGCTCAGCAGAGTCCACAGGGGGATGTCGAAGACCATGGTGGACAGCGGGCGCCCGAACGCCGCGAAAGCCGACGCGTAGGCGGCCGCGGTCAGCCACTGTGCCCGCCGGTCCGCGCCGAGCTCCCGGGCGAGCAGCGCGGCCAGCACGATCCCGGTCGCTGTCGCCAGGATCGCGGGCAGGCGCAACACCCGCAGCTCCCCGGGGGCGAGCGTGTCGGCCAGCAGCGCCAGCACCGGCACTCCAGGGGGCTGGTCGGCGTATCCCCAGTCCAGATGGCGGCCGGCGATGATGAAGTACAGCTCGTCACCGTCGTAGCCGTAGCGCCCGGCGCACACGAACAGCAGGAGCGCGGTCGAGGACGCGATGGCGAACACCGGTAGGCGCGCGAGCGGAGCGGTCCCGTTCCCCGAGGGCGACGTCGGCCGCGGGCGCGTCCGGGACCGGCCGGCTGCGGGCAGCACACGGGAGAGCCGCGGGACATCATCGGGCAGAACGGTCATGCTCTCGCCCGCAGGAGTGGTGTGTAGTAGCCGCCGCCGTCCGCGAGGGCGGTGAGCATCCGGTACGGCTCCCAGGTCCGGAACGCCTCCCGGCCGGGTTTGGCCAGTTCCCTCTCCAGCCCCCACGTCTCCAGCTGGATGGAGTGACCGATGAGGAGGTCCGCATCGGCCGCGGTGCGCAGGAGGGGGCGGGCGAGGCCGGTCACCGCGGTCTGCAGCCGGCGGCGGCCCGCCTCGTCGCGTGCGCTCACCGTGGAGCCGAACTCCGGTGGCGCGAAGGCGAGTTTGACGAGTTCGTTGAGGTCCAGCTGGACCGGCGCGAGCACGGCGAACTCGAAGTCGAGCAGCGAGACCACCTCGGTGCCGTCCCACAGGGCGTTGACCGGGGAGAGATCACCGTGGTTGAGGACGGGTGCGGCGTCCGGCAGTGCGGCCCAGTGCCGTTCGAGGGCGCGGCACAGGCAGTGGAGTTCGTCGTCGGTGAGCACGTCTGCGGCGCGCAGGCGCAGCAGGCCGGCCTTGGCCTCGTCGAGGGAGGAGGCGTAGAAGGGGTTGCGGGGGCGGGCGAGTGGTGCGGCCTCGGCCGTGTCGACGCCGTGCACCGCTGTCGCTCTGGCCCACAGTTGCCGGGTGGCGTCGATGCGCCGGTCCCAGTCCAGGGCGGACCATGCGTCGTCCAGGCTGCCCGCGGCGATCTCGGTGCCGGCCACCCACTGGAAGCCGCGGGTGGTGCCGGTGGCCAGGACGCGTGGGTAGCCGACCTCCGGTGGCAGTACGGTGGCCAGTTCGGCCTCCCGGCTCAGGTCGCCGGAGCCCGCGGCCCCGGCGACCCGCACCGCCAGTCCGCCGCCCAGCCAGGTGGCGTTCGTCCGGCCGCCGGCGCGACGGGTCTGCGAGAAGTCGATGCCGTGGCGCTGGAAGACTTCGGCCGCGACGGAGGCGATGTCCGCGGTCCTGCGGGCGGCGGTGCGTTCGCTGTCCAGCACTCAGTCCGCCCTCAGCCGCAGCGAGACGACCAGACGCAGTGGGTCGGCGCTGCCCGGCAGCCGGAGCAACGGCGGGACCTCGTGCCACATGCGGGGGCCGAGAAGCCTGGCGTCGCCGTCGCGGTCGTACATCGGCTCCAGGAAGCCCTGGCGCAGGATGCGCATGGAGCCGACGGTGTCGTAGCAGAGCGGGAACTGGAGGTTGAAGCGGTCCAGGTCGGTGTCGTGCTCGGCGCCGTGCGGGCCGATGTAGTCACCTTCCCGATAGGCCAGCAGGAACATCCGCTCGAACCGCAGCTGCCGGTCGGTGATCTGGTTCACGAGCGGGATGAGCCGGGTGGCCGCCTGCTCGGACCAGTCGAGCAGTCCGTGCTCGCGGAAGACGGTGGTGATCCGCGCGGAGTGTGCCGGGGAGTCGGACTTGGCGTCGATGCGCAAGAGGCGGAAGCCGTATCCGAGTGCGCCGTCGTCGTCGGTGTGCTCCTGCGCGTCCAGGACGGGTTCGTCGCGCAGTTCCTCGTAGGCCGCGCGTGCCGCGGGGCGCAGCGCGGTGACGTCGGCGATCTGCGGCATCTGGGCGCAGCGGTGCGCGGTGTAGTGGGAGCGGAGGCTTTCGATGGAGTGTACGGAGCGGTCTGTGTCGAACGTGGCCACGAGCCGGTCGGTGTGGGCGACCATGGGACCCCTCTTTCCTGGAAAGGCGGACGCGCGTGGGAGGGTGCTACTGGCGCGGGGCCGGGGCCTCAGGCGGTGCCGCGCACGACCAGGCGACGGCTGCTGACGGTGAAGGTGCCGCCGTCCTCGTCCATCACGCGTGCCTCGGAGAAGCCTGCTGTGCGGAACCATTCGAGGATCTCGGGGGCGGTGAACATGCGGACGCTGTAGCGCGCGCGGTCCACGACCGAGTCCCGGATGGTGATCTTCTCCGCGTAGTAGCGGCTTGCCACGGCGTCCAGTTCCTGGATGTCGATGGCCATGTCCTCGCCGCGGCGGAGCACGTCGACGTGCATCTCATGGTTGGCGAGGATGCTCGGTATGTGCCGGTACGGTGAGTGCATGTCGAGCAGGAAATGGCCACCGGGGCGCAATGCGCGTCGATAGCGGTGGAGGATGTCCCGGTCGGTTTCGTCGTCGAAATATCCGAACGAGCTGTACCAGGACACGGCGGCGTCGAATTCCGCGTCGAAGGACATCTCCCGTAGATCGATGTGGCGGTAGTCGACGCCGACACCCATCGTCGCCGCCTCGTCGGCGGCCATGGCGAGAAACCGTTCGTCCCGGTCGATCCCGACCACCGAATATCCTTGCGCGGCCAGCACGTTGGCGTGTCGGCCGTGTCCGCAGGGCGCGTCGAGCAGGGCCATACCGGGTTCCAATCCACCCAGTTTCACCATGCTCGCCACTTCCCGTTCGTTCAGTTCGGGAGTGAAGTCGGGGAGGTCGAAGTGGTCGTAGTCCTGCCCGAAAAGGATGTCCCAGTCCACATGCGGTTGCCTGGAATTCATGATTTACAGGCTAGGACCTGATCGCGTTTTTGGGCAACGACGGAAATTACTTCAGTCGCTGTGCCAGGCTCGCCACAGTTCGGCGTACGCGCCGTTCGCCGCGAGCAGTTCGTGATGGCTGCCGAGTTCCCGGATGCGGCCGTTGTCCACCACGGCGATCCGGTCGGCGTCCTGGGCGGTGTGCAGACGGTGCGCGATGGCGATGACGGTCCGGCCGCGCAGTACGGCGGCCAGAGCGCGTTCGGTGTGGCGCGCGGTGGCCGGGTCCAGGAGCGCGGTGGCCTCGTCCAGGATGACGGTGTGCGGGTCGGCGAGCACCAGCCGTGCCAGGGCGATCTGTTGGGCTTGGGCCGCGGTCAGCGGATGGCCCGCGGAGCCCACCACGGTGTCGAGGCCGTCGGGCAGTTCGGCTGCCCAGGGTGCCGCGCCCACTGCCTCCAGGGCGTGCCGGACCTCCTCCTGAGCCGCGGGCCGGGCCAGGGTGACGTTCTCCTGGAGAGTGCCGCGGAAGATGTGGTGCTCCTGGGTGACCAGCGCGATCCGGCGCCGGAGCTCATCGGTGCTCAGCTCCACCAGCCGTATCCCGCCGAGTTCGACGCTGCCGGAGCCGGGGGCGTAGATGCCCGCCATGAGCTTGCCGAGAGTGGACTTCCCGGAGCCGGAGGGGCCGACCACGGCCAGCCGCTCGCCGGGAGCGAGGTCCAGGTCCACGCCCTTCAGGATGTCGTGGCCCGGAAGGTAGGCGTAGGTGACCTGGCGGGCGGTGAGCTGCCGGTCGGCGGGGTGTGCGCCGGTGGGCCCGTGGTCGGCCGACAGCTTGCTGACGCCGAGCACCCGGGCCAGGGAGGCGGAGCCGATCTGGAGCTCGTCCATCCAGCTCAGCACGTCGTCGAGCGGGAAGATCAGCTGGCGTACGTAGAGCGTGGACGCGACGACCTGGCCGAGGGTGGCGAGGTCCCGCGTATAGAGCAGGCCACCGACAACGAGAGTCGCCGCTACGGGCACGGCGTAGCTGAACTCGACCAGCAGATACCAGGAGCTGCGCAGCCACATGGTGTGCCGCTCCGCCGCGTAGGCCGTCCCGAGGTCACGGTCCAGGGCACGGCTGCGCCATGTCCGCAGCCGCAGGGCCTCGACCGTACGGGCGCCGGGCACCGTCTCGGCGAGGCTGTCGCCCAGCGCCGTGTAGCTGGCGCCGCGCCGCCGGTAGCTGGCGCCGGAACGGCGCAGGTACCAGCGGGTGCCGACCCACAGCAGCGGGACGACGAGGAAGCTGGGCAGGGCGGTGAGCGGACCGACCAGCAGCAGGGCGGTGAAGGTGAACAGGCAGGTCATCACCGCGATCAGCGTTTCGGGTACCGCGTAGCGCACGGTGTTGGTGAGCGCGTCGGTGTCGCGGGAGGCCCGGGTGATGAGGTCTCCGGGCTCCGCGTCCTCCACGGTGGACAGGGGCAGGCGGACGATCCGGTCGACGAAGTCCTCACGGACCTCGGCGGTGACCTTCTCGCCGAACCGGCAGGAGCGTTGGACCGCCCAGTAGGTCAGGACCGCCTGCGTCAGCAGTGACAGGAGCAGGCCGAGGCCGATGTAGTTCACGGTGCTCAGCGTCGTGCTGTCGACGACCTCGTCCAGGAGGCGTCCGATCAGCCAGGGCCCTGTCAGGCCGCAGACCGCGGCCAGCCCGTGCAGCACCAGCATCCAGGCCAGGTCGCCGCGGTGGCGGCGGGCCAGCGCCAGGCCGTGCGCCCGCACCTCCGCGGTGTCGGCCACCGGTAGCTGTGTCCCGGTCATTCGCCGCTCCCTCGGGTCGCGAGCGTGATGGACGGTGTGGGCACGGGCTCCGTCTCGCCGGTTTCCCGCTGGATGACCAGGCGGTAGTCGGCGTCGGCGGCGAGCAGTTCGCGGTGGGTCCCGGTCGCGACGACGCGGCCCTCCCGCAGGAAGGACACCTGGTCGGCGTGGTCGAGCAGCAGCGGGCTCGCGCTGACCAGGACGGTGGTGCGGCCGGCCCGTGCGGTGCGCAGGCGTCGCACGATGACGTCCTCGGTGTGCGCGTCGACCGCCGATGTGGGGTCGACGACGATCAGTACGTCGGGGTCGGTCAGCAGGGCCCGGGCGAGGACGAGGCGTTGCCGCTGACCTCCGGAGAAGCGGCGGCCGTCGGCTGTGATCTCGGTGTCGAGGCCGTCGGGCAGCAGTGCGACGACGTCTTCCGCGGAGGCCACTCGCAGGGCCCGGGCGAGAGCGGCGTCGTCGGCGGTTCCGTGCGGGTCGAGCGCGGTACGCAGGGGGCCGCGGAAGAGGCGGGAGCGGTTGTCGACGACCAGGATGTGGCGGCGGACCTCGTCGGGCGGCAGGCCGGTGAGGAGCCTGCCGTCCAGGCGGACGGGGGCGTCGGTGTACCCGCCGAGGCGGTCGGCGAGCCGCACGCCGTCGGCCGGCGGTGCGACCACGACATGAAGGGTGCCGGAGGTGACCGTGAAGCCGGAGGTCTCGTCGGTGAGTTCATCGATCGGGGTGTCCACAGGGCCGGTGTCCGTCCGGCGGCCGGACTTGGGCTCCATGGCGAGCAGGGTCACCGCGCGCCGGGCGGCCACATGGGCGCGAGCGAACCGGTCGGCGGTCTCGGTGAAGGTGCCGAGCGGCTCCACGAGGAAGGCGGCGTAGGCGTAGAAGGCGACCAGTTCGCCGGGGGTAACGTCACCGGCGACGGCCGCTCGCGCGCCGATCCAGGTGACCGTGCCGACCAGCAGCCCGGGCAGCAGCACCTGAGCGCTGCGGATGAGGGCCTCCGCCCCGGCCACCTGGGAGCCGGCCGTGCGCACCCGCTGCGAGCGTTCGCGGTAGGAGCGGGCGAACGACAGCTCTCCGCCGACGCCCCGCAGCACGCGCAGCCCCGCGACCATGTCGGTGAGCCGGGAGGTCATCTCGCCCTGCAGGTCACGGTAGGCGCTCTGCCGGCGGTGCAGGGGCCGCAGCGTGTAGCCCATGGCGAGGACGATGGCGGGCACCGCGATGATCAGCATCATGCCGAGTGTGGCGGACTGGTCGAGCAGGACGACGGCGACGAGGACGACGGAGACCACGGCGCCGACGGTGCGGCCGACGATGTCGAAGGCGTGGCCCAGGGCGTTCATGTCCGAGGTGCCGACGCTGACCAGTTCTCCCTCGTCCACGCGCCGTTCCAGCGTGGAGCCGAGCAGGTGGGCCTGGCGGACGACGAGTTGCACCGTGTGGAAGCCCGCGGAGAGCGAGTTGTACATGTTGAGGCGTCGGCGGACGGTGCCGGAAACGGCTTGCACGACGCCGAGGCCGAGCAGGACGGCCGCCCAGGACAGGACGGTGCGCATGTCACCGGGCACCAGTCCCTCGTCGATGGCCTCCCGGATGACCACCGGCATGAGCGCCTGCGACCCCAGCCACAGAATGCCGCAGAACGCGGCGGCGCTCAGGGGCCAGACGATGCGGCCCGCGAGCCACAGCAAATACCGTGTCGCCGAGCGGATATCGGGATTTCCAGGGTCTCCGGCAGGTAACGGGCGCATTGCGCGAGGATACCGAAGGCCTCGGACACGGCGTCAACCGGCGGCACGCCGCTGCCTCCCGCTGTTCGAGTGCGCAAGGTAAGCAGTCGAACGTCGTTCCCTGGCGGCCGCTCGCCCGACCGCCGGAATTCCCCCTAGCCTCGGGTGTCCACCGGGAAGCCAACGAACCGGAGAGTCAACTGTGCTGATCCATGAAACTCCCCTGGCCGGCGCCGCACTCATCGAACTCGAAAGACACAAGGACGACCGGGGTTTCTTCTCCCGTTCATTCTGCCGGGAGGAATTCGAGCGGGCCGGACTGGAACCGACCGTGGCACAGGGCAACCTGTCGTTCAATCACCGCAGGGGAACCCTTCGCGGATTCCACTACCAGCTGGCGCCGAACGCGGAGGCCAAAACGATCCGCTGCGTCCGGGGGGCCGTCTACGACGTCATCGTCGACCTTCGGCCCGACTCCCCCACTTTTCTACGGCACTTCGGCACCGAACTGACCGCCGACAACCGCCTGGCCCTGCACGTCCCCAGGAATTTCGCGCACGCCTATCTGACGCTGACCGACGAAGCCGAGACCCTGTACCAGGTCTCCACCGCGTACACCCCCGGCGCCGAGCGGGGCCTGCGCTGGGACGATCCGGCGCTGGCCGTGGAGTGGCCCGTGCCGGTGGAGGTGGTGTCGGACAAGGACGGCGGCTGGCCGCTGCTGGCCGACGTTCCGGTGGCTGCGCGATGATCATCGTCGACACCGCGCTGCGTCGTCGCGCGGAGCAGGGCCGGCCGATCCGGGTCGGCATGGTGGGCGCCGGGTTCATGGGGCGCGGACTGGCCCTCCACATCGTCCGGTCGGTGCCCGGCATGCGACTGGCGGCGATCGCCAACCGCACCCTCCAGGCCGCCGAACGCGCCTGCGCGGAGGCGGGTGTCCAGCCGGTACGCGCGACCACCGCGGCCCAGGTCGAGGCGGCCGTGGCCGCCGGGCGCACCGCGGTGACCGAGGACGCGTTCGCCCTGCTCGCCGCCGAGGGGATCGACTGCCTGGTCGATGTCACCGGCGCCGTGGAGTTCGGTGCCCACGTCACCGTCGCCGCCATCGAGCGCGGTCTGCCCGTGGTGACGATGAACGCGGAGCTCGACGGGACCGTCGGGCCGTTGCTCGCCCATCGCGCCCGCAAGGCCGGGACCGTCCTGACCGGCGCCGACGGTGATCAGCCCGGTGTGCAGGGCAATCTGCTGCGCTTCGTGCGCGGCCTCGGCGTGACACCGTTGGTCGCCGGCAACGTCAAGGGCCTCCAGGACGAGTACCGCACGCCCACCACCCAGCGGGGCTTCGCCGAGCGCTGGGGCCAGAACGTGCACATGGTCACCAGCTTCGCCGACGGCACGAAGGTCTCCTTCGAGCAGGCGATCGTGGCCAATGCCCATGGCTTCACGGTGGGTCGGCGCGGGATGTACGGGCGCGAGCACCACGGCCATGTCGACGAGCTGACCGACGTCTACGACCTCGACGAACTGCGCGGGCTCGGCGGTGTCGTCGACTACGTGGTCGGTGCCAGGCCGGGCCCGGGTGTGTATGTGATCGGCACCCACGACGACCCCCGGCAGCGGCACTACCTGGAGCTGTACAAGCTCGGCAAGGGGCCGCTGTACAGCTTCTACACTCCGTACCACCTCTGCCACTTCGAGGTCCCCCACACCATCGCGCGCGCCATCGACTTCGCCGACGCGGCGCTGACCGCGCCGGCCGGTCCGCGCGTGGACGTGGTCGCCACGGCCAAGCGCGATCTGCGGGCCGGGGCGGTCGTCGACGGCCTCGGCGGATACGACACGTACGGCGTCGCCGAGACCCATGCCGCCACCCGTGCCCTGGGGCTGCTCCCCATGGGGCTGGCCGAAGGGTGCGTGCTGCTCAATGACATCGGCAAGGACGAGGTGCTCACCTATGACGACGTGCGGCTGCCATCGGGGCGGCTGATCGATGAGCTGCGCGGGGAACAGAACGAGCTGTTCCCCGCCTGACCTGGCCGGGCGGCCGGCTACTCCCACACCTTCCAGGGAGCGTTGCCGGCCGCCCACAGCTCACCCAGGTGCTGGTAGTCCTTGTAGGTGTCCATGGCGCACCAGAAGTCGTCGTGGGCATGCAGGGTCAACTGCCCGTCCCTGGCCAGCCGCTGCAAGGGCGCGCTCTCCAGCCACAGCCCCGGATCGTCGTCCAGGTACTCGTCGAGGAACTCCCGGCGGAACATGAAGAAGCCGCCCGAGACGAAGCCGGTGACCTGTGTGGGCTTCTCGTTGAACTCCAGGACCTCGGTGCCCGTGACGTCCATCTCACCGAACTTCGACGTCGGGTGGATGCCGGTGACCGTGCCGATCCGCCCCGCGTCCCGGTGTTCCTTCTCCAGCGCCGCGAGGTCGATGTTCCCGAGGCCGTCGCCGTAGCCCATCATGAAGTGGTCGGTGTCGACGTAGCGCCGCACCCGGCGCAACCGCGCGCCGGTGGCGGTGTTCAGGCCGGTCTCGGCGAAGGTGATCTCCCAGTTCTCGTCGGCCCGGTCGTCATGGAAACGGAGCCGGTGCTCGTCGCTGAGCGCGATGGTGAAGTCCGACATCTGGGCCCGGTAGTCCAGGAAGAACTGTTTGATGGCCCAGCCCTTGTATCCGAGGCACAGCACGAACCGGCGGAAGCCGTAGTGGCTGTAGATCTTCATGATGTGCCACAGGATCGGGCGGCCACCAATGTCCACCATGGCCTTGGGCAGGCGTTCGCTGGCCTCCCGGATGCGGGTGCCGTATCCCCCGCACAGGAGTACCACGGGTATGTCTGGGTTCACTGCGTCCCTCCTCGACCGATGTCGGCGCGATGCTCGGTGTGCGTCAGGTACGCGCGGCACGGACCCGCAGACTCTCGTCGAGTGAGCCTTCTCGCCGGCGGCGCGCGAGCACCGCGAGGCGGGTGAAGTCATCCTCGAAGGTGATACGGGTGAGCCCGCGTCGGCGGTACTCCCGGGCCAGCTGCGCCGCGCCGTCCGGGATGCTCCAGCGGGCCCGGTGGCCCAGTTCGGTCCGCGCCCGGGTGAAGTCGACCCGGTAGGAGCGCGGGTCGTTGCCGGTCTCGTTGGTGATCTCCACTCTGGAGCCGGGCACCGCCGCCGCGGCGGCCCGGGCGATCTCGGCGACCGTCCGGTTGTTCTCCTGCCTGCCGATGTTGAAGGCCCGGCCCCGCACCGTCTCGGCGGGGGCGGCCAGGGCGGCGACCGCGGCGTGGGCGATGTCCTCGGCGTGGACCAGCGGGCGCCACGCCGTGCCGTCGGACAGGACGGTGACCCGGCCGGTGAGCAGTGCCCGGCCGACCAGGTTGTTGAGCACGATGTCGGAGCGCAGCCGCGGGGAGAAGCCGAAGGCCGTGGCGTTGCGCAGGAAGACAGGGGCGAAGTCGGCGTCGGCCAGCTCCACGAGGTCGTCCTCGACCCGCACCTTGGAGACCGCGTACGGCGTGACGGGCTTGAGCGGGGCGTCCTCGTCGACCGGCTCGTCACCGGGCTGGGCGCCGTACACGGAGCAGGTCGAGGCGTAGACGAAACGGCGGACCCCGGCCTCCTTGGCCAGCCGTGCCAGGCGGGTGGAGGCGTGGTGGTTGATGGCATGGGTGAGGTCCGGGTCCAAGGAGCCCAGCGGGTCGTTGGAGAGGGCGGCCAGGTGCACCACGCCGTCGAGGCCGTGGAGCGTCTCCGCGCTGACGTCGCGCAGGTCCAAGGCTTCTCCCGGAACGTCGGGGGCGTCCAGGGTGCCGAGGACGCGGGCGGCGAAGAGGCCGCTGTCCAGGCCGGTGACCTGGTGGCCGGCCGCGGTCAGGACGGGGGCCATGACGGTGCCCAGGTAGCCCTGGTGTCCGGTGAGCAGGATGCGCACGGGTCTGTACTCCCTCGTCAGTCGAGTACCGCGCGCCAGCGCGGGTCGCTCACGTCCACACCGGACGCGGTGAACTTGCCGTGCAGCTCTTCCCGCAGCTGCTCAAGGGATGTCGCCGACTGGCGCAGGTTGGCCGCGAGGCGGTCCCCGCGGGCGCGGTACGAGGCGGGGGCGTCGAGCCTGGTGTTGAACTGCTGGAGCAGCAGCGCGTCCATATGCGCCGACCAGGGCAGTTCGTGGATGCCTGCGGCGATCTCGCTGGGCCGCAGCCGGTGCCAGTACGAGATGCCGCCCGCGTGCACCATCTGCGGTGCGAACACCTTCGTGCCGGGGAAGGTGTGGAAGTGGGTGATGCGCCACCCCGCGGCGAGCGCCATCAGCTGGTAGAACATCAGTCCGTCGAAGACGACCCGGATGACGCTGTTCCCGTTCTGCGCGTGGTGGTACCGCTCGTGGCTGCGGACCTCGCGGCCGTCGTCGAGGACGTCGAGGAGGCCGCCCTGGGGGAACGGCAGTCGACGCTCCTCCAGGGCCAGCACCTTGGCGAGGGCCTCCTCGTGGTGCGGTTCGATCAGGCGCACCATGGCGCCGTCGATCTCCTTCTCCGGGCCCGGCGGGGTGTAGGAGTACGCGGCCGGGGAGACGGGTCCGCCGATGGCGCGCTCGATCTCGGGGCGGGCCGCCGGGTCGAGCGCCATGAACGGCGGGGCTGCGAGCGGGATCGGGCCGTAGCTCAGGGGGCTGCTGACGGCCACCCCCGGCCCCAGGCCGTCCATGCAGCGGGTGAACCAGTCCGCGTCGGCGACGAAGCAGTCGCTGTCCACGATGCCGTACGGCCGGTCGAGGTTGCGCAGCAGGAACTCGAAGATCTCGTGGCTGCCGATCCCTTCGTCCAGGTCGAAGGCGGGCAGGCCGTCACTCATGGTGTCGCGCAGGGCGATCTCCTGCGCGGTCAGCCCGCTGCTGACGAAGGCGAAGTTCAGGCCCTGCGGCACGAAGCGAAGGAAGTGCTGGATGACGTGCAGCAGTCCGGAGGAGAAGAAACAGAACCAGACCGGGGTGTCGGCCGGCAGCTCGGCGAGGAACTTCTGGAACCGCTCGTCCTCGGACAGCAGGGCCTCGTCGTAGGAGGGCCCCGCTGTGGGCTCCGGAGTGGAATGCGCGTGCGTCTGCATACTGACCCCATGGCATCAGGCTGTGGAACGCGGACATTTCATGGCCCGCAGGGCGGCGGTGGGATCAGAGGATGTCCCAGTACTCGCCGAGCAGGAACGGTATTCCGAACGAGATCGACTTCTTCTCGTTGGGGCGGTAGTCGGCGCGGGGAATGGTGCGGAAGTCCATGCTCACCCGGCTGGTGGGGGTGTCGTTGACGACGTTGCCGTGCCAGGAGTTGGCGCCGTCGAAGACGATCACATCGCCGTACTCGGCGGTCACCGGCTCCTGGTCGATCCACAGGGTGTTGTTGCCGTACGCCCTGGTGAGCGGCACCCAGTAGTTGACTTCGGCGGGGTGGTGCCCGAAGTCGCGGTCGCGGTGCCACTCGCCGACGGCGAGGGAGTTGCGCAGGTGCACCCGGAAGGTCGGGACGCGCTGCACGTAGTGGCTCTCCGCGTCGGGGCCGAGGATCTCCTGGGCCAGCTTGCGGTAGATCGGCGCGATGGCGTCGAAGTTGTCGTAGAACCGTCTGTGATGGTCCGTGCTCTGGTCGCTCTCCCGGGTCGCCACCCGGTCGCTCGCCGCGAGCTTCTCGAGGTCGTCCACCGCCAGGATCTCGCGTACGTACGGGGCGATCGGAATGTTCGTGACGTCGTAACGCAGACGTGTGTATGTCGCCATGGCGCCCCTCCTCACACCTTCATCCGGCCGCGGAGCCGGGTGCACCGCCGGTACCAGTCGTCCACCAGCTCGTCGACCGCCGGGTCGCCGGACTCCCCGTCGCTCACCTCGAATCCCCGGCCGGTCGCGCGCAGCGCCAGGCGGCGGGCGGCGATCCGCAGCGGGATCGTCGGCACGGTCAGTTCCTCCAGGCAGCTCCCCACCCGCTCCAGCGGGCTGAGGTCGAAGAACTGCCGTTGCCACCGCAGTTCGTTGTGGCGCCAGTCCCGCAGACCGTTGAAACCGCGGCCTTCGTTGTGGTGCATCACGTCCTGGAGGTCCTGGACGACGACGCGTTTGCCGGCGTCGCGCACCAGGGAGGCGAGGATGACGCCGAGCCCTTCGAAGCCGCGGTAGCGGCCGGCCGGGAAGCGTACGTTCTCGATGACCCAGCGGTTGACGCAGAGGATCACGTCGTCCACCGCGTGCACCTCGTGCAGGCCCGAGCCGTGATCGTGCACCTTGTCGTAGTCGGTGACGCGTCCGCGCCGGGTCGCCTTCTCGTTCCACCAGGCCAGGGAGACGGTGTCCGAGCCACCGAGGGATCCGAGCATGCCCACGGAGTCGTCCTCGAAGACCGGGCCGACCACGTCGACAGGGTTCTTCCGCAGTTCGACGTCGTCGTGGAGCATCACCAGTCCGGTGACCTCGGAGTTGGCGGCCGCCTGGTCGAACATGGCGTTGTACGCCTCGAACATGGAGCGTTGGCCGCGCATGGTGAACAGCGGGCTGCCGGGTGTGCGTACGCGCTCGATGCCCGGGCGGCAGATGCGGTCGAAGAGGTCGGACGGGCCGACGCAGACTCCGTAACCGATCACGTTGGTCGAACCTCCTGTCAGTCGGGGAGTTGGTCGGCCCGCGGCGGCCGGGGGGTCCGCCGCGGGCCCGGACAGGACGTCACGGCCGGTAGGTCTCCAGGGAGCCCGAGCGCCGGACGTCCAGCGTGGCGCAGTGGAAGCCGCCGCCGAGGGTGCGGGAGTGGGTGAGCTGGAGCGGCAGTACGTCCATGCCGTTCTTCTCCAGCAGCTTGATCAGCCCGGTCTGACGGCGGTCCACGACGGCCAGATCGGGGCGGACCACCAGCAGGTTCATCCCGATCCACACCGAGCAGTGCGGCCTGTCACCGGTGAACCCGATGTCCACCAGCTCCGGGCAGGTGATGGTCTGCCACGAGCGCAGGAAGCTGGGCATGTTGTCGTCGTTGACCCGCGCCGGGTTGATCAGGACAAGGCCGGGACGCAGCGGCACGATCGTGGAGTCGACATGCGTGGAGGCGTACAGGCCGCGGCAGGGGTGCACCGTATAGGCATCGCCGACGGCCGACTGGAGCCAGGTGGCGCCAAGTTCGTTGCCGCTGTCGGAGACCAGGTACAGCAGGTCGGTGCCGAAGCGGAGCACGTTGGCCGCGTCGAACACCGGCTCCTGGTTCCGCAGCCGCTCTCCCATGGGTGCGGTCGGCTCGTACATGGCGTCGGTGAGCCGCGGCTTGGGCGCGGAGAGCCACCGGCTGCCGCTGGCGAAGTAGTCGAGCAGGGTCTCCTTGTACGCCAGGGATTCGAGGAAGCGTGCGCGCAACGCCATCGGCGTCTCGATGATCGTCTCGCCCACGCAGAGCAGACCGTCGCGCGGGCAGTAGTCGTGGAAGCCGTCGGTCTGCCAGTCGGGGGTAGTGATCCGGGCGGAGTTGTCGCGCTGCTGAGGACGCCGGACCGTGACGCCGAGCTTGGTGAGCTCCTCGCACAGGACGTGCAGCTCCTCCTCGGTCTCCTTGAGGACCCGGTCCGGGTAGAGCCCGGACGGCACCTGGTCCTGGCTGTCGTACTCCCCCGCGTACTCCACGGCGAACACGCTGCGGTCCGCCCGGGGAACCCGCGCACCCACAGCCGTTCCGACGATGATCTCCTCCAGCGGATCCCATTCGTTGTGCACGCTGACCAGACTCATGGCATTCCTCATTGACTGTCGGCATGAATACGGAAAGGCTCCGGGAACGAAAGGGAGTTGTCCCGGCGGCCGAGGAGCGATGACTTCGGCGGCCAATCGGTCGACTTCGCGGGCAACCGTTTCTGCTGGGTTTTGCGAGCCGCCATTCAATTCGCGGTAACCATAGCGAAGTTGAGTGCCCGTCGGCGAGTGCGGCCGGTGTTCGACTGGGGATTCTCGGCAGTCGAACGCGAAACTCTCCCGGGAAAAGCCGAATCGGCGGTGCCGTGTGGCACCGCCGATTCGTTCGACGTCATCTCTTCCGGATCCGGCTCCGGGTCAGCGGTTGTGGAGTGCCTTCGCCATCGCGACCGATGACGGGGCGAGTGCGGTGCTGCCGCCCTCGATGTCCCACAGCTCGTTCTGCAGCAGTCGCCCCAGCGTCCAGCCGGCCGCACGCGCGGGATCCAGCCCGAGGACCTCGGTGAGCTGGTCGAAGCGGCGCCGCACCACACGCTCGGCGTCACCCTTGGCGACGACGTCGTCCCACCGGCTGTCCAGAGCGGGCCACAGGTCGAACCCGGGGTCGCCCGCGAGCGGTTCGGGGTCGATGGCGAGCCACGGCTCACGCTCCGCGGCGAGCACGTTGTCGTAGTGCAGGTCCCAGTGCAGCATCCGGTCGCCGGGCTCCTCGATCAGCTCGGCCACCGCCGACGCCCAGCCCCGCAGCAGCTGCCGGTCGGCCGGGTCGCTCAGGGCCGCGACCGCGCGCGGCACCCGCTCCAGCATGTCGGCGGCGATGTCCCCGAGACCGCGCAGGCCCTTCGGCGCGGGGACGGCGACCAGCCGCGCCAGCAGTTCGGCGAGGATGCCCGTGGCGACGTCGTCGTCGTCGAGCGAGGCCAGGGTGCGGGCCCCGTCCAGCCGCTCCAGCAGCATGGTGCTGGTGCCGGGATCGTGGTCGAGCAGCCGTACCGTGCCGGCGCCGTTCCATGTGCGCAGGCCGATGAGGGCGGCGGTGGTCTCCTCCCGTGGCAGCTGCAGCTTGAGGACCGCGCGCGTGCCGTCCTTGCGTAACACCGGCAGCACCAGTGAGGCTTCCCCGGCCCCGGCCGCACCGTCACGCACCAGCTCCCACCGGTCCAGGAACGCCGCGGCCAGTGCCGGCAGCCCTGCGATCCAGGCCCTCCCCTCCTCGCCGAATCCCCTGGCGTACGACGCCGCCAGGTGTTCCGGGATCTCGATCGCTTCTGACGTGCCCATATCGCAAATCCTTCAACGGAAGTTGTGTTACCCGCCGCAAGCTACCCGACATCGGCGGGTGCCAACGCCGCCGGACACGGTGGTGCGGCCGCCATCGGGGGCCGATACCGTCGCCGCCGTTCACGAGGCCACTTTCCCAAGGGAGTTGAGCGATGACAGCAGCGTTTCCGGACCGCCGAACCGGAGGGCCGGTCAATGCGGCGCGGCGGGACAGGCGGTGGCTGCGTCGGTGGGGCGCGGCCACCGCCGCCCTGCTGACGTCGGTCACCGTGTCCTCCGCGGCCCCTCCGCCCGGACCGGTCGCGAAGGCTTCCCGGCCCTTCCCTGCGGCACAGAACGTAATCCTCCTTATAGGCGACGGCATGGGTGACTCGGAGATCACCGCCGCGCGCAACTACGCCGTCGGCGCCCAGGGCAGGCTCGCGATGGACCGGCCCGCGATGACCGGATCGTCCCTGACCTCCGCGGTGAACGAGCGAGGCCGCCCCGACTACGTCACCGACTCCGCCGCCGGGGCCACGTCGTGGGCCACCGGGCACAAGACGGTCAACGGGCGGGTCTCCAGGACACCGGACACCAACGAGCCGCTGCCCACCCTGTTGGAGCTGGCCCAGCGGCAGGGATACGCCACCGGAAACGTCACCACGGCACAGCTGGCCGACGCGACCCCCGCCGCGCTCACGGCCCACGTCACCGACCGCTCGTGCAAGGGCCCGGCGGACATGGCGGCATGCCCGGCGGACACCTGGGCACGCGGCGGAGCCGGGTCCATCGCGGAACAGACGGTCGCCCTGCGGCCGGACGTGCTCCTCGGCGGCGGGGCGGACGTGTTCGCCCAGGAGGTCACCGAGGGGCCGCTGAGGGGCCGTTCGGTCCTGGATCAGGCGCGCGCCAGGGGCTATCAGGTCGTACGTGACCGCACCGGTCTGCGGGCGGCACGCCCGGACCGGCCGGTGCTCGGGCTCTGGGCACCCGAGACCGTGCCGGTGGAGTGGACGGGGACCCCGGCGTCGGCCGGCGGCACGCCGCCCCAGCGGTGCGTCGAGGGCAACCCGGCACGTCCGGCCGGCACGCCGTCCCTGGAGGAGTCCACCGAGGCCGCTCTGGCACTGCTGACGGCTCGCGGCGAGCGGCCCGGCGCCGGCCCGGGCGGCCCCCTCGACCCTTCCCACAAGGGGTTCTTCCTCCAGGTCGAGGGTGCCTCGATCGACGACCGGGCCCATGACGCCGATCCTTGCGGCCAGATCGGTGAGACCCTCGCCTTCGACCGTGCCGTGGCCGCGGCACTCACGTACGCGCAGCGCCATCCCCGTACGCTCGTCGTCGTCACGGCCGACCATGGGCACGCGGGTCAGATCCTGCCCCCGGAGGCGCGCCCGCCCGGCCTGTCCTCGACGCTCGTCACCGACGAGGGCTCGCACATGCAACTCGGGTACGCGAGCGCTGCCCCGGGCGAGGTACAGGAACACACGGGCGTGCCGGTGCGGGTCGCCGCGCGCGGGCCGCTGGCGCACCGCGTCCTCGGCGTCCACGAGAACACCGCGCTGTTCAGCACGGTGCGCGCCGCTCTCGGCCTTCGCCGAGCGTGAATTCGGCGGCCCCGGTCTCCGATTACTGCAGCGAAATCCCCTCCGCACGGCCCGGGTTGAAGAATTATGGCACCACCTTCAGCATGGTCCGGCGGAAGCGGATCTCCGCCCCTGCGGAAAGTCCTCCATGGACCTCCATGGATATGAAGGGTGTGTACTTTGAGTTCTTCCCAGCAATTACCCCGGTGGCCCCAGCTCTCGGACGAAGACATCGAGGCGGCGGTCGCGGCATTGCGGTCCAACCGTCTGGTGGGACAGGGCAATCCCGTCGTCGAGGAATTCGAGCGGGCGCTGGCCGCCGGCCAGCAGGTCGAGCACGCGGTCGCGGTGTCCACGGGCACCGCAGCGGTCCATCTGGCGCTGCACGCCCTCGATGTGGGCCCGGGCGACGAAGTGATCGTGCCGGCCCACACCTTCATCGGTTCGGCGAGCCCCATCACCTATCTCGGGGCCCGCCCGGTCTTCGCCGATGTCACCCCCGACACCCACTGCCTGGACCCGGACTCGGTGAAGTCCCTGCTTACCGAGCGGACCAAGGCGATCATCGTGGTGCACATCAACGGCGTCGCCGCCGACATGAGCGCCCTGTCCGCTCTCGCCACGGAGGCCGGTGTCCCGCTGGTGGAGGACATGGCGCAGGCGCTGGGCACCGCCATCGGCGGACGGCCGGTGGGCGGCTTCGGCGATCTGGCGTGCGTCAGCCTCTTCGAACAGAAGGTGATCACCTCCGGCGGCGAGGGCGGCGCCGTACTGACGGACAACCCCGTGTACGCCGAGCGCGTCCGACGGCTGCGCAGCCATGGCGAGGGCCCCATCGAAGGCCGCCCCGGTCTGATCTGGGCCCACGAGGTGGGGTACAACCACCGGCTGACCGCGGTGCAGGCCGCGATCGGCCTCAGCCAGCACTCCCGCCTGGCCGAGATGGTCGAGGCGCGCAGGCGCAATGCCGGGCACCTGTCCGGGCGGTTGGCGGATGTCGAGGGTCTGGAACTGCCCGTCGAGCCGGAGGACACCGTCCACGCCTTCTGGAAGTACGTCGTGCGCGCGGTCCCCGGGCACGGGCGGCCGCCCGCGGCCGAGATCGCGGCGACCCTGCGGTCCCGGGGCGTTCCGGTCCTGCTGCGCTACCCGTTCCCGCTCCACAAGCAGCCCGCCTTCGCCGAGCACGGGTCGGTGTCGCTGCCAGTGTCGGAACGGCTGTCGCAGGAGTTGCTCGCGCTGCCCTCGCACCCCGGCCTCGAGGAGCAGCACCTGGACCACATCGCGGACGAGGTCCGCAGGGCGTTCTCGCCGTGAGCCCGTCGTGGTGACCCAGGGGTGCCACCAGATGCCATCAGGAGAATCAGGAGAGCACATGTCCTCTGTCCCGCTGTCCGTCCCCGCCGGGGCCTGGCCGGCCGTCGATCCCGGGCCTCCGCTGCTGCTCGGCACCTCCGCCTTCGGACAGAACGAGCGGGCCTTCCCGGTGTACGACGCGTACTGGGAGAACGGTGGCCGCGCTTTCGACACCGCGTGGCTGTACGGGCACGCGTACGGCCCCGGCTGCTGCGAGCGGGCCTTCGGGGCCTGGGCGAAGTCCCGTGGTGTCGAGAAGGAGGTGTGGGTGCTGGCCAAGGGCGCGCACACGCCGGAGTGTCTGCCGGACCGGGTCGAGGCGCAGCTGGCCGAGAGCCTCGACCGGATGGAAAGGGGCGGCGCGGCCCTGTACATGCTGCACCGGGACAACCCTGAGGTGCCGGTCGGTGAGTTCGTGACCGTTCTGTCCGATCTCGTGGAGCGCGGTCTGATCGGTGCCTACGGGATGTCGAACTGGTCGCTGGAGCGGCTTCAGGAGGCCGTCTCCTACGCCCGGGAGCACGGCCTCTCGGCCCCCGCGGGCCTGAGCAACCAGTTCAGCCTCATCGACATGGTGCACCCCATCTATCCGGGGACGGTGAGCGCCCACGACGCCCGCTGGCGGTCCTGGCTCGCCGGGAGCGGGTTGACGCTGTACCCGTGGGCGAGTCAGGGGCGGGGCGCTCACGCCCTGGCGGACCCGGCCGAGTTGCGTACGCATCCCCTGGCGGAGAGCTGGTACAGCGAGACGAACACGGAGCGGCTGCGTCGGGCGCGGACGCTCGCCGAGCGCAAGGGCATCTCGTCGACGGGGATCGCGCTCGCCTGGACGCTGTCCCAGCCCTTCCCGGTCGTCGCGCTGATCGGGCCCCGGCAGCCGGAAGAGGTGCGCGACTCGATGACGGCGGCCGGGCACCGGCTCGACGAGGCGGAGTGCGAGTGGCTGGAGCACGGCACGGGGGCGCCTCCCGGAGTGTGACCGGTCGCCCTGTGGGGAGGGGGCGGGGGGCGGGGGGGGGGCGCGGGGGCCGG
>NZ_JBSFRK010000062.1:0-38280 GCF_053589195.1 Streptomyces sp. NPDC003379 | reverse complement strand
GCGGGCTTTGATGGCCGACCACAGCAGTTCCACCGGGTTGAGTTCGGGTGCGTAGGCCGGCAGCCGCTCCAGCGTCAGCCAGTCCTGCTCGGCTGTCCAGGCCCGCATGCCCCGACTCCAGTGGGCCACCACGCGAGAGGGGCTAGGCGGACTTCGGCTTCCGGGCCGTCTTGCCGGACTCACCTGCCGAGTCGGGCGGGATGTGCCAGCACTTCGGGTTGGTGATCTGCTCGGCCACGGCCGGATCCGTCACTTCGGTCCCGGCCAGGAGGACGGTCGGGATCCGCTCGGCGGGTTCGAGGACGTGGACCGTCGCGGCGAGCACGCCGAGAGACTTCACCGCGGCGCTCACAGGACGGTGGCGGTGATGTGGCAGTCCGGCGAGTACAGCACCGGCATCGCGGCGGCCGCGCCCTTGGTCCTGATCTGCACCGGGTCGTCCTCAACATCGCGGGTGATGATGATGCCGGGCGCGTATTCCCGCTCGATCTGCGGGTTCGTGCCACGGGAGAGGGCGAGGGACTCTGTGGTGGTGCCGTACTGGGGCTGGCCCCACTTCGCTCGGTCCGGGGGCAGCATGATCCACCGATCTTCCGGGAGGACCCGCTTGGATACGTCGTCCTGCTACACCTGCGCCTTGTAGAACGTGACAGGCGGCAGGCCGTAGGTGCCGCGCACCGAGTTGATCTGCTGCGGGTTCAGCGTGGCCGTCGGGGTCTGCCCACCGGCCGGGGTGCCGGATTGCCCGCCAGGTGTGACCACGCCTTGCGCGAGGTGAGCACCATCTCCGGAGCCGGAGCGCCGATGGAGTTGAGGTAGTCGATCCACCGCAGCTCATCCGCGATCGGGTCCGCGGTCGGACCGACCACGGCTTCGGCGCGGTCGGCATGTTCGCGGCCGGCACGCCGTAGTCGGCCTCCACGGTGAGGCCGTTCTCCCCGGCCAGGCTGAACTTGCCGTCCAAGAGGACGTCACCGGCGGCGAGTTCGA
This sequence comes from Streptomyces sp. NPDC003379, assembly GCF_053589195.1. Lineage (NCBI taxonomy): Bacteria > Bacillati > Actinomycetota > Actinomycetes > Kitasatosporales > Streptomycetaceae > Streptomyces > Streptomyces sp. NPDC003379. Next base: position 37,290 of record NZ_JBSFRK010000062.1, on the reverse strand, counting down.
GGCGGGAGCGGATGGCTTCGACGTGCCGTTCCACGTCGTCGTAGAGCAGCTCTACGAGCCGGTCTTCGTCGGCGCCGCGGGCGGCGTCCAGGAGCAGCTGCTCCATTTCGCCGACGAGGAGCTTCTGGCCCAGCGCGGGCAGGGTGCCCTCGGTTTGAGTCGAGGTGGCCTGTCGCTTCGCGAAGGGCACGCTGGTGTCGTAGGCGCGGTAGGAGGCGGCGTTCACGCGCCGCTTGTTCTGCCGCACGCGCCACTTTACGTCGTGCACTCGGGCCTCGGGGAACACCTTCTGCGTGAGCAGGAAGTCGTCCGGGCTGGGGATGGTGCGCGCGTAGACCGTCAGGTCGGTGACGGAGACGTTGTTCAGGAGGTCGGCGACGCTCACGCGCTCACCGCCCCGAGGAAGCGGATCTGCGCCCCGGCCGGGTGAGGGGTGATCTTGGCAGGTCGAGGCCGCCGGGGATCTTCGCGGTGTGGGCGGTGCCGTGCCAGAGCAGTGCCGCGGGTACCTTCGTCACGCCGGGCGTGAAGGGTGCCTCCACGTACACGAGACCGGCGAGGACTTCGCGGCCGTCGTCCGCTGCGGGGTCGTACGCCCCGTACAGGCCGGAGGCGGTGATGTGGCCGACGGGGACGCCGGAGCGGACGAAGCCGTGCGGCTGGGCTGCGGTCGGCTCGACGTAGTGGACGTTCTTGGTCAGCTTGGCCAGGTCGAGGGTGATGGTCTCGGTGGAGTCGGTGCCGTGGCGGGAGGCGAGCCAGTCCCGGTCGGCGGTGACCGTCACAGTGGTGGTGTACGGCTGGATGCTCAAGCCGTCTTCTCCAGGTGGTGCGGTGCGGTCACGCCCTCACCAGGTGCGGTGCGTGCGGTCCATGAGGAGAAGAAGGAGGGGGCGTGGTCCCCTACTTCAGCCAGCCGCTCACCGTGAGCGGCCAGCCGGTCTAGGGGGTGTCGGGCAGCAGGCCTCGGCGTCGGGCCATCTCCGGACCGGCAGCGCCGGGCGGGCGCTCCGTGCTGCCGGGGCGCGGCGGCGGAACCGACGCCGGAGCGCCACCGGGGGCCGGGGGGATGTCCCGAGCGGGGGAGCCGAACAGCTCGGGGCGGCGCTGGCTCAGCTCCTGAACCGCCTCGTCCAGGGCTGAGGTGTTCGCGTCGTCCGGAATGCGCAGCAATGACACGGCGTCGTCCAGGTCAGCGCCGGCTGACACCAGCACGGCGCGACGCGCTGCCTCCCGCTCACGAGCGACAGCCGCAGCCTCCCGAGCGAGGGCGCCTGCTCGTGCTCGATGACGGCCTGTTCACGCCGCTCGGTCTCGGTCAGCCGGTCCTGCTCGGCCTGCCGGACACCAGCGAGGTACTCCTCCAGTGCCGCCGTGTTGGAGAACCCGAGCTTCTCGATCAGGGAGCGGACCGCTGCACGGCCGCCTTGGTCCTTCTCCCGGGCCATCATCGTGTTCAGCTGCTTCTGGCTGACGCTGACCGTGGCCTCATCGTTCGACGGGTCTTCCGGGGAGGCGCCGAGGACAGGGAAGATCGGGCGGCCGTCACGGCGGTAGCCGAGCACGGTTCGCGGAGCGGGCATGCTGCGGGTCATCAAGTGGTGCTACTCCCACGACGGCCCCGCGCCGTGGCCCAGGCTACGGAACCGAGCGATGAACCCTGCGGCAGGCGGCCCCGACCCGTGTGAACTCCTGGGTCGACATGATCGGGACCATGAATATGGGTGGGCAATAAGCCGGGGTGGAGCACGACTCTCCGTCGGGAAGGACGTCGTCGGGTGCTGATTTTGAAAGGCCGAAGTCAGTAACGAAAATTGCGGCCAAGCAGTTCAGCGCCTCCGGGTGTCGCGCGGGAAAGTGGCTGAAAGGCATGCCTTGTCGATATTCCGTGTAGTTGGCAGTCTGGCAAGGCGCCGACTGTATGGACCCGTGCCCGGAAAGCGATCCAGCGTGCGCTGGACCGGACTGTGGCACCACACGAGATCCGCCCGTCGAGCAACAGTCAGCAATCTCCCGAGGAGGAACCTTGATCCAAACAGCGGCCCTCACCGATTACCGTGACAAGCACCAGGGGGTGTCCTTATTCCGCGCGGATGAGTACGCGGTCTACGCCGTGGACGAGGACAAGCTGAAAACCGGTCCCGCGAAGGTGGCCGCGGACTGGAGCGGCCTGGCCGGCACACAGTTCGCCGACAATCTCGACGCGATCACCTCTGTAACCATCTTCGGAGCCGGGCAATTCGACTTCGGGGAATTTTATGCCTACCTGTTCAAGGGCGACCAGTACATCCGGTACGACCTGCGTCACAGCCGGATCGACGTGGGCCCGCTCAACATCGGGGAGCATTGGCCGGGGCTGAAGGAAGCCGGCTTCGATCGCGACCTGGATACCGTCCTGTACACCTGGGCACCGGGCGGACTCAAGGAACACCTGCAAACCTCGTACGCCATTCACTTCTTCAAGGGCGATCAGTACGTCACCTTCGACCTCGGTGCCAACAAAGTTACATCGGGGCCGAAAAAGATCGCCGCCGGCTGGCCGGGACTGAAGGCCGGCGGATTCGACAGTAACCTCGACGCCTCGGTCCTGACCTGGACCCTGGGGCGCCTGCCGGGAATGGCGACGGACCGGAAAGTCTATTTCTTCAAGGGCGACCGGTACATCAGGTTCGATCTGAACACGAACAACACAACTCACAGCGGCAGGGCGATCGCTGACGGCTGGCCCGGACTGAAGGGCACCGACTTCGCCGCCGCCGAGGACCTGCCCCGGCACCAGCCGGCCGTGGCACAGGCATCCTGCACCTTCACCTTCTCCAACCCCGGTGAGGCCGACCCCGATCCGTACGGCTCCATCTGGCTCAAGACCAAGGACGGCACCATCTTCCGTCTCTGGACCCAGGCCAACCTGGGCAACAGCACACCCCTGCGCCGCACCCTGACCAACAGCATCTCCCTGCCCTTCGGTGCCGACGACATCACCGAAGTCTGCGCCCACGTCGACGAGTACGACATGGGCAACGGCGACGACTACCTCGCGCGCGGCTCTCAGCCCTTCACCGGTAACGGCACCTACACCCTCACCTCCGAGGACGGCAGCGTCACCGTGGAACTGACGCTCACCTGACCACAGGCACGGCAGGGGGCTCTGGGCCGATGGCCAGAGCCCCCCGTGGACACGGTTGCAGCGGTGACCTCGGCCGCCGTCGTCGAGGGCGAAGACTGTGCCGGGCTCGATCGCGAGCGGCTCGGGCCTGCCAGATACCCGGTCGACCTCGGGGCGGGCGCCCGCGAGGCCCTTGTACAGGGCATCGAGCAACTCGACCTCGGCCTGCGTGATGCGCACGCGCGTGGATGACCACTGGAGGTAGCCCCACTGCAGGTATTCGACGGTGGCCGTCGCTCCGGTGCCGGCGCCGTCGGTGGGAAGTTCGATCGGCTCGGGGAGCGCGGTCTCATCCAGGAGCTGGTCGAGCTGGTCTTGGTCGTAGCCCGTGCCCTTCAGGTCCGGCAGGTCCGGCAGGTCCGGCAGGTTCTGGAGGATGTCTGCGAGAAGGAGGGTGTCGTATCCGGCGAGTTCGCTGGTGCGGTTGTCGACGACGACGATCTTCGCTGCCGCCTCGTCGTCCACGTCGAGCCAGGTGACAGCGGTCTCGGCCCAGCCAAGCTGCTTGGCCGCCTTGTAGGTGTGGTTACCGGCAGGGATCTCGTTCGGGCGCCCCGTCAGCGTGCCGCGGTTGACGACGATCGCCCGGTACTGGCCGTGCGTGGACAGGGACTCGCTGTTCGAGTCGACGTCACCGGTCCGCGGATTGCGGTAATAGGGGACCAGCTCATCGACGGGGACGGCAAGACCAGCGAGCGAGGCGGGTATGCGAGAAGCGGTGGGCATGAGGCTCCAGCCCCGCGCCCGCGTCCGCGCCTAGGTGATCAAGCGGTGACCAGGCTCTGCGAGACGACGGTGCGCATCGGGCGCCCATGCTCCCGAGGTAGAGGGGGGAATGCCAGTGAGAATGGTTTGTGAGTCTGTCCCGGATGAAATCGTCGTGCCAATAGGTGGGAACACTCGAGACGGACCACTGAGTGACAAGCACACGTCAGCCTGTGACCGTCTCCTGCCGACAGACCCTTACCGTCAGCTGGTAACCAGGCCCGTGCGGAGCTTGGCGACGATCCTGGTGATGAGGCGGGAGACGTGCATCTGCGAGCAGCCCAGCACCTCGCCGATCTGGGACTGCGTCTGCTCCTCGACGAAACGCAGGTGGATGATCTGGCGCTCGCGGCCGTCGAGTTCGGCGATCAGCGGGGCCAGGGCGTGGAAGTTGTCGACCAGGTCGAAGCGGTCCTCGTCGACGCCGATGAAGTCGGCCAGGGCCGACTCGGTCTCGTCGTCCTTCCCACTGAGGGCGGCGTCCAGCGAGACGGAGGCGTAACCGTTCGACGCCTTCTGCGCTTCGCTGACCTCGGCCGGGTCCAGCTGCATCAGTTCAGCCAGTTCGGCGGTCGTGGGCGTGCGGCCCAGGCGGGTGCGCAGTTCCTCGGTCGCCTTGGACAGTTCGAGACGGGCTTCCTGCAGGCGGCGCGGCACATGGACGGCCCAGCTGGTGTCACGGAAGAACCGCTTGATCTCACCGGTGATGTACGGGACGGCGAAGGTGGCGAACTCCACCTCACGGGTCAGCTCGAACCGGTCGATCGCCTTGATCAACCCGATCGTGCCGACCTGCACGATGTCCTCCATCTCCTGCACGCCCCGGTGCTTGAACCGCGATGCCGCGTACTTCACCAGGGACAGATTGATCTCGATCAAGCAGTTCCGCACGTACTGGTACTCGTGCGTGCCTTCCTCCAGCTCTCCGAGCCGGTCGAAGAAACGCTTGGAGATCACCCGCGCATCCCGCGGCGCCACCGTCGCCGGGTCCACGTACGGACGTTCGGGCACGTCCTGCCCGGTCCGCGTCGTGGTCTCTTCCGTGGCCGTCACGGTGATCATTCGCCCCGCCCCCACCTCGTCGCCGACGTTCTTGCCTCCCGCGTCTGCCCCGCCATCGGCTGTCCAAACAGGGGGGCGGAATTCTTCGACCTTTGTGACCAGCATCTCGGTATGAGTCGCTTCACCTGGGTTAACCGCTCTCTTCGGCAGCAGAGTTGGGTGAGCGTATTAGGCGCTCGTCCCTTCCGTCCCCGAAGTGCAGGCGTGCACCTCCGCCCCGGCACCCAAGGCCCACTGCGGACGCCGGTGATCCGCAGCGGCTCCACCGCAGCGAACCGGTACCCGACAATTGGCATTCGGACCTGCGCTCGATCTAGGCTGCGTCGGTTACTGCCGCTCGCGGCGGCCCATCGACGGAGAGGAAAGCCGATGACCCAGCAGGCCTCGGCGGCCGATCCGGCGGCCGATCCGGCGGCCGCCCCGGTGCCCAGGCGGCGTCCCGAGCTGGTCCCGGACCCGGGTGTGGAAGCGGCGCGTCTCTCGGCGGTACGGCGTTACAACATCCTCGATACACCACCCGATGGCGCGTTCGACCGGGTGGCGGCTATGGCTGCCCGTCTCTTCGACGTTCCCGTGGCCACGGTCACGATCGTCGACAGCGACCGCATCTGGTTCAAGGCCGCCCACGGCCTCGAAGGTGTTAAGGAAATCGGCCGGGACCCAGGCCTGTGCGGCTCAGCGATTCTGCGCGATGACGCACTCGTCATCCCCGATACTCTCCGTGATCCCGCAGCGGCGGGCAATCCGCTGGTCGCCGGAGAGATGGGGGTGCGCTTCTACGCTGCCGCACCGATCATCACCCCGGACGGGCACCGACTGGGCACGGTCAACGTGCTCGACACCAGACCACGCTCCATCAGCAAGGAAGATACCGCCACCCTGTCCGACCTCGCCGCGATTGTGCTGGACGAGATGGAGCTGCGGTTGTCGGCGCTGCGCGCACTCCGCGAGGAGCAGGAGCGGCGGGCGGCGGAGAGCCGGCACGCCGAAATGGAACGAGCGCGTGCCGAGGCGGAACGGGCGGCGCGGGAGCAAGCGGAGAAGGACAAGGCCGCGATCGCGGCGTTCGCCTCAACTCTCCAGCGCACGCTGCTGCCTCCGGCGCTTCCGGTGGTCCCCGGACTGGAGCTGGCCTGTCACTACCGCACCGCCTCCGTCCACGATGTCGGCGGTGACTTCTACGATGTCTTCCCCGTCGACGAGCGCCGATGGGCGTTCTTCCTCGGCGACGTGTGCGGCAAGGGTCCCGAAGCGGCGACCGTCACCGCACTGGCCCGCCACACTCTGCGCGCCGCCGCCCAGATCGACCCGGATCCGGTCACCGTCCTGAGCACGCTCAACACCGTCCTGCTCGCCGACGTCACCGCCGGGAGCCGCTTTTGCACCGCCCTCTTCGGCCTGCTAACACCACGGGAGGACGGCGGCTTCACGGTCACCGTCGCCACCGGTGGCCACCCACCGGCGTACCACGTGCGCCCGGCCGACGAGGGTTCCGTATGGCTCGAGGCAGTACGCCCCAAGGGCGGCATGCTCATCGGTGCCTTCCCTGAGGCTCAGTTCGCCCAGAGCACTTTCCCGCTGTCTCCCGGGGAGGCCCTGTTCTTCTACACTGACGGGCTGACCGAAGCCAGTACCACCCAGGGCGCCATGCTCGGTGAGGACGGCCTGACCGGCTTCCTCCACCAGCGCACCGGGCCTCTGACCGCCACCGCCCTGGTGGACGACACCGTCACCTTGCTGGCGGCGCTGCCTGAGGGGACCAGTGACGATGTGGCTCTGCTGACCCTGTCCGTACCCGCATCCGAAGCCATGCCCGAGACCCGAATCGCCGCCACTGCCCACACCGCCGCCGCGCCCGAACACTTCAGCCAGGAGTGATGACCAACGTGACCCACACGCTCCATCTGACCGTTCAGCACCCCCTCCCTCAGCTCGCCCTCGCCACGGTCACCGGCGACGTGGACGTGCGGACCGCCCCCTTGCTGCGCACCCAAGCCTTGGACGTCATCCAGCACGGGCCACTTCATCTGACCCTGGACATGGCGCAGGTCGGCTTCTGCGATTCCTCCGGCCTCAGCGCACTCATCGGGATCTGGCATGCGGCCCAGACAGCGGGCGGCTCCCTCAGCCTCGCCGATGTTCCCCAACGCCTGATGCGGATGCTCGCCATCACCGGCGTCGACTCCCTTCTGCCCATCCATCCCACGGCCGCCGACGCGGTCACCGCTATGACGGATAGCCAGCCCACCCCCGCAAATGGGTAGACAACGCTATACCGGCCGTTCACTGGGTGGTTCAGTGCTGGACGAGGTATTCCCGATCAGAATTGGTGAGCGGCTTTTCTCTCGCTAGCCGCGGAATCGTAAAGACGTGAAGGCATGTAGGCGTCATCATTCATTGACCTGCTGTCGAACAAGGCACATTCAAGACTTCCTGCCATGCCCCCCTGTGGCGGCCCCTGCGGCCGCCGGACGGGCAGACGTAACACCGGGCGCGCCCGCGCGCTTCGGAAATGCCGCAGCAGAGGCCCGTACCGCAGGACCACAGGCCACCCGAATCACGGGCGTTGAGCGTCCGAAACGGGCGGCGCCCAGCGCCACTCGATGTGGATCCGCTCACTGGGATCGCGGTGCCTGCCGCGCCCCACCGGCATGACGCGCACCTTGACGATCACGACGCCGACCAGCGCCCGCTGCCAGCCCCGCGGCGCCCGTCTTCCACCAGGCGGCCAAGTCCTCAACGCCTTCAACGGGTACGTCGATCAGCTGTTCCAGGTAGCGCAGACGGCTCCGCGCCTCGCGCAAGTCCTGCTTGGTCGCCTTCTCGGCAGCCTCGTAGGCGGCCGGCACCAGCACCTTGCGCATCTCGCGCAGCTCCCCGAACCGCTCCGACGACCCGTCGATGTGCGCCTTCAGGTGCTCGGCCTCCGCCTGCAAGTCGGCCGGCAGCTGAGCCACCCGCTCTCGGGCGCCCGGCCGCAGCAGCTCCGCGAGAACTTCCTCGGCCACAGAGTCTTCGAGCCGGTCGGCGTTCATTCGAACCCACCCGCACGAGTCCTGACCCTCCCGGGGCGGGGGGCAGCGGTAAGCCGGATCGCCGCCGTTGGTGACACGCGTGCCCACCATGCTGTAGTCGCACCGGCCGCACTCCGACCGGCCTTCGTTCAGCAAGTAGTCGAAGGCGTCGCGGGGCTCGGCCTGCTGGCCCGCCTTATCGGCGAACAGGGCGAGAAGCCGCTGACGCTCATCGGGCGTCAGTACCGTCTCGCCGAAGTCCTCGATGGACTCGCCGTCCTCGTCCAGTCCCGCCATGCGGGGATGGCTCAGGGCGCGGGTCAGGGCCTCCGGGGCCCACTCGTTGCCGAGCGCCGTGCGATACCCCTGGGCATTCATCCACCGGCATGCCTCGGCCCTGCTGTGCTGGTCGAACAGCAGGGAGACGGCCTTGCGCAGACCTTGGGCCTCCTGGGGGTGAAGCCCCCCTCGGCGACTCAGGTAGCCAGTCAGCCGCGCCTCGTCAGGACACCCTCAAGGCCTCCCACAGCGAAGCAGTCGCCACCTTCTGCGTGCGCCCCAAGGGGATCAGCTTCGCCGGGAACGCATCCGCCTTGATCAAGTCGTACGCCTTGTCAGCCCGGATCCCCAGAGCGCGAGCAGCCGTCGACACGCTGACCGCCGCGGGCAGAGACCGCAGCTCGTCAACGGACATCCCGCCCTGCGCTCGAACCGGCACACCAGGAGCGATCAAAGATGAGGGCAAAGGTGGTCACATCCTTCTTCCCCGCGCCACCTGGCAGGAAGCATACGGCGCCCAAGGAAGCGTCTCCCTGGGTACAGCAGGATCAGGGCACGTAAGGAATGACCGCCCATGGCATACCCCCTGAGGATCTCCTCGCCGTCGTGCGCGAGGGGGCCTCAAAGTGTCACCGCGGACGCGCCTTGCACAGTTGCCATTCCGGCCATAGGACCCCCGCCACGTGCCTGTTCCCGCACCCCACGGACCCCTGTGGCGCGAGGGCCTACACAATGTGTTCGTATCGGCCGACGCGCACCTGCGCCCTTCCCTCGAACACCTCCGAAGCGCCGGATCGCCCCGCGCGGCCCGTTTCCACCCGGGCTTCCCGGCACCGAAAAGGCCGGCCCCGGCGGGGGAGAAGCTGGATCGGGTGACGAGCGCCGTGACGTTGTCGGTTTCCGATCGTTTGATTGACGTGACTCACGGCTATCTTTTCCGCCACGACGTGGCTTTGGAGCCCGACCCCTTCATGACCCGTATGCGGCGGGAGGAGCCCATCGCCCGGGTCGACATGCCCTACGGCAGCGGCCCATGTTGGCTGGTGACCCGCTATGCCGACGTCCAGTTGGTGACCTCCGACCGACGGTTCAGCCGGGCCGCGCTGGTGGGCAAGGACTTTCCACGGATCACGCCTGCGCCGATCGCGCAGAGCGAGGCGATCAACCTGATGGACCCACCGGTGCTGAACCGCATCCGCCGGCTCGCGACGCACGCCTTCGGGCCCCGCCAGCTCGACCGGCTGACCCCCTGGGTGCGGGCGATGGTGGACGAGTGCCTGGCCGGCATGGAGGCGGCCGGGCCACCGGCGGACGTCGTCTCCCACTTGGCGGACCGTCTTCCGCTGGCCACCATCTGCGAGCTCCTCGACATCCCCGCGCCGGACCGGCCGCAGCTGCGTGCCTGGGCCATGGCGATGATGGCCATGACCCCCGACAGCCGGAGCGCCGCCGCCGACGCCAAGCAGCAGCTGCGCGTCTATTTCGACGAGCTGACCACCCGTCGACGCGCCGAACCCGGCGAGGACCTGCTCAGCGCGCTCGCGACCGCCCGGATCGGGGACGAGAGACTCACCGACGCGGAGCTCGCGGTGCTGGCCATGCTGCTGATGGTCACCGGGCACGACACCACGACCTACGACATCAGCAACTTCGTTTTCACCCTGCTCACCCACCCGGCGCAGCTCGGCCGGCTACAGGAGGCGCCGGAGCTGTTGGACCAGGCGATCGATGAGCTGCTGCGCTACGTCCCCTTCCGCCAAGGGGTCGGAATTCCTCGCGTGGCCCTCGAAGACGTCACCATCGACGGTGTGACGATCCGTGCCGGCGAAACGGTCCATGTCTCCTATCTCACCGCCAACCGCGACGAACTGGCGTACGACCGCCCCGACGAACTCGACTTCGAACGGCCCTCCCCGCCCGCGCATCTGGCCTTCGGCTACGGCATGCACCACTGCCTGGGATCCCATCTCGCCCTCCTGATGCTGCGCACCTCGATCGGCGGCCTGCTGTCCCGGTTCCCCACCCTGCGCCTGGCCGTACCGGTGGAGGAGGTGCGCTGGAACACCCAGTCGATCTGGCGCTACCCCCTCGCGCTGCCGGTCGCGTGGTGAGCGCCATGCCGACTCTGTGCCGGCCCCATGTCGCCGTCCCCGAACACGTCGTCACGGCCGAGCAGACCCTTCATCTCGCCCGCACCCTGCACGCCGGGCACCCGCAGCTCGACCTGGCCCTGCGGCTGATCGCCAACACCGGAGTACGGACCCGCCATCTCCTCCAGCCACTGGAGGCGACCCTGAAACACCCCGGGTTCGAGGAACGCAACCTCCTCTACGAGAAGGAGGCCAAGGTACGCCTGCCACCGGTCATCGAGACCGCGCTGGAACACGCGGAACTCACGGTCCACGACATCGACATGATCATTTACGTGTCGTGCACCGGGTTCATGATGCCGTCGATGACGGCGTGGCTGATCAACAGCATGCGGTTCCGGCCAGACACCCGCCAACTGCCCATCTCGCAGCTGGGTTGCGCGGCCGGCGGCGCGGCCGTCAACCGCGCACACGACTTCTGCACCGCCTATCCCGAGCGCAACGTGCTCATCGTCTCGTGCGAGTTCTGCTCGCTCCTCTACCAGCCGACCGACGTCGGCGTGGGCAGTCTGCTCTCCAACGGCCTCTTCGGTGATGCCATGGCCGCCGTCGTCGTACGAGGTCAGGGCGGACACGGAATCCGCCTTGAGCACAACGCCTCGCATCTGGTCCCCGACACCGAGAGATGGATCTCCTACGCGGTCCGTGACACCGGATTCCACTTCCAGCTCGACAAACGTGTGCCCGGCACCATGGGGGTACTGGCGCCGGCCATGCGCAGCATGGCCGCCCCGCACGCCTGGGACGTCGCCAACCTCGACTTCTACCTCGTCCACGCCGGTGGCCCCCGTATCCTCGACGACCTCGGCCGTCTCCTGGACCTTCCGCCGCGGATGTTCAGGCACAGCCGCAGCACCCTCACCGAACGCGGCAACATCGCCAGTGCCGTCATCTTCGACGCCCTCGCCCGGCTCTTCGCCGAAGGTGGCCCGCCGCACGGAGGGCAAGGGCTCATCGCGGGGTTCGGGCCCGGGATCACGGCCGAAATGGCCCTGGGCAGATGGGCGACACCGCACCGGCCGGTGTCCGAGTCCGAGCCCGGGCTTTCCGGTGCCGGACTGCGCTAAGGCGTCGGATTCGTCGCGCTACCAGTACGGCGGCCCCGCTGTGTCACTCCGCCGGACCCCGGGGAACCAGCTCCCGGGCACCGCCCTCGTCGTCGCGCACGATCTCCATCAGCCCGACGACCGCGTCCCGGTTGACGGGACCCAGAACCCGCGGAAACAGAACTGCGGGCCCCTGGGCGAGAGGTGAGCCCGCAGCAGGGGCCACCCACTTCACCTCGGCACCGAGCTTCCTCTCGTCGATGAGCAGGGCGACGAGAGGACCGGCTGTCCGACTGTGGAAGCGGGTGGCGGCTGCCAGGATCGCTTCCTCGTCGGGCGAGCAGTGCACGGACCCGTCCTTCGCCAACGACGCGGGCGCGTAAGGCAGCTCCGGGTCGGAAAGCCAGTCGTCGAGAGCGGCTACGTGATAGATCATGGGCCAGTTATAGCGGTCACCGTTCATCAATGGCGCCCGGACGCATTCGTCCGGGCGATGCGGCGCCACTATCGTGCAACAGAGCCGAACCCGAAGTTGACGGCTCCGGAACTCGGTCCGCCCCGTGGCCCGTTTGCATCCCGAGTGTGATCGGATGGTGGCAACGGAACTTCCGATCACGGAACCGCACTGAAGGGAACTGCATCGTGGCAACCACGCGCTCCGCGCACACGGTCTGGGAGGGCTCTCTCACGGAGGGCTCGGGCATGGTCACCTTCGACTCCTCCGGCATCGGCGAGCAGGCGGTGTCCTGGCCGTCGCGCGCCGAGGAGGCGAACGGCAGGACCAGCCCGGAGGAGCTCATCGCCGCCGCGCACTCCAGCTGCTTCTCCATGGCGCTGTCGCACGGCCTGGCCGGCGCGGGCACCCCGCCGAGCCGCCTCACCACGTCGGCCGACGTGACCTTCCAGCCGGGCACCGGCATCACCGGCATCCACCTCAACGTCGAGGGCACCGTGCCGGGCATCGACGAGGCCACCTTCGTCTCGGCCGCCGAGGACGCCAAGGCCAACTGCCCGGTGAGCCAGGCGCTGACGGGCACGACCATCACGCTCTCGGCCAAGCTGGCCTGATACGACGCCCGCTGACGATGCCGTCACCCCGCCTCCGAGAGGGTGCTGGGTGGCGGCATTGTCGTATCCGGGCATTGACAAGATCCCGCTCAAGTTTTGTGATGGAGTACGGAGTAGACCTGGATACGGGGACATTGGGCTCTCGGCGGAAGGGACTGGACCATGGCACGTGCGGTCGGAATCGATCTCGGGACGACGAACTCAGTGGTGGCCGTGCTGGAGGGCGGTGAGCCCACCGTCGTGGCCAACGCGGAGGGCGCGCGCACCACCCCGTCGGTCGTCGCCTTCGCGAAGAGCGGCGACGTCCTGGTGGGCGAGGTCGCCAAGCGGCAGGCGGTCACGAACGTGGAGCGCACCGCGCGCTCCGTCAAACGGCATATGGGCGACGGCGGCTGGCGCTTCCCGGAGAGCGGCTCCGTGGACGGCACCCGCTACACCGCGCAGGAACTCTCCGCGCGCGTCCTGCAGAAACTGAAGCGCGACGCCGAGTCCTACCTCGGTGAGGACGTCACCGACGCGGTGGTCACCGTCCCCGCGTACTTCGACGACACCCAGCGCCAGGCCACCAAGGAGGCCGGTGAGATCGCGGGCCTCAACGTCCTGCGCATCATCAACGAACCGACGGCGGCGGCCCTCGCGTACGGCCTGGACAAGGGCGACGACCAGACCGTCCTCGTCTTCGACCTGGGCGGTGGCACCTTCGACGTCTCGCTCCTGGAGATGGGCGAGGGCGTCATCGAGGTCAAGGCCACCAACGGCGACACCCAGCTGGGCGGCGACGACTGGGACCAGCGGATCGTCGAACACCTGGTGCGGCAGTTCAAGAACGGGCACGGCGTGGACCTCGGCAAGGACAAGATGGCGCTCCAGCGCCTGCGGGAGGGCGCCGAGAAGGCGAAGATCGAGCTGTCCTCCTCCAGCGAGACGGACATCAACCTCCCCTACATCACGGCGTCGTCCGAAGGGCCTCTGCACCTGGCCGAGAAGCTGACGCGCGCCCAGTTCCAGGAGCTGACGTCCGACCTGCTCGACCGGTGCAAGGAGCCCTTCCACCAGGCCGTCAAGGACGCGGGCGTCAAGCTGTCCGCCATCGACCACGTGATCCTGGTCGGCGGCTCCACCCGTATGCCCGCCGTGAGCGAGCTGGTCAGGGAACTCACCGGGAAGGACCCGCACAAGGGCGTCAACCCCGACGAGGTGGTGGCGCTCGGCGCGGCCCTGCAGGCCGGTGTGATCCGCGGCGACGTCAAGGACGTACTCCTCCTCGACGTGACCCCGCTGTCCCTCGGCATCGAGACCAAGGGCGGCATCATGACCAAGCTCATCGAGCGCAACACCACGATCCCGACCCGCCGTTCGGAGACCTTCTCCACCGCCGAGGACAACCAGCCCTCGGTCGGCATCCAGGTCTTCCAGGGCGAGCGGGAGATCGCCGCGTACAACAAGAAGCTCGGCGTCTTCGACCTGACCGGGCTGCCGCCCGCCCCGCGCGGCGTCCCCAAGATCGAGGTCACCTTCGACATCGACGCCAACGGCATCATGCACGTCTCGGCGAAGGACGAGGCTACGGGCCGCGAGCAGCGCATGACGGTGACCGGCGGCTCCGCGCTGCCCAAGGACGACATCAACCGCATGGTCCGCGAGGCGGAGCAGCACGCGGAGGAGGACCGCAGGCGGCGCGAGGCCGCGGAGACCCGCAACCAGGCCGAGCAGCTCGTCTACCAGACGGAGAGGTTCCTGCGGGAGAACGGGGACAAGATCCCCGCGGACACCAAGGGTGAAGTCGAGGCGGCAGCGACGGAGTTGAAGGGCCTCCTCAAAGATCGCCCCGACGACACGGCGGCCCTGCGCGCCGGCGCCGAGAAGCTGGCGACGGTCAGCCAGAAGATGGGCCAGGCCATGTACGCGGCTTCTGGCGGGGGCGCCCAGGAGCAGACGGGCTCCACCGGTTCCGCCACCGGTGCCTCCACCGATTCCGCCGCCGAGGAAGGCGTGGTGGACGCCGAGATCGTGGACGAGGACGACAAGGGCAAGGACGGTCAGGACAAGGCGCCCTAGGCCCTAGGACCCCGTCCGTTCCCAGCCGCGCCGCTCCGGCCGCGCGCCCAGCCGTTCCGGGTCCCGGGCGCGGTAGACCACGTACGGGCGGAAGAGGTACTGGAGCGGCGCGCTGAACATGTGGATCAGGCGGGTGAACGGCACCAGGGCGAACAGCACCATGCCGACCACCGCGTGGATCTCGTACAGCACCGGCACGCCCGCCATCGCGTCGATGTCGGGCCGGAGCGTGAAGAGGCTGCGCGCCCAAGGGGCGATGGACTCCCGGTAGTCGTAGCCGTCGCCCGACGTGTGCAGCAGCTTGGCGACCATGCCGAGGACGATCGACGCGAACAGCACCAGGTACATCAGCTTGTCGTTGGTGGTCGTCGCGCGGAACACCGGCGTGTTGGTCCGACGCCGGTAGAGCAGCAGCAGGATGCCGAGGACGAGCAGGACCCCGGCCGTCGTGCCGCCGTACAGCGAGAACAGGTGGTACGTGTGCTCGCTCACCCCCGCCTTGTCCGTCCACGACTCGGGGAGGAACAGGCCCACCAGGTGCCCTACCAGCACGAAGAGGATGCCGTAGTGGAACATCGGTGAGGCGATGTTGAGGAGCCTGGACTCGTAGACCTGCGACGAGCGGGTCGTCCAGCCGAACTTGTCGTAGCGGTAGCGCCAGATCGTGCCCGCGACGAGCAGGACGAAGGCGATGTAGGGGAGGGCGCCCCACAGCAGCGTTTTCATCAGTGCTCCCCGATGAGTGCGAAGGGTTCGAGGCCGACGTCCTCGCGCGGCGGCCCCGAGCGGGCGAGCGCGAGCGCCTCGGCGCGGTCCTTGGGCGTGGGGCCCGGCAGGCTCGCGCACACCGCTTCCAGCACGCCCGCGTACGGTGTGCCGAAGTCGCCGAGCGCGAGCCGCAGCAGCTCGAGGCCGCCGCGGTTCTCCAGGAGCAGCACAGGGCCCGCGCGGGCGGAGAACTCCAGGACGGCGGGGAGGAAGTCCGGCAACTCCTCGCCGCTGAACTCCAGGCCGTGCGCGCGGTAAACCTCCTTGAAGCGGACCAGGGCCATGCCGCGCCGCCGGGTGTCGCCCTCCCGCCACCAGCTCAGATACAGGCTGTGGCGGTTCTTGAAGTCGAAGACCCGCACGTAGTGCGCCGCGAGTTCGCGGGGGCGCGTGGTCTCGGCGTACGTCAGGAAGTCGTCGAGCCGTGGCGGTGCGGCGGCCCGCAGCAGCGGCAGCCGCTCCTGGAACTCCTCGTCCGGATAGGCGAGGCAGAGCGCGGCGGCCTGGTAGAGCACGGCGTGCGGAGTCACTGGGCGTCCTTCTCGGCCGCGTGGGCCTTCTCGGCCGCGCTCGGCTGCTCGTCGGCGGTCTGCCGGGCCCGCAGCGTGTGGAAGTTCTCGACGGTGACCAGCGGCAGCTGTCTGCGGCCCGAGTCCTGGCCGAACGGGCCGTCGCCGCCCGCGCCGGGGCCGCCCTCGTAATCGAGGCTGCACGAGTCCGGGAGTTCGGGCAGGGCCGACTCCTCCAGGCGCCGCGCGTCCGCGACGGCCGCGGTCGGGATGACGTACCGCTCCTCGTACTTGGCGATGGCCAGCAGGCGGTACATCTCCTCGATCCGCGGCCCCGTCATCCCCACCGACCGCGCCACCTCGCTGTCGGGCGTGTCGCCGAGGTTGACGGCCCGCATGTGGGCGCGCATCGCCGCCAGCTTCTCCAGGGAGGAGCGGACCGGGCCGACGTCCCCGGCGGTGAAGATCTCCGCGAGGTATTCGAGGGGGATGCGCAGGGTGTCGATGGCGCCGAAGAGGTTCGCGATGTCCTCGCCGTCGTGTCCCGTCTCCGTCAGCGCGTCGACCACCGGTGACAGCGGCGGGATGTACCAGACCATCGGCATGGTGCGGTACTCCGGGTGCAGGGGGAGCGCCACCTTGTACGTGCTGATCAGGGCGTGCACGGGGGAGCGGCGCGCCGCCTGGATCCAGTCGTACGAGATCCCGGCCCGCTCGGCGTCGCGGCGCACCTCGGGGTCCTCCGGGTCGAGGAAGACGTCCAGCTGCGCCTGGTAGAGCTTGTGTTCGTCGGGTTCGGAGGCCGCCGCCGTCACCTTGTCGGCGTCGTACAGGATCACCCCGAGATAGCGCAGGCGGCCCACGCACGTCTCCGAGCAGACCGTCGGCAGGCCCACCTCGACGCGCGGGTAGCACATCGTGCATTTCTCGGCCTTGCCGGTGCGGTGGTTGAAGTAGACCTTCTTGTACGGGCAGCCGGTCACGCACTTGCGCCAGCCCCGGCAGTGGTCCTGGTCGACGAGGACGATGCCGTCCTCCGCCCGCTTGTACATCGCGCCGGACGGGCAGGACGCCACGCACGACGGGTTGAGGCAGTGCTCGCAGATGCGGGGCAGATAGAACATGAAGGTCTGCTCGAAGGCGAACTTCACCTTGTCGGCGGCCTGTTGACGGACCTTGGCGACCATCGGGTCCAGATGGCCGTGCTCGGTGGTGCCGCCGAGGTTGTCGTCCCAGTTCGACGACCACTCGATCTTCATCGGCTTGCCGGAGATCAGGGAGCGGGGCTCGGCCACCGGGTAGTCGTCGCCGAGCGGGGCGTCGGTGAGGTTGCGGTACTCGTACGTCCAGGGCTCGTAGTAGTCCTTGATCTCGGGCAGCTTGGGGTTGGAGAAGATCTCCAGGAGCGACTTGACGCGGCCGCCGTTCTTCAGCTTCAGGGCGCCGCGCCGGTTCAGCTCCCAGCCGCCGCGCCACTTCTCCTGGTCCTCGTAGCGGCGCGGATAGCCCTGGCCGGGGCGGGTCTCGACGTTGTTGAACCAGACGTACTCCATGCCGTCGCGGTTGGTCCACGCCTGCTTGCAGGTGACGGAACAGGTGTGACAGCCGATGCACTTGTCGAGGTTCATCACCATCGCGATCTGAGCCATGACCCTCATCAGTACGTGACCTCCTGGCTGCGGCGGCGGATGACCGTCACCTCGTCGCGCTGGTTGCCCGTGGGGCCGAGGTAGTTGAAGGCCCATGACAACTGCGCGTAACCGCCGATGAGATGGGACGGCTTGAGGATCAGCCGGGTCAGGGAGTTGTGGATGCCGCCGCGCTTTCCGGTGGTCTCCGCCTTGGGGACGTTCACGGTGCGTTCCTGCGCGTGGTGCATGTAGACCGTGCCGACCGGCATGCGGTGCGAGACGATCGCCCGCGCCACCACGACGCCGTTGCGGTTGACCGCCTCGATCCAGTCGTTGTCCTTGACGCCGATCGCGTCCGCGTCCTGCGGTGCCATCCAGACGGACTGCCCGCCGCGGGACAGCGACAGCATGAAGAGGTTGTCCTGGTACTCGGAGTGGATCGACCACTTGTTGTGCGGGGTGAGGTAACGCACCGTCACCTCGCGTTCGCCGTCGGGTCCGAGGCGCGGCTCGCCGAAGAGACGGTTCATGTCCAGCGGTGGCCGGTAGACGGGCATCGCCTCGCCCAGCTCGTGCATCCAGTCGTGGTCGATGAAGAAGTGCTGGCGTCCGGTCAGGGTGTGCCAGGGCTTGAGGTGCTCGGTGTTGAGCGTGAAGGCCGTGTAGCGGCGCCCGCCCGACTCGCTGCCCGACCACTCCGGCGAGGTGATCACCGGTACCGGGGCGGCCTGCGTGTCGGCGTACGTGATGCGCTTGCCCTCGTGCTCGGCGGCGAGGTGCGCCATCTCCTGGCCGGTCCGTTCCTCCAGGGTGCGGAAGCCCTGCGTGGCCAGGCGCCCGTTCGTCGTGCCGGACAGGGCGAGGATGGCGTTGGCCGCCTTCACGGCGGTGTTCAGGGCGGGGCGGCCGTCGGCGGGCCCGCCGAGCACCACGCCGTTGCGTTCCTTCAGCTCCTCGACCTCCCGGTCGGGGAGCAGCGCGATGCCCTTGGCGGGCAGCCCCAGCCGCTCCACCAGCGGCCCGAGAGCGGCGAACTTCGCGCCGACCGCCGTGTAGTCGCGCTCCACGACCGCGAGATTCGGCATGGTCCGGCCCGGCACCGGCTCGCACTCACCCTTGCGCCAGTCAAGGACGACCCCGCCGGGCTGCGCCGTCTCGCCCGGCGTGTCGTGCTGGAGCGCGGTGGCGACGATGTCCCTGCGGACGCCGAGGTGGTCCACGGACAGCTCGCTGAGGCGCTCCGCGATCTCACGGAATGTGTCGAAGTCGGTGCGGGCCTGCCAGGGCGGGTCGACGGCCGGGGTGAAGGAGTGCACGTAGGGGTGCATGTCCGTGGTCGACAGGTCGTGCTTCTCGTACCAGGTCGCGGCGGGCAGGACGACGTCCGAGAGCAGCGTGGAGGAGGTCTGCCGGAAGTCGAGGGAGACCAGCAGATCGAGCTTGCCCTCGGGGGCCTGGTCACGCCAAGTGACGGACGAGGGGCGCTCGTTCGGGGCCGCCTCCTCGGCGCGCAGCGACGAATGCGTGCCGAGCAGGTGCTTCGTGAAGTACTCGGCGCCCTTCGCGGAGGAGCCGAGGAGGTTGGCGCGCCACAGGGTGAGGACGCGCGGCCAGTTCTCCGGGGCGTCCGGGTCCTCGCAGGCGAACGTGAGGGTACCCGCCTTCAGTTCGTCGACGACGTTGGCCACCGGATCGCTCGTCGTCTCCGCGAGGTCCAGGGGGTTGCGGTCGAACGTCGGGTACGACGGCATCCAGCCGGAGCGCGCCGACAGGGCCAGGCAGTCGGCGCCCGTCATCCCCGCGAAGCGGCCCTCGCCCAGCGGCGAGGACAGCACGTCCGCGGCGAACCTGTCGTAACGCCACTGGTCGGTGTTGAGGAACCAGTAGGCGGTGCCGATCATCTGCCGCGGCGGCCTGCTCCAGTCGATGCCACCGGCCAGCGTCGCCCAGCCGGTGACGGGGCGGCACTTCTCCTGCCCGACGTAGTGCGCCCAGCCGCCCCCGTTACGGCCCTGGCAGCCGGTCAGCTGGAGCAGCGCGAGGAAGGCGCGGTAGATCGTCTCGGAGTGGAACCAGTGGTTGGTCCCGGCGCCCATCAGGATCATGCAGCGGCCGCGCGACTTCTCCGCCGTCGCGGCGAACTCCCGTGCGATCTTCACGCACTTGGCGGCGGGCACGGAGGTGTGCGCCTCCTGCCAGGCGGGCGTGCCGGGCGCGTCCGCGTCGTCGTACGAGGAGGGCCATGTGCCCGGCAGCCCCTCGCGCCCGACGCCGTACTGCGCGAGGAGCAGGTCGAAGACGGTGGTGACCAGAGGTCCGTCCTGCCCGCCGAGCCGGGTGGCGGGCACCCCTCGGCGCACCACTTCCCCGCGGCCCTGGCCGTGCGTGCCGCCCTCCGTGTCGAAGCGGGGCAGCAGCACCTCGACACCCGCCGCGACCGGTGAGCCGTGCAGCGACAGCAGCGGCTCGATGTCGCCGAGCTCCAGATTCCACCGGCCCTTGCCGGACTCGGTCCAGCGGAAGCCCAGCGAGCCGTTGGGGACGGCGGGCCGCCCGGTGATCTCGTCGAGCACGGCCGTCTTCCAGTCACCGCCTTCGCCGCGCTCACCGAGGTCGGTGGCGCGCAGGAACTTCGCGGGTACGTACGCGCCGTCGCGCTCGGTCAGCGTCACCAGGAAGGGCAGATCGGTGAACTTGCGTACGTAGTCGGTGAAGAAGTCCGTCGGGCGGTCGACGAAGAACTCCTTGAGGACGACATGCCCCATCGCGATCGCCAGGGCCCCGTCCGTGCCGGGGTGCGGATGCAGCCACTCGTCGGCGAACTTGGCGTTGTCGGCGTAGTCGGGCGCCACGACCACGACCTTCTGCCCGCGATAGCGCGCCTCGGCCATCCAGTGCGCGTCGGGGGTCCGTGTCACCGGCACGTTCGAGCCCCACATCATCAGATACGCGGCGTCCCACCAGTCACCCGACTCCGGTACGTCCGTCTGGTCGCCGAAGACCTGCGGCGAGGCGACGGGGAGATCCGCGTACCAGTCGTAGAAGGAGAGCATCGGTGCGCCGATCAGCCCCATGAAACGGGCGCCCGCCGCGTGCGACACCATCGACATCGCGGGGATGGGCGAGAAGCCGGCGACGCGGTCGGGACCGTACGTCTTGATCGTGTGGACGTGCGCGGCCGCGATGATCTCGACGGCCTCGTCCCAGCTCGCCCGCACCAACCCGCCCTTGCCGCGGGCCTGTTGGTAGGCCCGGCGCCGCTCGGGATCGCTCTGAAGGTCCGCCCAGGCCAGCACCGGGTCCTTCAGACGGGCCTTCGCCTCCCGATACATCTCCAACAGGACGCCGCGCAGGTAGGGGTAGCGGACGCGGGTGGGGGAGTACGTGTACCAGGAGAACGCGGCGCCCCGGGGGCAGCCGCGCGGCTCGTACTCGGGGCGGTCGGGGCCGACGCTCGGGTAATCCGTCGCCTGCGTCTCCCAGGTGATGATGCCGTCCTTGACGTACACCTTCCAGCGGCAGGATCCGGTGCAGTTCACGCCGTGCGTGGAGTTCACGACCTTGTCGTGGCTCCAGCGGTCCCGGTAGAAGGCGTCCGCGTCCCGGCCACCGGTCAGCGCGACGCTGTGCAGGTCGGGAGCGGTGGCGCCGCGCCGGAAGAACTTCCCCGCCCGCAGCAGGGCGGCGGCGGGCTCGGTCGTCTCTGTCACCGTGGAGCTCCCTAGGTCTGCCTTTCAACGAACGTAGGGGCGAGGGGCGCGGGGCACCTTTCGGTCGCCGCCGTATGGGTTGTGGGGGGCGGGCTTATGGGTCTTACGAGGGCCGGGGGTGGCCGCCCCCGGCAGTCGGGCCCGGCATTACCTGTGACGTAATCGACCAGGTGGCGCGGGACCGACACAGTGGTGTCACCGGATCAGACCGGCGCACCGCACACCGCACACCGCACACCGCGTGCAGCGAACCGCACACCGCGCACCGCGCACCGCACACCGCGCACCGCGGACCGCACACCGCGTGCAGCGCACCGCGTACCGGCTCATTCGCCACCGTCCGAGACCGCTCTTCCCCGCCGCTTGGAGGCAGCCCGCCATGACGACCTACCAGCTCACCGCTCTGGCCCGCACCACCGACCCGACCACCATGCTGCGCCGCTTCCTCGGCCTCGACGCGGTCGTGACCGCTAGCAACGGTCTCGCGTACGTCGCCGCCTCCGGACCCCTCGGAAGCTTCCTCGGCGTCGACTCAGGGCTGCTGCTCGGCCTCGGCGTCTTCCTCACCCTTTACGGCGCGGGCGTCGGCTACCTGGCCGCCCGCAAGAGCCCGCCGACGCTCGGCGTGCGCGCGGTGATCGAGGGCAACGCCGCCTGGGCGGTGCTCAGCGTCGTCGCCCTCGTCGCCTGGCTCTCGCCGAGCACGGCCGGAGCGGTCTGGATCCCGATGCAGGCCGTCACCGTCGGCGGCTTCGCCGCCCTGCAGTACGCGGCGCTGCGCGCGCTGCGGGCCTAGCCGCCGGGCGTTGGCGCTCCTTGCGGGCCCTGGGGGTCCGCTAGCCCATCTGGGTCTGAAGGTACTTGACCGTCGCCGGGTCGGCCGGGAGCAGCGTCTCGATGGCCAGCTCGGCGACCGTCACGTCCATCGGGGTGTTGAACGTGGAGATCGACGAGATGAAGGACAGGACGTGCCCGTCGTGCTCGATCCGCAGGGGCAGCGCGAAGTACGGCACGTCCGTCCCGGCGTCGAAGGCGTCCACCCCCGGGTCCTCCACCG
This sequence comes from Streptomyces sp. NPDC003379, assembly GCF_053589195.1. NCBI lineage: Bacteria > Bacillati > Actinomycetota > Actinomycetes > Kitasatosporales > Streptomycetaceae > Streptomyces > Streptomyces sp. NPDC003379. The sequence continues at coordinate 15,007 of NZ_JBSFRK010000062.1, read as the reverse complement.
GATACGCGGCCACCTCCTCGTACACCGCCCGCAGGGCGTCCGAGCGCTGCAGCGCGATCTGCCGCTCCATCTGGTGCAGCAGATGACCGCGCCACTCCCGCAGATTGCGGATCCTGCGGGCGAGGCCCTCCGGGTGGAGGGTGAGCCGCATCGCGTTCAGGGGCGGGGCGAGGAGGCGCTCCGGGATGCCGTCGAGGATCATCGCGATGCCGCGGTTCGCCGCGATGACGTCGTACGCCGCGTCGACGACCAGCGCCGGATAGGGCTCGTAGCCGGTCAGGAGCTGTTCGAGGCCCTCGCGCAGGGTGCCCATCGAGGGGTCCTCCAGCGGGGTCTCGCGGAAGCGGGGCGCGTAACCGGCCGCGAGCAGCAGGGAGTTGCGGTCCCTCACCGGCACGTCGAGGTGGTCGGCGAGGCGCAGCACGAGCTCCTCGCTGGGGCGTGAGCGGCCCGTCTCGACGAAGCTGATGTGCCGCGCGGACGAGTCGGCGCGCAGGGCCAGCTCAAGCTGGCTGACGCGCCGCCGCTCCCGCCAGCCGCGCAGCAGCGGGCCCACTCCGGTCCCGTTCCCCTTGGCGTTCCCCTTGGCCTTGTCTTTGGTGTTCCCCTTGGCGGGCGCGGCGGTTGTCATACGTAGACGGTAATCGAACTCCCCGCGGCTTCGGAGAGCGCCGACCTCCCGCGGCTCATGGGCTTGTTCGGCATCACGGAGCAGACCGCCACGCGGTACGTCACCACCGCCCGCTCCTTGCGGTCGTCCAGCCACCCGGGTCGCGTACTGCTTGTCATACAAATCCCTCGTCAGGGGGACGCGCATTTGCTGGTGATGGCGTACGGACCACTACGCTCCGTGGCGGTTGTCCGAATGTCAGCTCAATGGCTGTCCGGTATGACTCTCGCATCAATCCCTTCTTCAGGGATTTTCCGCGGGTTCATCCACGGCGGCGCTCCGGAGGCGTGTGATGCCCGAGCAGAACGTATGCCCGCAAGAAGAACCCTTGGCGATCGTGGGTGCCGCATGCCGGTTGCCGGGGGGTGTCAACGATTTGCAGAGCCTCTGGTCGGTGCTCGAACAGGGTCGCGACCTGGTGACCGAGGCGCCGCCCGAGCGTTTCGAGAGCGACCGGTTCCTCGACCGGCGCGGAAGGCCGGGTAAGACGCGCACCACGGCCGGCGGGTTCCTGGAGAATATCGCGGATTTCGACGCCGACTTCTTCGATATCGCGCCCCGCGAGGCATCCAGGATGGACCCCCGGCAGCGACTGCTGCTGGAAATGACGGTGGAAGCCCTGGACGACGCCGGGATTTCGCGGGAAGCGCTCGCCGGGTCGGACACGGGGGTGTTCATCGGTGTTTCCGGGCAGGACTACCTCGATCTGCAGACGGCCCGTATCGACACCGTGAACCCTTACACGATGACGGGGGGAAGCGGGGCTGTCACCGCCAACCGCATCTCCTACGTGCTGGACTGGCACGGCGAGAGCGTGGCAGTGGACACCGCCTGCTCCTCGGCGCTGACCGCGGTCCACCAGGCCTGTGAGTATCTGCGGTCCGGCCGGGGCCGCGCGGTGCTGGCCGGTAGCGCCCACGTCCTGCTCAACCCGTCCGCCTACGTCGGGTTTTCGACCGCCTCCATGCTTTCGCCCGCCGGACGTTGCCGCACCTTCTCCAACGGGGCCGACGGCTATGTCCGGGCCGAGGGTGGCGGGGTGGTCCTGCTCAAGCGTCTGAGCGACGCGCTGGCCGACGGTGACCGCGTGCACGGCACGATTCTCGCCTCCGGTGCCAACAGTGACGGGCGCACGGCCGGTCTGGCCCTGCCCAGCGATGCCGCGCAGGAGGCGCTGTTGCGCGCGGTCCACGCACGTGCCGGTATCGGTGCCGACGACCTGGCATACCTGGAGATGCACGGGACGGGCACGTCCGCGGGGGACCAGGCCGAATGCCGGGCCGTAGGGTGGGCCTTGGGCGCGCTCCGCACGTGCGGGCCGCTGCCTGTCGGCTCGGTGAAATCCAACCTTGGGCAACCGCTCCTGTGCCCGCAGGTCGGGCACGGCGCAGCTGAATCCGACCGGTGCCTCGCTCAGCCGCGGATCGGGCGCGGCAGTCGACCGTCCGGCGCACAGACCCTCGAAAGTTTTCCAGCGACCGTAGCCGGCGGGAGTGACGAGGCCGATACCGGTGACCGCGATCGCCGCACGTTTCATGAGACGGGTGCGGCGCCGGCATCCACCGGGCCGTCCTGGCGCCGCAGGTGGTCCAGGACCTGGTCGACGGTGCTGTCCGGTGTGCACTCCAGCAGACCGGTGCTTTCGGTGAGGTCCATGCAGACGGCCAGCTCCAGCAACTCCACCGAATCCAGCCCCAGAGTCCTGAAGCTCATGTCGTGGCTGACCGATTCCGGTTCGATGTCGAACCTGGAGTGCAGGAGGTCCAGCATGTCGGCGTAGTGATCTCGCACGTTCGTTTCCTGCTTCTTCCTGTCGTGTTTCTTTCGGGCGGGCCGACTTCTCAGCGCAGCCCGGTGAAGGCCCGCAGGTAGCGGTCCATGGTCCACTGCGGTGTGAAGAGGGCGAGCCTGGTCAGGGGGGTTTCCTTGCCGACCAGGTAGCGGGCGCGCGGGCGCCGGGACTCCAGCGCACGGCAGATCACCCGGGCCACGTCGTCGGCCGGACGGAAGGGCCGCAGCCGACGCAGCCGGCGCAGGGTTTCGGCGTAGGCGTCGGAGTAGGCCGAATCCTTCATCTCGCCGAGTTCGGACAGGCGACGTTCACCCTCGGGGACCATGGCAGTCTCGTGGAAACCCGGTTCGACCAAGGAGACATGCACACCATCGCGTGCGGTCTCCATGCGCAGCGAGTCACTCAGGGCCTCCACCCCGTGCTTGCTCGCCGCGTACCAGCCGTTGAAGGGCGAGGCCACGAGACCGGCGTGCGAGGTGACGTTGACGATCCGTCCGGCGCCCCGTCGACGCATCGCGGGCAGCACCAACCGGCAGATCCTGATGGGAGCCAGCAGGTTGACCTCCAGAACGTGACGGGCCTGTCGGCAGTCGACGTCCTCCACCGCACCCAACAGTTCGACGCCGGCGTTGTTCACCACGGCCCACGGGCCGCCGTCCGTCATGTCACCGATGGCGGCGAACACCTCCTCGCACGCCGCCTCGTCCGCCACCTCCAGTACGACGGTCCTCAGCGAACGGCCGCGTTCAAGCGCGGCCGTGACCAAGCTTTCGGCCTTCGCGTCGCTGCGGACGGTTCCGATGACGTCGTAGCCGCGACCGGACAGTTCGAGGGCTGTTGCCCTGCCGATGCCGCTGCTGGCACCGGTGACGACCACACTGCGCACGAAAAGGCCCCCTGAGGAAGGAAGTTAAGGAGAACGGCGGAATACGGGCGGCTCGTAGGAAGAGCGCACCGGCCGCGCACACTATTGCCTACGGGATGAGCCGCTGCCCACACCGCTCCCTCTTTCGAGGGAAGGAGTTTCTCGAAGGTGGAAATCTTTCGGTCGAAAACAGGGCACTGCGCCCATGAATTGGATAATAGGAATTTAGAGGGATCTCGCTATCTGTTTTACTGTCCCGGCTCATACGGACCACCGGGACAGGATCCATGACGTACTCCCCCCACAGCAGGGTCGCCGGCGTGGCCGCTCATCTTCCCGGCAGGCGGATGACCATCGCGGAAGTGGAAGAGGAGGTCGTGCGCCACAGCCCGGCCTTCGAGGTGCCGCGAGGCATGATCGGGCGGCTCACCGGTGTCGAGAACCGGTATGTCCGCCCGTCCGACTGGGAGGCGTCGGACCTGGCGGTGGCGGCTGCCGACAAGGCGCTGGACCGCGCGGGCCGCACGATCGGCGAGATCGATCTGTTGATTTTCGCGGCCATGAGCGCAGAGGTGCTGGAACCCGCCACCGCCCATATCGTCGCGGACAAGCTGCGGGCGAGCTGTCCGGTGTTCGACGTGAAGAACGCCTGCAACAGCTTCCTGAACGCCATGCAGGTCGCCGACGCGCTCATCCGCTCGGGCGCCCACCGGCGCGTGCTGGTCTGCTGCGGAGAGACACCTACGCAGTTCCAGCAGACGTCCGTGGCGACCGCACAGGAATTCGTGGAATCCATCGTCGGCTACACCCTTTCCGACGCCGGGGCCGCGGTGGTCCTGGAAGGGGCGGCTGGGCCGGGAATTATCGGCAGCCGGTTCCTCGCCGCCTCCTCGGCGTGGAAAGAGGGTGTGCTGCCGTTTCCCGGAGCGCCGTCCCCCCGGCAGCGCTCACGCTTTCGGGTGGGTCGCATGACGGAGGCCGTTCGCTCCCTGCGCAGCGATCCGACGCATATCCTGAACGGCCTTGTCGGCTCCGAGCGGGAAGTGGCACTGCTCTGCCTTCACGTCGCAGCGTTCCGTTCAGCAGAGGACTTCCGGCGCGATGTGGGCGTGCCCGAAGACCGGCTGAGCGTCACCATCTCCTCGCACGGAAACACCGCGGCAGCCACCCTGCCACTGCAACTGGCAACCGCCCTGGAGCAAGGCCGGGTCCGGCCCGGAGACATCGTGTTGCTCACAGGTTTCGCCAGCGGTGTCAGCGTGGGTGTGCTCGCCCTGCGCCTATGACTTCACCGTCCACCCGCCTGCCCGCCCGCCTGCTTCACAAGGAAGTCAGTGAGTGCCGTGCGCCCTGCCCGCCATGCCCTGTTCGCCATTCTTACCGGGAAGTTCGCTGTGCCGCTGGGGGAGTTGACCCCCGACACGCGCCTGAGCGACCTGGAGCTGGACTCCCTGGCGGTGGCCGAACTCACCCTCACCCTCCGCGACGAGCTGCACGTGTCCTGCACGGAAGAAGACCTGCCCGCACAAGCCACCCTGCGACAGATCGCGACGACCCTGGACGCCCGACTGGCTCCGAACGCGCTGTCCGCGACAGGCGAGACCGCGTGAACTCCCGAGAGGTCTGCGTCACGGGCACCGGACTGATCACACCCGCCGGTATCGGCACCGCACCCACCTGGCAAGGCGTCTGCGCGGGCGTACCCACCGCCGCGACGCACCCCGGCCTTGAGGGCCTGCCGGTCGACTTCGGCTGCTCCGTGCCCCTCCCGCCGAAGGACGAGGCGACGCTGCTGGACCACCGACATCCGTACCGGCTGGACCGCTTCACCCGGCTTCGCACTGATCGCGGTGCGGGAGGCGGTCGCCGACGCGGGACTGGACACCTCGTCCTGGGACGGTGCGCGCGTGGGCGTCGTTCTGGGCACGGGTCTTGGCGGCGTGTCAGCAAGGGACGCCCAGCACACACGGATGCGGGAGCAGGGAGCGGAGCACGTATCGCCGCTGGTCCACCCGATGTCCCTGGCCAATATGGCCGCCGCCGAGATCGCGATGGCGCTTCGGGTGCGCGGCCCCAGTCTGACGACGGTGACGGCCTGTGCGGCGGGAGCGGACGCCCTGGTCGCCGCGCGGTCCTGGCTGATGGAGGATCGCTGCGACATCGTGCTGGCCGGCGGCGCCGAGGCTGCCCTGAACCCGCTGATCGTCGCCGGATTCCACGCCATGGGCGCGCTGTCCGCCCGCCGCCAGGACCCGGCCACCGCCTCCCGGCCCTTCGGCGCCGACCGGGACGGATTTGTCATCGCCGAAGCAGCCGGAATGCTGGTCCTCGAACGCCCGGCCGACGCCCGCGCCCGCCGCGCCGTACCCCGCGCCGTCCTGACCGACTGCGCTTCAAGCACCGACGCCCACCACCCCACCGCGCCGCACCCACAAGGCGCGGGAATCCGCCAGGCGATCCGCCTCGCCCTGGCCGACGCCGACCTGACCCCGTCGGACGTGGACCACGTCAACGCCCATGGCACAGCCACCAAGCAGGGAGACGCCACAGAGGCCGCCGCCATCGCGGCGGTGCTCCCGCACGGGCCGAGCGTCACCTCCGCGAAGGGCGCGCTCGGTCACTGCCTGGGTGCGGCCGGAGCGGTGGAAGCCGTCCTGACCGTGCTGACCCTGCGGAACGGCCTCGTCCCGCCCACAGCCAACGTCGACACCGCAGACCCGATATTCGCCATCGACCTGGTGACTCGAGTTCCACGGCAGCAACATGCGGCGATTGCCCTCAGCAACTCCGTCGGCTTCGGCGGCCACAACACCACTCTCGTCTTCCAACACGCCTGATAACGGCTTGCGGGTTCTCCGGGACTGGTGCGCTTCGGGCTGTGGCAAGGTGAGACCGACCCCGTGGAAGGAGCCTCGCCCATGTCCCCCGAACCGCTGTCCCGCGAACCGCTCTCGCAGAAGGAGATCGAGGACCGCCTCGCCGAGCTGCCCGGCTGGTCCCTCGACGGTGGGAAGATCACCCGCTCGTACCGGCTCGGCTCGCATTTCGCGGCGACCGGTCTCGTCGTGCACATCGCCCAGACGCAGGACGAGCTCGACCACCACTCGGATCTGACACTCGGCTACAACACCGTCGCCGTGTCCGTGCAGACGCACAGCGCGGGCGGCGCGCTCACCGCCCTCGACTTCGAACTGGCCCGCCGTGTCGAGGCGTTGGCCCCGGGGCACGGCGCGGAGTGAGCGCGGGCATGCTCGACTACAGCAAGGAAGCCGACCGCTACGACGCCTCGCGCGGCGGTGAGCCCCGTGCGGCGGCCGCCGCGGAGGCCGTCCTCGGCCTGGTGCCTCCCGACGCCCGCAGCCTCCTCGACGTCGCCTGCGGCACCGGCCTGGTCACCCGCCGCCTCGCCGCGCGTGCCGGTCTGTGCGTGACGGGAGTGGACGCGGCGCCCCGCATGGCCCGGATGGCGGCGGCCCGGGTGCCGGGCGCCATTGTTCTCGGCGACAGTCGCCAACTTCCCTTCCCGGACGGGGCGTTCGAAGCCGTGAGTACGGTGTGGCTGCTGCATCTCCTCCCCGGGCCCGAGGAGACGGCGTCGGTCGTCGCCGAGTGCGCGCGGGTGTTGCGGCCCGGCGGCGTCTACGTCACCACCGTCGACAAGGCCGCCTCGCACGACGCGGGCAGCGACATCGACGCCGTGCTCGCCCCGCGCCCCGTGCGTTCCGCCGTCGACCGCGCCGAGGCCGTCGCGGCGTACGCGGCCGAACACGGCATGGCGCCGGCCGGCCGGTCCCGGTTCGTCGGCCACGGCCAGGGCCGCACCCCGCGCTCCACGGTCGACGACCTCCACCGGGGCTGGTTCACGCAGGTCCCGCCCGACGGGCCGCTGGCCGCGCGCCTCGCGGCCGGGCTCGCCGCGCTGCCGGACCAGGACGTGCCGCGCCCCGATCCGTTCTTCAGCCTGCGGGCGTTCCGCAAACGGGGCTGAGGCTTCCTCTTGCCGTAACGGCAACATGGGTCGTCGAAAACCGGGAAGGGGGCGCAGGCTGTCACTGTTCTCCACAACGAGGGCGGAGAACAGGAACCGGAACCGGAAGGCGGCAGAGTGATGGGGCAGCACCACGCGCACGGACAGGGCCAGGACCAGGGGCATGGCCACGGGCATGGCCACGGGCATGGCCACGGGCACGGGCACGGTCATGGCGGCGAGGACATGGACTGGGCCGCCATGGGAGCCATGCTGGAACGGTACGCGGAGGTCGCCGCCCCCATGTACGGCGAGGTGGCCGCCTGGCTGCGCCACTGGGTGCCGGAACCCGGCGTCGTCGTCGACGTCGGCAGCGGCCCCGGCGCCATCTCCTTCCAGCTGGCCGAGGCATTCCCCAAGGCGCGCGTCGTCGCGGCGGACCCCGAGGAACCCCTCTTGGAGCGGGCCCGCGACCGCGCCGCCCGCGAGGGGCTGGCCGACCGCTTCGACACGGTGCGCGCGGCGCTCCCGGACGCCATCGACGACGTACCGACCGCCGACCTCCTGTGGCTGTGCAAGTCCCTGCACCACGTCGGCGACCAGGGCGCCGCGCTCGCCGCCCTCGCCGACCGCCTCGCACCGGGCGGCGCGATCGCCCTCCTGGAAGGCGGCCTCGGCGCCCGCTACCTCCCCCGCGACATCGGCTTCGGCCGCCCCGGGCTCCTCTCCCGCCTCGAAGCCTCCGACGAGGAGTGGTTCGCCCAGATGCGCACCGGCCTGCCGCACTCGAAGGACGCGGCGGAGGACTGGCCGGCGCTCCTCACCGGCGCGGGCCTGCGCCACGTGGCCACCCGCAGCTTCCTCCTCGACCTGCCGGCCCCGCTCTCCGACACGGCCCGCGCCCATGTCCTCGAAGAGTTCACCCGCCGCCGCGAGATGCACGAGGGCCGCGTCACCCCCGAGGACCTCACCACGATCGACCGCCTCCTGGACAAGGACGACCCCCAGAGCCTGCACCACCGCGAGGACCTGTTCCTCCTGACGGCGCAGACGGTGCATGTGGCGGTCAAGGACCACGCCGCCGTATAGGGCTCAGCAGCGGCCGGGGCGCGCGTAGAGGGTGACGCGCGCGCCCCGGCCGCTCCAGGACCGGCACTTCTCGAAGCGGCTCCCGATGACGTTCCGCTTCACGGTCTCCCGCGCGATCCGGTCGTCCGTCCTGCCCGAGGGATCGGTGACGAGCACGATCCGCGGCTCCGCGCGCATACGACCGCGGATGACGTCGGCGGGAACCTCCGTGCCGTACAGGGTGTCCGAGTCGACCGGACTCCGGTCCAGGGCGATGTCCCGCAGACCCGAGACGGCTCCGGGCGCGGCCAGCGACCACACTCTGCGGCGCAGCGGCATGTACACCACGGCGTCGCCCTCCCGACCGACGGCGCGGATGGCGTGCGCGGCGGCGACGGAGTCGTCGAGACGGCCCGCCGGCGTACGCAGGTTCAGCGCGACGGGAAGCAACGCGGCAAGAGCCGCGCCGGCCGCGACCACCGCCACGGCGACGACCCCTCGACCGCCGGACAGGGCCCGGTCCAGCAGCGCCCCGATGAGAAGGGCGACACCGGCCATGCCATACATGACGTACCGCTCCGTGAACAGCGGCTTGAGCGGGGCGAGCAGCATGAGCAGCGAGACGGGTACGACGAGCAGGGCCAGGGCCGGACGGACGAGAGCGGGCCACCGCCCCTCGTCCGGCGCCGACATCCTGAGCAGCACGGCACAGCACACCCCGAGGGCGCACAGCCCGGCGGCACCGGCGTACGCGGCCGAGTCGAAGTGCAGCCAATCCACTTGCGCCTGCTGCCGCTGACTCAGCACGACCAGCGGAGCCACCCCCACCACCACGCCCCCGGCAGCCGCGACCCACGCCCGACGTGCCGCACCGGGCACCGTCACCGCGTGCGCGGGCAGGGCGAACACCGCGAACTCGTGGAGCAGGCAGGCGAGCAGCATCAGCGCGCCGTAGCCGCACCACAGCCGCCGCGCACGTCGCCCGCGCCGCCCGCGCGGTGCCTGGACCGCGACCACCAGGAGATACGTCGCCCAGACGACCAGCGCGCACACCATCGCGTACGAACGCCCCTCCTGCGCCTGACGCTGCACCGACGGCAGCACCGCGAAGACCACCCCGGCGAGCAGCCCCGCCCGGGGCCCGGCGAGTCGCCACCCGAGCAGTGCCACGCCGACGGTCGCCGCTCCCATGGCGAGGACCGAGGGAACGCGCAGCACGAGCAGCGGGTCCGCGTCGTGGAAGAGCGGGAAGAGCTGGGAGAGCCGGAAGAGTCCGTGCATGAGCAGGTAGTAGAGGCCGTGGACGGCGTCCGCGTTCCCCAGCGTCCGCCAGAGGTCGGTCGGGGCGCGGTGGGCGACGTCGTACGTCACCACCTCGTCCCGCCACATGCTGCCCTGGCGGCGCAACCCCCAGAACCCGAGCGCCAGGGTCAGGAGCAGACCGGGCGCAACGGTGGGGCCCGGGCGGCCGCGCGAGGGGGCGGGCGGGGCGGACCCGCCGGGAGGAGTGGAGGGGGCGGGCTCGACGTACTGATCGGCTTCGGCGGTGATGGCGGGCTCCCCGTACGTGCGCTGCGGAACGAATGGCTGACTGCTCCGGGCCCCAAGGCGGGCCGGAAAGGCCGAGTTCAGCGGGCCGGGGATTGATGGGCAGCCCTGTTCCGGCGCACCGATCAATTGCTAGCGTGGCCCGGACCTTGAGCGGGGGACGCGAGGGAGGGGCGGGGCGCGGTGGGGCGTCGTGAGAAGCTGCTGGAGCCGACGGCGGGACCGGTGCAGCGTTTCGCGTACGACCTGCGCAAGCTCCGCGTCGACGCGGGCAGCCCCACCTACCGCGCGATGGCACAGCGCGTCCCCTACTCCGCGCCCACCCTCTCCGCGGCCGCCGCGGGCACCCGGCTGCCCTCCCTCCCCGTGCTGCGCGCCTACGTGTCGGCCTGCGAGGGCGATGCCGACGCGTGGGAGCGGCGCTGGTACGAGGCGGTCGCGGAGGACGCCGCACGCGACCCGGACGACGGGGAGTCGCCCTACCCCGGACTCGCCCGCTTCGGCGCCGACGACCGGGCCCGCTTCCACGGCCGCGACGACCTGGTCGCCGAACTGGCGGGCCTCATCGGGCGCCGCCGGGTGGCGGCGGTGATCGGGGCCTCGGGCAGCGGCAAGTCGTCGCTGCTGCGCGCCGGACTGATCCCGGCGTTACGGGAGTCGGCGGGCCCCGCGCGGCCCGCCGCGATCCGCGTCCTGACGCCGGGCGACCGCCCTTCCCGCACGCACCGCGACCTCTTCACCCCGGCGGACGGGGTCGCCGACACCCTTCTCGTCGTCGACCAGTTCGAGGAGGTCTTCTCGCTCTGCCACGACACGGACGAACGGGACGCGTTCCTCCCCCTTCTGCTCACCGCGCGCGACCCGGAGAGCCGTCTCCGGGTCGTCCTCGCCGTGCGCGCCGACTTCTACGGCCGCTGCGCCGAGCACGGCCCCCTCGCGGAGGCGCTCGGCGACGCGAACCTCCTCGTCGGTCCGATGCCGCCGCGCCGGCTGCGCGAGGCCATCGTGCGACCTGCGGCCGCCGAAGGACTCGTCGTGGAACGGGCGTTGACCGCGAAGATCGTCGCCGACTGCGCCGGCGAGCCGGGCGGCCTGCCGCTCATGGCGCACGCGCTGCGCGAGGTGTGGCGGCGGCGCAACGGAAAGACGCTGACGGAAGCGGCGTATGACGCGATCGGAGGAGTGCGCGGCGCCGTCGCGCACACCGCCGAGGACGTGTACGGGCGCCTGGACGAGACGGAGGCCGCGACGGCGCGGTCGCTGCTGCTGCGGATGGTGACACCGGGCGACGGCACGCAGGACACGCGACGCCCCGTCGACCGGGCTGAACTGCCGGCCGGCTGCGACGCGGTTCTGGAACGCCTCGTCGCGGCCCGCCTGTTGACGGTCGACAGCGCGGCGGTCGACGGCACAGCGGTTGACAGCACGGTGGTCGACCTCGCCCACGAGGCGCTGCTCACCGCGTGGCCACGGTTGCGCGGCTGGATCGACGCGGAACGGGAGCGGCTGCGGTTGCACCGGGCGCTGACGGAGGCGGCGCGCGGCTGGGAGGAGCTGGGGCGGGACCCCGGGGCGCTGTACCGGGGGACACGGCTGACGCAGGCGAGGGTGGCCTTCGCCGGGGCGGACGGGCACGCCTCGGCCGGGGGATGGGAACTGACGCCCGGGGAGCGGGAGTTCCTCGACGTGTCCGTCGACGCGCACGAGCAAGGCGTACGTTCCCGAAGCCGCGCCGTGCGCAGGACCCGCGCCCTCCTGTCCGCCCTCGCCGTGCTGCTCTGCCTCGCGGCGGTCGCCGGCGCCGTCGCCTGGCAGCAGAACCGCGACGGTCAGCGGAAGCGGGACGAGGCGGAAGCGCGTCGCATCGTGGGGGTCGCCCGGACGCTGCGCACCTCCGATCCGGTCACCTCGATGCGGCTGAGCGTGGCGGCCTGGCGGATCGCGGACCTGCCGGAGACACGGGAGGCGGTGCGCGGCGCGGCGGCGCAGCGGGAGCTGGCCGCGCTCTCCGGCGCGGACGGCGGCGACGTCCCGAACGCGCCGCGCGTCCTCAGCGCCGACGGCCGCGTCCTGACAGCCGTGGCGCGGGACCGCGTCACGCAATGGGATCTGCGCCGTGGCCGCCGCATCGGCGTGCGGGAGGTGCCCGGCGTCCACAGTGGATACGCGGACGTCAGCGATGACGGGCACATGATCGCGTACCGAGGTGGGCGACGCGGGTTCGTGGTGTGGGATCTGCGCCGGGGGCGACCGGTTGGTAAGGCGTTCGGGGCGGCCGGGCGGTGGGATGTGGACGGGCGGTTCGGGCCCGGTGGGCGGACGTTCGTCATCCGTCAGAGGGTGCGCGGGGACACCGTCGTACAGGTCTGGGACGTGCGGAAGCAGCGACTGCTGCACGAGACCGGCGCACGCCACGAAGACGGGCCGTTCCCTCGGGTGAGCCCGGACGACCGGCTTCTCGCGACCTGCGCGGAGGCCGGTGGCGGGCTGATCGTGGAGGAGGTGGCCGGCGGGCGGCGGCTGCCCGTCACCTGGTCCAAGGGGTTCGGTAAACAGGCCTGTGGAAGCGACGAGTCCGCGTTCACCTCGGACAGTCGCGGGGTGGCCGTCGCGGCCGCGGGCGGCATCCGGACCCGGGAGCTGGAGCCGGGACGGGAGCGACCCCGCATCAAGCTGCCCGGTGCCGGTGCCGGTGCCGGTGCCGGTGCCGGTGCCGACGCAGACGTGGACGTGGACGTGGACGTACACGTGGACTTCAGCGAGGACGGCGCCCTCGCCGTCACGATGGCGGACGGGAAGATCGCGCTGTGGGCGACCGCGTCCCCTGCCGCCCCTCTGCTCACCCACCCCCTGGACAACCGCAGCGCCACCGACGCCCGCGTCGACGCGGCCGACGGTGTGATCCGTTACCAGGCCGGACAGACCGTACGCACGCTCGACGTACGCGAGGCGCTGTCGGCCGAGCGACTGGAACAACCGCTCGGGTCCGCACGGTTCAGCCCGGACGGGCGCACCCTCGCCGCCACGCAGCGGCGCGGCGACGGCCGGCGGTTCCAGCTGCGGAGGGCGCGCGGAGGCGGGGTGAGCGACTGGCTGCCGGGCGACGTGTGCGCGGACTGCGTGGGCGGCATGGCGTTCTCCGAGGACGGCGGCAGGCTCGTGTACGGGACGGGTGACGGCCGTGGCACGACCGTGCGGCAGTGGAGCCTCACGCGGGGGAGGGAGGTGGGGCGGGCCGCCACCGTGCCGGTGCGGACGCAGAGCATGGCCGTCCCCGCCTCCGACGAAGGCCCCGTCGTCCTCTCGGGGGCGCCGGTCACCGCGCGGGACAACGATGACCGGCAGGTCGAGGTCTGGGAGGTGGGCAGGGGCAGGCGGGGAGAGCGCACGGGAGAGCGCAGGGGAGAGCGCACGGGAGAGCGCATGCGCGCCCTGCACCGGCCCACCGCCGGGATGGCCAACGCCCTGGCGCCCGACGGCCGGACCCTCCTCACGGGGGACGGCGTCCTCGTCGACGTGCGGACGGGGCGCTCATCGCGGGTGCTGCGGGGCGAGGACGATGTGGTCGCCGCGGCCTTCAGCCCCGACGGCCGCCATCTCGCGGCCGTCGACGACGACGGCCGGATCACCCTCTGGAACGCTCGCGGCACCCGTCCCCTCGGCGTGCTTGCCGCCGGCTCCTGGGACGCGGGCGACGACGGCGCCGTGCCCGTCCTGGCCTTCTCCGCCGACGGCCGCCACCTCGCGGCCGGCGCCGCCGACGGCACCGTCCGTGTCTGGGAGACGGACACGCCCCGCCTCGCGGGCGCCGCGTACCCGGCGGCGGACGGACCCGTCCTCGCCGTCGGCTTCGCCGGAAGCGAGGTGCGCGTCGCCACGCCGCACACCGCGAGCCGCCGCCTCCTCGTCGACCCGGGCCGCGCCGCCCGCGACGTATGCGAACGGGTGCGGGGCGGGCTCGGGCGCGAGGCGTGGCACACGTATCTGCCGAACACCGCTTACTGGAAGACCTGTTGACGTTACCTTTCAGGCAGCGGGCGGTAACGCCGATCAAGGCCGGAAGGGAAGCCGTACGTGAGTGAGTTGATGCGCTGGGAGTCCGACCAGGGCCCCGTCGTGGTCGAGGTGGACTCCAGGGATCCCGGGTTCCGGTCGGTGTCGCGGCGCGGGGACGACGGTGAGGTGCATGAGGTCGAGGGGCGGTTCGAGTCGGCGCTGGGGCATGTGCGCGGTGCCGCGCTGTCCGCGCTGCGGACCTTTCGGGAGGGTGCGCTCGACCCCGACGCGATCGAGCTGGAATTCGGCGTCAAGCTCACCGCCGCCGCCGGTGCCGTCATCGCCAAGACGGCGACCGAGGGGCATCTGACCGTCCGGCTGACCTGGTCGCGCGCGGCTCCGGCGCAGGGCGCGGCTCCTTCGCAGGGCGCGCAAGGCGAATAATGGCGGGCATGCACTGGCGTGCCCGCATCGGCACGGCCGACGGCGTACCCCGAGGCGCGGGCGTCCTGGTCGACGGCGCTCGGCTGATCACCTGTGCCCACGTCGCCGAAGGGCTGAGCGAGGTCCGCGTGACGCTGCCCGGCGTCGAGCTGACCAAGCTGCTGTCGGCGTCGGCGTCGGCGTCGGTCCCGGTCCCGCGTCCCGGTGTCCCCGCGCGTGTTCGCGCCACTCGATCTGCTGCGACCGCGCGAGGGACGGAGCGCGCACGAACTGCGCGCCCTCGGTTTCCCCTTCGGTCACGACAAGGACGGCACGCACGTCACCCCGCGCACCAGCGCCGACCGACTGCTCGGCCAGGAGTGGCTGGAGGTCGACGTCGAGCAGGCCCACCCGCAGCGCCTCGGCGAGGGATTCAGCGGCGCCGCCGTCTACGACCCGCGGACCGGCCTCGTCGTGGGCATCGTCACCGACGCGGTGCTCGACGGCGACCAGGAGGGCTACATCGGGCGGATGCTGCCGCCGGACACCATCCGGGGCCACTGGGAGGGACTCGACGCCCTCCTGCCGCGACTGAAGTCGTCCCTGGGGTCCGAGCATCCTGGGTCCGGTCCATGGCAGCGCGGTCGGCCCGCCCGCGCTGACCCCGGAGGGCCGGCG
>NZ_JBSFRK010000061.1:0-38475 GCF_053589195.1 Streptomyces sp. NPDC003379 | reverse complement strand
GGTGGGTGGGAAGCATCCGCCGCGCAGCGGCGGGCCTGGCCCCTACGAGGCGATCGTGGCGCCGGGCAAACGGGCGGGTGGGTGGGAAGCATCCGCCGCGCAGCGGCGGGCCTGGCCCCTACGAGGCGATCACCCGGGTGACCGCGCAGGCCCCCAGGAGGCCCCGCCCCCGACGCCCCGTCAGATAGCCTCCCCACCCGTGAAGCCACCCCGCGGAGCCCCCGCCCCCGCCCTCCTCACCGCTTCCCTCACCGCCCTCGCCGCCCTCTGCGCCCTCCAGCACATCCCCATGGCCGACACCCTCGTCTACCGGGCCGAGGGCCAGGCCGTCGTCGAGGGCGGCGGCGATCTGTACGGGTTCACCGTCACCGAGTGGGAACTCCCGGCGACCTACCCGCCGTTCGCCGCCCTTCTCTTCGTACCGACGACCTGGCTCCCCCTCCCCGCCCTGAAGCTCACCTTCCTCGTCGGCAACACCGCCCTCCTGGGCCTGCTCATCCACCTCTCCTGCCGCCTGACCGACCTCCGGCCCCGCCCCCGCCTCCGTCACCTCTGCACCGCCACCGCCCTCGCCCTGTGGCTGGAACCCGTCTTCCAGACCATCGTCTTCGGGCAGATCAACCTCGCCCTGGCCTGCCTGGTCCTCTGGGACCTGACCAGGCCGAAGGGCGCGCCCGTCAAGGGGCTCGCGCTGGGGGTCGCCGCCGGGATCAAGCTCACCCCGGCCTTCTTCATCGCGTACCTCTTCGTCGCGGGACGCGTGCGCGAGGCGGCGACCGCCGTGGCGGCCTTCGCCGGGACCGTGCTGCTCGGCGTGCTCGTCCTGCCCGCCGCCAGCGTCGACTTCTGGACGCGCCGCGTCTTCGAGACGGGCCGCGTCGGCAAGGCGTGGATCGTCGACAACCAGTCGCTCCAGGGCCTGATCGCCCGCGTCCTGCACGAGGCGGAACCGGGCCTGGCCTGGGCGCTCCCCGCAGCGCTCACGGCTGCCGTCGGCCTCTGGTCGGCCCGCCGTATGCCCGCCGACAGCCCCCGGGCCCTGCTCCTGGCCGCCCTCACGACCCTGCTGATCTGCCCGATCAGCTGGTCCCATCACTGGGTGTGGTGCGTACCGCTCCTGGCGCTCCTGATCGCCGAGGGCAGGCCCCGTCTGGCCGCCGCCGTCGCCGTGCTCTTCACGGCCCGCACCTTCTGGCTGCTCCCGCACCAGGGCGACCTGGATCTCCGGCTGCCCTGGTGGCAGCAGCCGGCGGCGTCGCCGTATCCGCTGCTGGCCCTGGCGCTGCTGCCGCTGCTGAGTACGTACATGAGTACGCGCACGGACGTGCCGCCCCCGCGCGCCGGGGTTGACTCACCGCATGAGACAAGAGCGGCCCGCCCCGCCCACGGAGCCCCGCGCCGCGTGGGCCGCCCGTAACGCCGCCCACGCCGCCGCGCACCCCGTCCCGCCGCCGTCCCGCGTCCTGGCCCTGGCCCTCGCGACCCCCGTCGTGCTGCTGCTCCTGGCACTCGGCTGGCTGGTGGTCGCGCTCGACGCGAGCATCGGCGGCGCGTCGTCACCGGAGCACCAGGACCTGGTCGCCCGCTACGTCCTGGCGGTGCTCGCGGGCCTCGGCTGCCTCACGGCCGGCTGGCGCACACCGCGCGACTCGCCCGCGGCATGGCTGCGGACGGCGTTCGCCTGTACGTCGGTCGCGGTGATCCCGGTGTCGATGCTGGCGGGCGCCTGAACCACCGGCGCAGGAGCCGGGTTCAGCTCTCCGCCAGCAACTCGTCCGCGTCGACGATCCGATACGCGTACCCCTGCTCGGCGAGGAACCGCTGCCGGTGCGCGGCGAAGTCCTGGTCGATGGTGTCGCGCGCCACGACGGAGTAGAAGCGCGCCTCGTGCCCGTCCGCCTTGGGCCGCAGCACGCGCCCGAGCCGCTGGGCCTCCTCCTGCCGTGACCCGAATGTGCCCGACACCTGGATGGCGACGGTGGCCTCCGGCAGGTCGATGGAGAAGTTGGCGACCTTCGACACGACGAGGACCGAAATCTCGCCTTCCCGGAAGGCGCCGAACAGCTTCTCGCGCTGCGCGTTCGTCGTCTCGCCCTTGATGACGGGCGCGTCGAGGTGCTCACCGAGTTCGTCGAGCTGGTCGATGTACTGCCCGATGACGAGGGTCTGCTCACCGGCGTGCTTCTTGACCAGCGCCTCGGTCACCTTCCGCTTGGTCGCCGTCGTCGCGCAGAAGCGGTACTTCTCCTCGGGCTCCGCGGTGGCGTACGCGAGCCGCTCGCTGTCGGTGAGGTTGACCCGCACCTCGACGCAGTCGGCGGGCGCGATGTAGCCCTGCGCCTCGATCTCCTTCCACGGGGCGTCGAACCGCTTGGGCCCGATGAGCGAGAAGACGTCGGACTCGCGTCCGTCCTCCCGTACGAGGGTCGCGGTCAGGCCGAGGCGGCGGCGCGCCTGGAGGTCGGCGGTGAACTTGAAGACCGGCGCGGGCAGCAGATGCACCTCGTCGTAGATGACGAGACCCCAGTCGCGCGAGTCGAAGAGCTCAAGGTGCGGGTAGATGCCCTTCCGCTTGGTCGTGAGCACCTGGTACGTGGCGATGGTGACGGGCCGGATCTCTTTCCTGGTCCCGCTGTACTCACCGATCTCGTCCTCCGTCAGGGAGGTCCGCTTCACCAGCTCGTGCTTCCACTGGCGGGCGGAGACGGTGTTGGTGACGAGGATGAGGGTGGTGGCCTTGGCCTGCGCCATGGCCCCGGCGCCGACCAGGGTCTTCCCCGCGCCGCAGGGCAGTACGACCACTCCGCTGCCGCCGTGCCAGAACCCCTCGACGGCCTGCTGCTGGTAGGGCCGCAGCGACCAGCCGCTCTCGTCGAGGTCGATCTTGTGCGCCTCGCCGTCCACGTACCCGGCGAGGTCCTCGGCGGGCCAGCCGAGCTTCAGCAGCGTCTGCTTGACCTGTCCGCGCTCGGAGGGGTGCACGGCGACGGTGTCCGGGTCGAGCCGGTCGCCGACGAGCGGCTGGACCTTCTTCGACCGCAGGATCTCTTCGAGGACGGGCCGGTCGGTGGTGGTGAGCACGAGCCCGTGGGTGGGGTGCTTGGAGAGCGTGAGGCGGCCGTACCGGGCCATCGTCTCGGCGACGTCGACGAGCAGCGCGTGCGGCACGGGGTACCGCGAGAACTCCACGAGCGCGTCCACGACCTGCTCGGCGTCGTGTCCGGCGGCGCGCGCGTTCCACAGGCCGAGCGGGGTGACGCGGTAGGTGTGGATGTGCTCCGGCGCCCGCTCCAGCTCCGCGAAGGGCGCGATGGCACGACGGCAGGCGTCGGCCCGCTCGTGGTCGACCTCGAGCAGGAGAGTCTTGTCCGACTGGACGATGAGGGGACCGTTCACGCGAGCGCCCTTTCACTAGGCCAAACGTCCAGTGTGCCGCATCGGGCGGGGGCCGGGTGGTGACGTCGGATACAGCCGGGCCCCGAAGAAGCGCGGGGAACGGCGCGCCCGGCCACGACAATCCGCGGGCGATCCACGGGCGATCCGCGGGCAACCCGTGGGCAAAGCACCGCCCGAGCCCCGCGGGGACACCGCTGAGGCCCCCGGCCCGCTAACGTGAGCCGGATGAGCACCGACGAGCCGCCGCAGCCCACGGACAGCGCGCCCGCACCGCCGCGCGGCGCGGACACCCCCCGCTCCCTCGCCGAAGCGCTCCGTGCCCGTGAGGACGACGCCCTCGCGGGGCTGCTGCATGCCCGCCCGGACCTTCTCAGCCCCGTGCCCACCGACCTGACGCAGCTCGCCACCCGGGCCGGCACCCGGGCCTCCGTGGTGCGTGCCCTGGAGCGCCTCGACCGCTTCGCGCAGCAGGTGGCGGAGACGCTGGCGGTCGCCCAGGAGCCCACGACGTACGAGGAGGTCCTCGGGCTCCTTGCCGGTGACGACGGGAACCCTGCGGTGGAGGCGGCGCTGCCCCGCGCCCTCGGCATCCTCCACGAGCAGGCCCTCGTCTGGGGTTCCGGTGACCGTCTGCGTCTGGTCCGCACGGCCCGCGAGCTGCTCGCGCCGAGCCCTCAGCGCCCTTCCCCCACCGGTCTGGGCCCGACCGTCGTCGAGGCCACGGCCGGCATGTCGCCCAACCGCATCCAGGACATCGTGGCCGCGGCGGGCCTGCCCACCACCCACGACGCGGTGTCGGCGGTGGAGTCCCTCACCGCGCTGTTCACGGACCGCGCCCGCATGTCGGCCCTCCTGGACGAGGCGCCCGCCGAGTCCGTGGAGGTCCTGTCCCGGCTGGTCTGGGGCCCTCCCTACGGCCAGGTCACCGCGGACCCGGCCCGCCATCTGCGCTGGCTCCTGGACCGGGGGCTGCTCCTGCCCACCGCTCCGGGCACGGTCGTACTGCCCCGCGAGGTGGCCCTGCACCTGCGTGCGGGCCGCGCGCACCGCGTGCCCGAGCCGGTGCCGCCGGCCGTCGAGGTGGCGCGTGAACACCGTCCACAGGTTGTGGACGCCGCGGCGGCGGGCCAGGCGTACACGGCGCTCGCCACCGTCGAGGAGCTCCTCAAGGAGTGGGACGAGGGCGGCCCCACGGTGCTGCGCGCGGGCGGGCTGAGCGTGCGTGACCTGAAGCGGACGGCGGTGGCGCTCGACATGCCGGAGCCGCTGGCCGCCTTCTGGGTCGAGCTGGCGTACGCGGCGGGCCTGGTGGCCGCCGACGGCGAGGCCGACGAGCGGTACGCGGCGACTCCCGCGTACGACGAGTGGCAGGAGCTGCCCGCGCCCCGGCGCTGGGCGTCCCTCGCCACGGCCTGGCTGGCGGCGACCCGCACGGCGGGCCTGATCGGCGGCCGTGACGGCAAGGACCGCACGCTGTCCGCGCTGGGCCCGCACCTGGACCGCTCGGCGTCACCCGAGGTCCGCCGCCGCGTCCTCACCCTCCTGGCCGCACTCCCCGATGGCACCGCCCCCGCCCCCGACTCCCTCCTGTCCCGCCTCCGCTGGGAACGCCCCTCCCCCACCTCGCTGGACCTCCGCACCCGCATCGCCCAGTGGACGCTGAACGAGGCGGAACTGCTCGGCGTCACGGGCCGGGGGGCCCTGTCGACGCATGGCAGGGCACTGCTGGCCGGGGCCGAGTCCGATGCGGGAGCAGGGGCCGGGCTCGGGGCAGGGGCAGGGGTCAGCGCAGGGGCAGGGCCCGGCACCGGAGCCAGGACCGGAGCCGAAGCCGGTGCCAGGACCGGAGCCGGGACCGGGGCCGGGAGCGCGGGCGGGACCGGGACCGGGGCCGGGACCGGGGCCGGGGCCGGGGCCGGGAGCGCGGGCGGGACCGGGACCGGGGCCGGGACCGGGGCCGGGGCCGGGGCCGGGAGCGCGGGCGGGACCGGGGCCGGGACCGGGGCCGGGAGCGCGGGCGCGGGCGGGACCGGAGCCGCGGGCGCGGAAACGGGCGCGGCTGGGGATGCGGGCGGTGGTGGTCGGGGCCAGCGGCCAGTCACCGGTGTCGAGCAGGCCGTCGCCGCCGAGCGTGCCGCGCGGTTGCTCGCCCCGTTGCTGCCCGAACCGCTCGATCACGTCCTGCTCCAGGCCGACCTCACGGCCGTGGCGCCCGGGCCGCTGCAGCGGCCGCTCGCCGAGGCCCTCGCCGTGCTCGCCGACGTCGAGTCGAAGGGCGGCGCCACCGTCTACCGCTTCACGCCCGGTTCCGTGCGCCGCGCGCTCGACGCCGGGCAGGCCGCGTCCGATCTGCACGCGTTTCTGACCGCCCACTCCCGTACGCCGGTTCCGCAGCCCCTCGCGTATCTGATCGACGACGTGGCCCGCAGACACGGCCACCTGCGCATCGGCGCCGCCTCCGCGTACGTACGCTGCGACGACGAGGCGCTGCTCAACGAGATCCTGGCCGACAAGCGCTCCCAGGGCCTGCGTCTGCGCCGCCTCGCGCCCACCGTGCTGGCCGCCCAGGCGGACCCGGGCACGCTCCTCGAAGCCCTGCGCACCATGGGCTTCGCGCCCTCCGCGGAGTCCCCGGAGGGCGACGTACTGATCACCCGCGCCCACGCCCACCGCACCCCGCCCCGCTCGGCCCCCGAGCCGGTGCCGGACGGGCCGCCGCTGCCCGACGCCACGCTGATCGGCGCGGCCGTACGGGCGATCCGCGCGGGCGACCTGGCCTCGACCGCGCCCCGCAAGGAGACCCCGCAGACACCGAGCGGCGGGCTGCCCCGTACGACGTCCGCGGAGACCCTCGCCACGATGCAGGCCGCGGTGATGACGGGCGAGGCGGTCTGGATCGGCTACGTCAACGCCGAGGGCGCCGCAAGCCAGCGCGTGATCGCCCCCGTACGCGTGGAGGGCGGGTTCGTCACGGCGTACGACCACACGGCGGACGAGGTACGGACCTTCCCCCTGCACCGCATCACGGGCGTCGCGGAACTGGCCGACGACGACTGACCCGGAGGTCACCACCGGAAAACCCGTTGGCACCGCCCCTCACCCCGCGCCTAAGATGCCCCCTTCCCCGGCCTCCCCCGCGGAGCGCCGCCGTCCGGACGGAAACCGGGCGGCAGCAACAGGCCCACCCCGCAGAACCGCCGGAGGCATCCCGTGCACGCGCACGACCAGACCGACCCCCTCGCCCGCGAGCGGGGGCACCTCGCCGCGTCCCGTTCCGCGCTGCGCGCCATGCGCGCGGACGCGCAGGCCCTCGACATCCGCGACGTCACCGCGAACTGGGTGAACGCCGCCGTCCTGCAACGGCAGATCGACGAGCGGATCAAGTCCCTCGCCGATCTCGCCCACACCCCGCTCTTCTTCGGGCGGCTCGACTATCTGCACGCCCCCGGCGCCAAGCAGGCCGAAGGCGCCGAGGGCGAGCAGTTCTACATCGGGCGGCGGCACGTGCACGACGCCGACGGGGACCCGATGGTCATCGACTGGCGTGCGCCGGTCTCCCAGCCGTTCTACCGGGCCTCCAAGAAGAACCCGATGGACATCGCGCTGCGCCGCCGCTTCGGGTACACGGGCGGCGACCTCACCGCGTACGAGGACGAGCACCTCAGCGACCCCTCCGAGGGCGAGCGGACCAGCAAGCTGCTCCAGCAGGAGATCGAGCGGCCCCGCGTCGGTCCGATGCGGGACATCGTCGCGACCATTCAGCCCGAGCAGGACGAGATCGTACGGAGCGGCCTCACCGGAAGCGTCTGCGTGCAGGGCGGGCCCGGGACCGGGAAGACGGCCGTCGGTCTGCACCGTGTCGCCTATCTGCTGTACGCCCACCGGGACCGGCTGGCCAGGACCGGGACGCTCGTCATCGGGCCCAACGCCTCCTTCCTGCACTACATCGAGCAGGTGCTGCCCGCGCTCGGCGAGTTGGAGGTCAAGCAGGCCACCGTCGACGACCTCGTCGCCCACGTGGAGGTCCGCGGCACGGACGATTCCGCCGCCGCCCTCGTCAAGGGCGACGCCCGTATGGCTGAGGTGCTGCGCAGGGCCGTACGCTCGCACGTCACCCTGCCGACCGAGCCCGTGGTCGTCGTGCGCGGCTCCCGGCGCTGGCGCGTCCCCGCGTATGAACTGGAGGAGACTGTGAGGGAGTTGCTCGCGCGTGACATACGGTACGGCGCCGCCCGCGACGCGCTTCCGCAGCGCATCGCCCATGCCGTTCTCGTCCACATGGAGCAGTCGGGCGAGGCCCCCGACGACCGTGTGCAGGACGCCGTCGCGCGCAACCCCGCGGTGAAGGCCGCCGTGAAGGCCATCTGGCCGCCGGTCGATCCCGCGAAGCTGGTGCTGCGGCTGCTCTCCGACGCGGAGTTCCTCGCCGCGCACTCCGAGGGCCTCCTCAGTGAGGACGAGCGGAAGGCCGTGCTGTGGAGCAAGCCCGCCCGCAGCGTCAAGTCCGCCAAGTGGTCGACCGCGGACGCCGTGTTGATCGACGAGGCCACCGATCTCGTATCGCGTACGCATTCGCTCGGCCATGTCGTGCTGGACGAGGCGCAGGATCTGTCCCCGATGCAGTACCGCGCGGTGGGGCGGCGCTGCACGACCGGTTCGGCGACCGTCCTCGGTGACCTCGCGCAGGGCACCACGCCGTGGGCGACCCGGAGTTGGGCCGAGGCTCTTGGGCATCTGGGCAAGGCGGACGCGGTCGTGGAGGAGCTGACGGCCGGTTTCCGCGTGCCGCGCGAAGTCATCGCGTACGCGTCGCGGCTGCTGCCCGACATCGCGCCGGGGCTCACGGAGGTCGCCTCGGTGCGTGAGTCGCCCGGTTCGCTCACGGTGCGGCAGGGGGAGGGGGGCGAGCTGGACTCGGCCTGCCTTGAGGCGTGCGTCGAGTCACTGCGGCAGGAGGGTTCCATCGGGCTCATCGCGGCCGACGCCCGCATTCCCGCGCTGGCAGAGACGCTGACGGCGGCCGGTCTCACGTACCTCTCCCCCGGGCAGGAGACCACGCCCGACACCCGGCTTACGCTGGTGCCCGCGTCCCTCGCGAAGGGCCTTGAGTACGACTATGTGGTGCTCGACGAGCCCGCCGCCGTCGTCGACGGCGAGCCCGACGAGCGGACGGGTCTGCGCCGGCTGTACGTGGCACTGACCCGCGCCGTCTCCGGCCTGATCGTCGTGCACGCGGCGCCGCTGCCGAAGCAACTCGCCTAGCTATCAGCTCCCTTGGCGCCGTCCGCCGAAACCGCGGCGGACGGCAGATGGCTCACGATCAGCACGATGCCCGCCAGCGTCACGACGCGGGTCGCCGCGTCCAGGCCGTTCCAGTCCTCGGACTGCCACATGGCGAACCACTCGCCGCCGACGCCGATGAACCCGGCCCCGAACAGCAGCAGCACCATCAACAGGCCGACGGTCCCGAGGCGTTGGGCGCGCCGGAAGCCCGCGCGGCGCCGCAGGGCACCGGCCCACAGCGCCGTCGCCGCGATGAGGACGAGCGCGGCGACGGTCTCCCAGACGATGATCGCTATGTACGCGGCGTCCTGGAGCGCGGTGGACTCCACCGCGCGCCACATCAGGTCGTCGTCCTTGAAGGTGGTGTCCATCGCGAGGACATGGCGTACGAACTGCTGGTTCGTGCCGAAGTCGGTGATGTTCCCGAACGCGACGAGCGTGATGTAGAGCGCGACGGTCGCGGTGAGCGCCGCCACGGCGGCGGGCAGCGCACGGCTGGTAGGTGCGGTCATCAAATCCCCTCCCTCTCCCCTCAGTTGTACCGCAGGCCCCACCGAGCGCCCCGAATTCTGCCCACCCCAGCGGAGCGACTACACGTCGACGGCGGCACGCCACCGCGCCACCGCCTGCGAGGAGACCGGCCCCGACCACCCGTCGGGCCTGGCCGCCCCTCCGATATGAAACGCGTCGACCCCCGCGGCCTTCAGCCGGGGCAGATGCTCCAACCGCAGCCCGCCACCGATCAGCAGCTGCGGCTCATACCCGGGCTCCCCCCGCCGCGCCGCCTCGGCGGCCAGCGTCGGCAGCCCCTCGTCGACCCCGCCCGCGGCCCCCGCCGTGAGGTACGTGTCCAGGCCCGGCAGGTCCGCGAGCTGCTTGCGCAGGGCGTCACGGTCGGCGGCCCGGTCGATCGCCCGGTGGAAGGTCCAGCGGCAGCCGTCGAGCGCGTCGACGAGCGTCTCGACCGCGGCGAGGTCGGGCCCGCCCGCCTCGTCGAGGAAGCCGAGCACGAACTCGTCGGCGCCCTCGCTCCTCAGCTCGCGCGCACGGCGCACGAGCGCCTCGACGTCACCGGCGGCGAACCCGTCGGCCAGCCGCAGCATGACGCGCAGCGAGATGTCGACACGGGACCGGATCGCGGCGAAGGTCTCACGCGACGGCGTGAGGCCGTCCGCGGCCATGTCGGTCACCAGCTCCAGGCGGTCCGCACCGCCGGCCTGGGCGGCGGCGGCGTCCTCGGCGTCGAGGGCGATCACCTCCAGGACTGCACGCTTGCTCATGGCTGCCTCTTCCTTCCCACAGGTCTAGTCCAATTACCAGCCTACGCGCAGAACACCCCGGTGCGAGCCGAGTCGCTCGCACCGGGGTGGATCAATTGACCGCGGGGAGCGGTCAGGGCGTCAGGACAGCGGCTTGAACCCCCGCAGGCGCAGGCTGTTGCCGACCACGAAGACCGAGGAGAAGGCCATGGCGGCACCCGCGATCATCGGGTTGAGCAGGCCGGACGCGGCCAGCGGCAGCGCGCCGACGTTGTAGGCGAAGGCCCAGAACAGGTTCGACTTGATGGTGCCCAGGGTGCGGCGCGAGAGCCTGATCGCGTCCGCCGCGGACCGCAGGTCACCGCGGACGAGCGTCAGGTCGCCCGCCTCGATCGCGGCGTCCGTGCCCGTGCCCATCGCCAGGCCCAGGTCGGCCTGGGCGAGGGCCGCGGCGTCGTTCACGCCGTCGCCGACCATGGCGACCGAGCGGCCCTCGGCCTGCAGCCGCTTGACGACGTCGACCTTGTCCTGCGGCATGACCTCGGCGATGACGTGCTCCGGGGAGATGCCGACCTCCGCGGCCACCGACGCGGCGACCGCCTTGTTGTCGCCGGTCAGGAGGATCGGGGTCAGGCCGAGCGCGCGCAGCCGGGTGATCGCCTCGGCGCTGGTGTCCTTCACCGCGTCGGCGACCTCCAGGACCGCCCGCGCCTCGCCGTCCCAGGCGACCGCGATGGCCGTACGTCCGGCCGCCTCGGCCTCGGCCTTCGCCCGCTCCAGCGCCACCGGAAGGTGGATCTCCCACTCGGCGAGCAGTGCCTCGCGGCCGACGAGCACCGCATGCCCTTCGACGATGCCCTGAACACCCAGGCCCGCGATGTTGGCGAAGTCCTCGGGGGCGGGCAGCGTGCCGACCTCGGCGGCCGCTCCGGCGGCGACGGCCTGGGCGATGGGGTGCTCCGAGGAGTGCTCCAGGGCGCCGGCCAGGCGCAGCACCTCGGCCTCTGTGGTGTTGTCGGCGGTGTGGGTGGCGAGCAGGGTCATCTTGCCGGTGGTGACGGTGCCGGTCTTGTCCAGGACGATGGTGTCGACCTTGCGGGTGGACTCCAGGACCTCCGGGCCCTTGATCAGGATGCCGAGCTGGGCGCCGCGGCCGGTGCCGACCATGAGGGCGGTCGGGGTGGCGAGGCCCAGGGCGCAGGGGCAGGCGATGATCAGGACGGCCACGGCCGCGGTGAAGGCGGCGGTGAGGCCCGCGCCGTTGCCGAGCCAGAAGCCGAGGGTGGCGAGCGCCAGGCCGATGACGACCGGCACGAAGACCGCGGAGATCCTGTCGGCGAGGCGCTGGGCGGCGGCCTTGCCGTTCTGCGCGTCCTCCACCAGCTTGGCCATGCGGGCGAGCTGGGTGTCGGCGCCGACGCGGGTGGCCTCGACGACGAGGCGTCCGCCGACGTTCAGGGTGGCGCCGGTGACGGAGTCGCCCTCGGCGACCTCGACGGGCACGGACTCGCCGGTGAGCATGGAGGCGTCCACGGCCGAGGCACCCTCGACGACCTTGCCGTCCGTGGCGATCTTCTCGCCGGGGCGGACCAGGAAACGGTCGCCGGTCTTCAAGTCGCCCACTGCGATGGTCTCTTCGCGTCCTCCGTCGCGCAGCACGGTGACGTCCTTGGCGCCGAGCTGGAGCAGCGCCTTCAGCGCGGCGCCCGCCTTCCTCTTGGAGCGGGCCTCGAAGTAGCGCCCGGCGAGGATGAAGGCGGTGACGCCGGCCGCGGCCTCCAGGTAGATGTTCCCCGCGCCGTCGCTCCTGGCGATGGTCAGCTCGAAGGGGTGGGTCATGCCGGGCGTCCCGGCGGTGCCGAAGAACAGCGACCACAGCGACCAGAGGAACGCCGCCGAGGTGCCGACCGAGATCAGCGTGTCCATGGTGGCCGCGCCGTGCCGGGCGTTGGTGAAGGCCGCCTTGTGGAAGGGCCAGGCGGCGTAGGTCACGACGGGCGCGGCCAGGGTGAGGGAGAGCCACTGCCAGTACTCGAACTGCAGGGCGGGGACCATCGCCATGGCGATGACCGGTACGGAGAGCAGCACCGCGGTGATCAGCCGCTCGCGCAGCGGCCGCAGCGCGTCGTCGGCCCGCCGCTCCTCGCCGTCGTCCGACGACGCGCTCTCGTCCTGTACGGGCGTGGGCTCCTCGGCCGTGTACCCGGTGGCCTCGACGGTCGAGATCAGGTCCTGTACGGAGATGTCCTCGCCGCGGTAGCTGACCTTGGCCTTCTCGGTGGCGTAGTTGACGGTCGCCTCGACGCCGTCCATGCGGTTGAGCTTCTTCTCGATCCGGGCGGCGCACGAGGCGCAGGTCATGCCACCGATGGCGAGTTCCACTTCTGCGGTGGAAGCGGGGGAGGCCGCCTCGGGCGTGCCGGGAGTGGTGGTGGACATGTCTGCGGGCTCCTCGTGACGTGGGGGCGGGGTGGTGGGCGGGCAGGCGGGCGGTGTCAGACGCGGCCGACGTAGTCGTAACCGGCGTCCTCGACGGTCTCGGCGATACGGGTGTCGTCGGGCTCGGCGGCGGTGGTGACCGTGACCAGGCCCTCCGGGATGCGCACCTGCACGGCGGTGACGAAGTCGAGGCCGCCGACGACATCGGTGACGACTCCCTGGCAGTGCGGGCTGTGGACGCCGTCGACCTTGTACGTGGTGGTGATCGCGTCGGTGCTCATGGGTGCCTCCTGTGCGGAGCGGGAACCTATACCCCCGCTGGGTATCGGCCTTACGGGACTCATTTATACCCCCGGGGGGTACGCGCCGCAAGGGCGACCACCGAGAAATCCGGGCTTGACTTAATACCCTGGGGGGGTATCTTCGAATGCATCGAGGCCGACCGACCGGAACAGCCGGCCGGGGATCACTCAGGGAGCCGTCATGAACACCGGACTGAAGATCACCGCGTTCGCCGCCGCCGTCGCCGCGACCTTCGGCACCGCGTACGGAGTGGGCAAGGGCGTCGACCCCGTCACGGACAGGGCGCCGGAGGCTCAGCACGGTGGACACGACGGCGAGCAGCGGGAGGGGAAGCAGATGAACGGCAAAGAAGAAGGCGCGGGACACGGGAAGCACGGCGACACCGCTCCCGGCGGCCTCCAGATCTCCGAGCGCGGCTACACGCTGGACCTCAAGACGGCCCGCGTCGACGCGGGCCGCAAGGAAGAGCTGCGCTTCGACGTCGTCAAGGACTCCACGGGGCGGAACGTCACCGCGTACCAGAAGGAGCACGACAAGGAGCTGCACCTCATCGTCGCCTCACGCGACCTGACCACCTACCGCCATCTGCACCCCACCCGCGCGGCGGACGGCACCTGGTCGACCAAGGTCGAGCTACCGGAGGCGGGCGGCTACCGCGTCTTCGCCGACTTCCGCCCCGAGGGCGCGAAGGAGGGCCTGACGCTCGGCGCGGACCTCGCGGTGGCCGGCGAGGCCACGCCGAAGGAGCTGCCCGCGCACAGCACGACCGCGACGGTGGACGGCTACGACGTGACGCTGAAGGGCGAGCTGAAGACGGGCGCGGGCGGCGACCTCACCCTGAACGTGGCGAAGGACGGCAAGCCCGTCACCGACCTCCAGCCCTACCTGGGCGCCTACGGCCACCTGGTGGCCCTGCGCTCCGGGGACCTCGCCTACCTCCACGTCCACCCGAACGGCGCGCCCGGCGACGGGAAGACCGAGGCGGGCCCCGGCGTCTCCTTCATGGCGACGGCGCCGAGCGCGGGCGCGTACCGCCTGTTCCTGGACTTCAAGCACGAGGGCGAGGTCCGCACGGCGGCGTTCACGGTGCACGCGGGCGGCGGCGCGCACGCGGAGAAGGGCGGCGGCCACCAGCACTGACCGCCACCCCCTGCCACGCGTCCACGCGTACCCCGAAGGTCAGTCGACCTCCGGGGTACGCGTGTTTCCCTTCGGTGTGTTTCCCTTCGGGTGTGTTTCCCTTCGGTGTCTCTCCTTCGGTGCCACGGCCGCCAGCTCGGCCACGCTGCCGGACATGACGGCGCGTACGTGCTCGGTCAGGTGCTCGATCGGCCAGTCCCACCAGGCCAGTTCGAGCAGCCTGGCGATGTCCTCGTCGTCGAAGCGGCGGCGGATGAGCCGGGCCGGGTTGCCGCCGACGATGCCGTAGTCCGGCACGTCGTCGACGACCACCGACCCGGACGCGATGACCGCGCCGTGCCCGATCCGGACGCCCGGCATGACCGTGGCGCGGTAACCGAACCAGACGTCGTGGCCGACGACGGTGTCACCGCGCCCCGGCAGCCCGGTGATCAGGTCGAAGTGCTCGCTCCACGACCCGCCCATGATCGGGAACGGAAACGTCGAGGCGCCGTCCATGCGGTGGTTGGCGCCGTTCATGATGAACCGCACGCCCTCGCCCAGCGCGCAGAACTTCCCGATGACCAGCCGTTCCGGCCCGTAGTGGTAGAGCACGTTGCGGGTCTCGAAGGCGGTCGGGTCGTCGGGGTCGTCGTAGTACGAGAAGTCGCCGACCTCGATCAGCGGCGACTTGACGAGCGGCTTGAGCAGCACCAGGCGCTCCTGGCCGGGCATGGGGTGGAGCACGTCCGGATCGGCGGGTACGCCGGGTTCGTAAGCGGTCATCCCCTCATGATGCCCGTCAGTCGAACAGCGCCAACTCCTTTTCCGCGGCGCCCGCCAGCTCGTACCGCGTCCCCGCCAGCGGCCGTCCCGCGCAGATCCGGATCAGGGTCGGCGCGTCGCCGATGTAGCGGGCCGGGGGCCGCCGGCCGTCCGTGGCGCCGAGGATCAGCGGCTCGTCCCACCCGTCCACGTCGGCGTGCACCGCGAGGCCGGGCGTCACCGCGCTGAAATCCCCCCGGCTGAACTGCCCGAGGAGCGGCAGCGCGTCCACGAGCCCCGCACCGCCGTACGCTCCCGGCTTCCCCCACGCCTCGCGCACGTCACCGGCGTGCACCCACTCCCCCAGCGCGACGCCGTCGAGCATCCCCTTGGCCGCGGCCATGACGGGCCCCGCCTCGGACATGCCGCGCTCCAGCTCGTCCACGACGCGGGAGTTGGGCCAGTCGGCGCGTTCGGCGATGTCCCGGTCGTTGCTCTCGGCGCTGAACACGCCCTCGCCGAAGCGGCTCTCCACGACCCGCATCAGCGCGGAGCCGCAGTGCGCGAGCATATGCCGCACGGTCCAGCCGGGACAGCAGGTGCGGATCGCGTACGCCTCGTCGGGGGCGGACCTCAGCAGCGGTATCAGAGCGTCGCGTTCGGTACGGAGGAGCCGTCCGGCGCGCTCGGGTTCGTACGTCTCGTCAGATGTGGTCGTCATGCCGGAAGCCAACCGTTCGAACGCGCACATGGCAACGGGCGGACTGGAGTTGCCCAGCCCCCCTGTCGCTCTTGGAGCCTGTCCGGCGATCGACTGGGCGTCCACCGAAACCTTCTCCTTCGCCGCCGCGGACTCCCCCCGCATCACCAGCAGGGTGACAAGCCCGCGCACCCCCGCCGCGAGGCCGAGCGCCGAGCCGACCTGGCAGGTGGTGTTGACGATGCCGGAGGCGAGACCGGCCCGCTCCTGCGGGGCACCCGCCATCGCGGCCATCATCGCCGGGATGTAAGCGAGGGACATGCCGAGCGCGGCGACCAGCGAGGCGGGCGGTGATGAGTACCGGACTCCGGGGAAGCCGTCATACCCACCCAGGGTATACAAGGCCGCAAGGGATACGCTCCTCCCATGGCCGACGACGAGAACCACGAGCCGCTGCGGGAGCGCTGGCTCAGGACGCTGCTGCGCGCACGGGACACCGACGAGTGCGTCCACGACCCGTACCGGTTCGCCGACAACCTGCTCGCCCGCTGGGCCGAGCCGCAGCGCCGCTACCACACCACCGCCCATCTGACGGCGGTCCTCGACCACATCGACGTACTCGAAGACCACGCCGAGGACCCCGACCTGGTCCGCCTCGCGGCCTGGTTCCACGACGCGGTGTACGCGCCCGACCGCTCCGAGAACGAGGAGCGCTCGGCCCGCCTGGCCGAACGCGCCCTGCCGGAAGCGGGCCTGTCGGCGGCGCGGACCTCCGAGGTGGCCCGCCTCGTCCGCCTGACCGTCACCCACGACCCCGCCGACGGCGACCACAACGGCGAGGCGCTGTGCGACGCCGACCTGGCGATCCTCGCGGCGGCCCCGGACGCGTACGCCGCCTACGCGGCGGCCGTCCGCGAGGAGTACGGATTCGTGCCGGACGAGGCGTTCCGCGCGGGGAGGGCGGCGGTACTGCGCCAACTCCTCGCCCTGCCACGCCTGTTCAGGACCCCGCACGGGGCGGCCGTCTGGGAGTCCCCGGCGCGCGAGAACCTGGCGACGGAGCTGGCCCTGCTCGACCCGTAAACCCAGGTGCCCGCCGCCCCCGCCCTCCCGTACGCTCCGCGCATGCTGCTCATGGGTGGGGACAGGATCGACGAGGCCGTCGCGCACGCGGCGCGGGTGCTGCGGGCCGCGGCGGACGGGAACTGGGAGGCCAAGGCGGGCGGGCTCGACTGGAGCTGCCTGACGACGGCGGAACACATCGTGTGCGACTTCGTCGCGTACGCGGGACAGTTGACGGGCCGGGCCACCGACTCCTGGATCCCCTTCGAGGCCGCGCTCGACGAGGGCACGGGCCCCGAGGGCGCGATCCGGGCGATCGAGGCGAGTGGCGGCCTGCTCGCCGCGGTGGTCCGCACCACGCCCCGCGGCGTCCGCGGCTTCCACCCCTACCCGCACGGCAGCGCGGACGCGGCCGGCTTCGCCGCGATGGGCGTCGCCGAGGTCCTTCTCCATACGTACGACATCGCTCAGGCGCTCGGCGTCGACGCGGAGCCGCCCGCCGAACTCTGCGAGGCGGTGCTCGCTCACCTCTTCCCGCATGTGCCGCCCGCGGGCGGCGCGCCGTGGCAGGTCCTGCTGTGGGCCACGGGCCGCGGCAGCCTGCCGGGGCGCGATCCGCTGACGCACTGGCGCTGGCACAACTCCCCCTCCCTGCCCGCGGGGCCGGCGCTCGCGCTGCGCGAGGTGTCCCCCGCGGTGGCCGCCGACCTCGCCGCGGGCGGCACGGGCGGGCTGACCTGGATCGAGGGCGGCCCCTTCGGCGGCACGCGGGGCGCCGCCGGGAGGACGGCGAAGGCGTACGCCGCGGGGGTGCACCGGCCCGAGTGGGGCATGTACGTGCTGGTCCGCACCGAGGACGAGCTGGCCGTCGGCGCCATGGGGTTCCATGGGCCGCCGGACGACGAGGGATGCGTGGAGGTCGGGTACGACCTGGCGGAGGCGGCTCGGGGTCGCGGCTATGCCGCGACGGCGCTACGGGCCCTCGCCGAGTGGGCCCTCGACCGGCCCGAGGTCACATCGATCCTCGGTCTGGTGGACCCGTCGAACGCGCCGTCACAGGCGGTGCTCGGCCGTGCGGGGTTCGAGCGGTTGGAGGACCGGGGGGACGCCCTCGCGTACGGACTGCGCCGGGCTTGAGCGGACGTCTGGGCCCCTCTGTGAGTATCTGCGGGTTTCTTGTGGCCGGGCGCGCAGTTCCCCGCGCCCCTGGGGGGCCTTCCTCTGGGGCGGCTCACCTTCCGCCCAGTGCCAGGCGGACCGGGTCCCTCGTTCCCGCGCCTTCCGCGAAGGCCGCCATGTAGGCCCCGTCGCCCAGGGCGTGGCGTACCTGGTGTTCGGCTTTCAGGTGGGCGTCGTGGAGTGGTTTGAGGCCCGTGAGGGCGACGCCCGTCGTCCGTAGGAGTCGGCATGCCGCTCCCATCAGGCGAGCCGCGTGGCCGTGGTCTCCCGTGGCGGCGGCCGTCCAGGCCATGGCCTCCACTCCCCATACGGGGCCCCAGCGGTCGCCGATGCCCCGCTGCCTGCGCAGGGAGTCGCGGAAGAGACCCACCGCTCGGTGGGGGTCCCCGTGCCGGAGCTCCGCGAGACCCATGCCCCACAGGGCCCAGGAGTGCGCCCAGCCCGCGCCGTACGCGTCGGCCTCCGTCACGTACGCCCGTCCGGCGGCCAGCGCCGGTTCCCGCTCGCCGAGGAAGGCCAACGCCATGGCCCAGAGCATGGTCGCCATGTGCGCGTCGCCCACCTGCCCGCCCGCCCGGAAGCGTTCCCTGGCGTGGGCGAGGAGCGCGACGGAGTCGGCGTCGCCGCGGACGAGGAAGGCGAAGGCGCCCTCCATGTACGCCAGTACGGCCGGGGTCACGCCGTCCTCCACGGCCCCGCCGAGCCGCACGGCCTCCGCCAGGAGACGTTCGGCGGCGGGCTGGTCCCCCTGGCACAGGGCGATCCAGGCGGCGAGGGCGAGACCGCAGGTCCGCAGCGGGACAGGGGCGTCGGGGGTGAGTTCCAGCGCGCGGGTCAGCCAGTGCCGGCCCTCGCCGAGCGAGCTGCTGAAGAACCAATACCGGGTACGGGTGAGGTTCGCGGCGATCTCCAGCCCGGCCGTGGCGTCGCCCTCCCCCGAGACGCTGAAGTCGAGGGCCGCCCGGAGGTTCGGCGACTCCAGCCGCAGCCGTGACAGCCACGCCACCTCACCGGGCCCGCACCACTGCGCGGCAGCCGTCGCGGCCATGCCCCCGTAATACGCGCAGTGCCGCCGCCGCAACGGCACCCGCCGCCCCGTCTCCGGGAGCCGCCCCTGCCCGTACTGCCGCAGGGTCTCCAGCATCCGGTACCGGGCGGGCGAACCGGTGGTGTCCACGGTGAGCACCGACTTGTGCACGAGGGCGGCCAGCACGTCCACGACATCTTCCCGCGCCGGCCCGCCCACGACGAAGCCTCCGGCGGGAGAACCGTCCCTGTGGGCGGGCTCGACCCAGGAGGCGCCCCCACAGGAGGCGCCCTCCTGCCCGAAGTCCCGGCAGGACACGGTCTCGTCGCCCGGTTCGTCCGGGCACACCGCCTCCGCCGCCGCCAGGTCGAAGCCGCCGGAGAAGACCGACACGCCCGCCCACAGTCTCCGTTCCCGCTCGTCGCACAGGTCGTGGCTCCAGTCGACGACGCCACGCAGCGTGCGCTGGTGCCGGGGACCGGTACGCGCCCCGGTGTCGGACAGGAGGCGGAACCGGTCGTCGAGGCGTTCGAGGATCTCCTCGGCGGAGAGTGTGCCGAGGCGGACGGCGGCCAGTTCGATGGCCAGCGGAATGCCGTCGAGGCGGCGGCAGAGGCGGCTCACCGCCTCCTGGTTGCGCGCGGTGATCCGGAAGTGCGGGGCGCATGCCTCGGCGCGGTCGGCGAGCAGCCGCACGGCCTCACAGCGCGTCAGGACCGGTGCCGCGCCCCGGCCCTGGGGGACGGCCAGGGGTGGTACGGGCAGCAGATACTCCCCGGGGACGCGCAGCCCCTGGCGGCTCGTGGCCAGCACGCGCAGGCCCGGGGCCGCGCTCAGCAGGGTGCCCAGGAGATGGGCGGCCTCCTCGGCGACGTGCTCGCAGTTGTCGAGGACCAGCAGCAGCTGCCGTTCCCTCAGGTGCTCCACCAGTACTTCCGTACCGGGGCGCATGGAGTGGTCGGGGAGGCCGAGCGCCTCGGCGACCGCGCGGTCCAGGAGCCGCGGCTCGGTCAGCGGCGCGAGGTCGGCGAGCCAGGCGCCGTGCGGGAACACCCAGGCGGTGTCGACGGCCTCGACCGCCTCGGCGGCCGCACGCAGCGCCAGCCGTGTCTTGCCGACCCCGCCCGGCCCGGTCAGCGTGACGAGACGGGCGCTCTCCAGCAGCTTCCACGTCTTGCGGAGCATGGCCTCGCGGCCTACGAACGTCGTCGTCTCGGCGGGGAGATTGCCCTTCGCCCGCGGGCCCTCCAGCGACACCGACGACACCGACGACACCGTGGACGCCTGTGCGGTCATGGCGGGGTCGGCGGTGAGGATCTGCTGGTGGAGTCGTCGCAGCTCGGCGCCCGGGTCGACGCCCAGCTCGTCGGCGAGCAGCGCGCTGACGGTGCTGTAGCAGTCCAGGGCCTCGCCCTGGCGGCCCGAGCAGTAGAGCGCCAGCATGCGCTGCGCCCAGAAGCGCTCCTGCAACGGATGCGCGGCGGTCAGCTCGCGCAGGCGGGGCAGCGCGTCCGCGTGCCGCCCGAGCCGGAACTCGGCGTCGGTGCGCAGCTCCAGCGCGCTCAGCCGGCGTTCGTTCAGCGCGGGGACGACCTCCAGGCGCAGCCGCTCCGACGGTACGTCCGACAGCGGCTCCCCGCGCCACAGCGCCAGCGCACGGCCGAGCAGCGCCGAGGCCCGCTCGGCCGCGTGCGCCGCGGCGGCGGCTCGGGCGCGGTCGGCCAGGGCGTCGAACCGGTGCAGGTCCAGGGCCTCTTCGGGTACGTCGATGACGTACCCGCGCGCACAGGTGCGGATCGGCCCACCGGCCGGGCCGCCACTCAGGGTGCGGCGCACCCGCAGCACATAGTTCTGCAGGGCGTTGCGTGCGCCGTCCGGCGGGTCGTCCCAGAGCCGGGCGATCAGGGTGTCGAGGGGGACGACACTGTTGGCGTCCACGAGCAGCGACGCCAGAAGCGCCCGCTGCTTGGCCGCCCGGATCGCCACGGGCCTGCCGTCGGACAGCACTTCGAGCGGCCCCAGAATCCTGTACTCGAACTCCGTCTCCCTCACCCCCCAGTCACGTTCCGTCATATTCCCATCACGGCAAGTGAGTGTCGAGTGACTGTTGAGTGACTGTCGAGTGACCGGCGTGACAGAGCGACGCGGAAGCATCAGCAGGGCAGACGGCGATGCGCGCCCGCACGCCGAGCCAGCACCTGAGAAGGAGAAGACACATGAACAAGACCAAGCCGCGCCGCTTCACCGGTCCCGCCCTCAGGCTCGCCACCGTGGCGGCCGCCGCGACGCTGCCGGTTGCCGCCGTCGCACCGAGTGCGGCGGCGGCACCGCCGGGTCGGGCGATGGCCGACAGAATCCTCACGTGCAGCACGGACACGGACGGCTGGACGGGTCACGCGCACTGCAAGAACAACACGAATGTGGTGCGGGCCTTCCGCGCCGTGGTGGTCTGCGGGGCCTGGCCGGACGCCCGGGGCGCCTGGAAGACGCTGAAGCCGGGCGAGTCGAACGTGTCGAGCGCGCGCTGCTTCGGCGGCACGGGCGTCGGCAGCGTGGACTGGCAGGAAGGATGACCATGCGCTAGCGCATCGCGAACCAACGGGGGCTCCCACCCACCCGGCTCCCGCCTCGCAGCTCGACGCGGGGTAAACGGCCGGGTGGGTGGGAAGACACTTGCCGCGAGGCGGCGGCCCGGTCCAGGGAATGCCCGCAGCCGCCAGAACGTTTGTCCTTGTCATGCCGCCCCGCACCGCCCGCATGCCCATAGCCGTCTACATGCTCGGCCTGGCCGTCTTCGCCCTCGGTACGAGCGAGTTCATGCTCTCGGGGCTGCTGCCGCCCATCGCCGACGATATGAACGTCTCCATCCCCCGGGCGGGCCTCCTCATCTCCGCCTTCGCCATCGGCATGGTCATCGGCGCGCCCCTGCTGGCCGTGGCGACCCTGCGTCTGCCGCGCCGTACGACGCTCATCGCGCTCATCACCGTCTTCGGCCTCGGCCAGGTCGCCGGCGCCCTGGCACCCACGTACGCGGTTCTCTTCGCGTCCCGCGTGGTCAGCGCGCTGGCCTGCGCCGGGTTCTGGGCGGTCGGCGCCGCCGTCGCCATCGCGATGGTCGACTTCAACCAGCGCGCCCGCGCCATGGCGGTGATGATCGGCGGCCTCTCCATCGCGAACGTCCTCGGTGTCCCGGCCGGTGCCTTCCTCGGCGAGCACCTCGGCTGGCGCTCGGCGTTCTGGGCGGTCGGCGCGGCCTCCGCGGTCGCGCTCGTCGGCGTCCTCACGCTCATCCCGCGCATCCCGCTCCCCGCCGAGAAGCCGCGGCTGAAGAAGGAACTCTCCATCTACGCCGACCGCCAGGTATGGCTCTCCATCACGGTCACGGCGCTCGCCGCGGGCGGCGTCTTCTGCGCGTTCTCGTACCTGTCGCCGCTCCTCACGGACGTGGCGGGCCTCTCCGAGGGCTGGGTCCCGACGATCCTCGGCCTCTTCGGCGCCGGCGCCCTGGTCGGTACGGCGATCGGCGGCCGGGTGGCGGACGCGCACCTCTTCGGGGTGCTGCTCAGCGGCATCACCGCGTCCACCGTCTTCCTCGTCTCCCTCGCCCTGTTCGCCGCCACCCCGGCCGCCGCGATCACGCTCGCGTTCCTCCTCGGAGTCTCCGCGTTCTACACGGCCCCGGCCCTGAACGCCCGTATGTTCAACGTCGCGGGCGCCGCCCCCACCCTGGCGGGCGCGACCACGACGGCCGCGTTCAACCTCGGCAACACGGGCGGCCCCTGGCTCGGCGGCACGGTCATCGACCTCGACTTCGGGTACGCGGCGACGGCGTGGGCGGGTGCGGCGATGACGGCGGCGGCGATCGTGGCGGTGGCTCTGTCGCTGCGGCTGCACCACAGCTCCGGCGCGAGCCGGGTGGTGACGGCGTCCGCCACGGCGTCGCCCGGCCCCGCACCCCTCTCCACCTCCCCGGATCCCACCGAGGGCACCCCCAATAACCCTACCCGGACCTAAAGTTGGCGCGACCTCCGCCCGCGGTGGCGGCGGGGGCGGACTCACGGGTCAGGGCCGTCGTGGTC
Organism: Streptomyces sp. NPDC003379; assembly: GCF_053589195.1. Taxonomy (NCBI): domain Bacteria; kingdom Bacillati; phylum Actinomycetota; class Actinomycetes; order Kitasatosporales; family Streptomycetaceae; genus Streptomyces; species Streptomyces sp. NPDC003379. Next base: position 15,864 of record NZ_JBSFRK010000061.1, on the reverse strand, counting down.
GTTCCACGACGTGGCGCTGGTCGCTCACGCGCGGTGCGCCGCTGCTCAGGCGGGCCGCCCCTTGGGCCTGCGCAGCCCCGCCCCCGTGAGCCGCCGCACCAGCTCCTTCGAGCCCACCTCCACGGCCCCCGCCCGCACCGCGTCCTCGTACCGGTGGGACGGAATGTCGTAGTGGTCGTGGTCGAAGGCGCGCGACGGGGCGCCGATGGACGCCGCGAACGCGTGCAACTCCTCGTACGAGACATCGCTGATCAGGTGGGACCACATGCGGCCGTGGCCCGGCCAGGTCGGCGGATCGATGTAGACCGTCACGTCAGGCTGCCCACCCGGGCGACGACGACACCCGCCTTGCCGCACACCCAGTGCGGGTCGGGTCCCAGCTCCGGCTCCACTTCGAGGGCGTGCGGATCGCCCGAGCCGCACACGGGGCACAGCGGCCACCGCCCGTGCCGCTCAAGCAGCGCGTCCTGTACGTCCTGGGCGACGAGCCCGGCGACGTAGTCGATGCCCTCGGGCCACTGCTCGACCCACCAGCGGCGGTGCGCCACCGACTCCTCGACCAGCGAGACGACCTCGGCCTCGGCGACCTCACGGGCGACGAGATCGGCGAGAACAAGTGCGCGGGCGGCGTGCAACGCCTGCTCCAAGGGGTCGATCGTGTCCATGCAGCCATTGTCACCCCCACGCCTTGACCACGCCGCGCCCTGAAAATACCTTCCAGACGTGACCAATGAAGTGAAGGAAATTTTCGCGGGCACCGCACCCCCGGCCCCCGCCGCCCTCGCGGCCAAGGTGCGGACGCTCGCGCCGACGATGACCCGCTCCATGCAGCGCGTCGCCGAAGCCGTCGCCGGCGACCCCGCCGGCTGCGCCGCCCTCACGGTCACCGGCCTCGCCGAGCTCACCGGCACCAGCGAGGCGACGGTGGTCCGCACCGCCCGCCTCCTGGGCTATCCCGGCTACCGCGACCTGCGCCTCGCCCTCGCGGGACTCGCCGCCCACCAGCAGTCCGGCCGGGCGCCCGCCGTCACCGCGGACATCGCCGTCGACGACCCCATCGCGGACGTCGTCGCGAAACTCGCCTACGACGAGCAGCAGACCCTCGCCGACACCGCCGCCGCACTCGACACCGTGCAGCTCGGCGCCGCCGTCGCCGCGCTCGCCACCGCGCGGCGCGTGGAGATCTACGGCGTCGCCGCCTCCGGCCTGGTCGCCCAGGACCTGGCGCAGAAGCTGCTGCGCATCGGCCACATCGCACACGCGCACTCCGACCCGCACCTGGCCGTCACCAACGCGGTGACGCTGCGCGCCAAGGACGTGGCGATCGCGATCACCCACTCCGGTTCCACGGGTGACGTCATCGAGCCGCTGCGGGTCGCCTTCGAACACGGGGCCACCACGGTAGCGATCACCGGCCGTCCCGACGGCGCGGTCTCGCAGTACGCCGACCACATACTGACCACCTCCACGGCGCGGGAGAGCGAGCTGAGGCCGGCCGCGATGTCGTCCCGTACCAGCCAGCTCCTGGTCGTGGACTGCCTGTTCGTGGGCGTGGCCCAGCGGACGTACGAGACGGCGGCCCCCGCGCTGGCCGCCTCCTACGAGGCACTCGCGCACCGCCACAGCCAGCGCGGCCCCCGCTGACGCCACTCCCACCGGATACGAAAGAGCCACCAACGCCATGACTTCCTCCACCGAGAACTACGGCGAGCTGCGCGCCCAGCTCGCCGCCCTCACCACCGAGGCGTTCCGCCCGGAGCTGTCCGAGATCGACCGGCTGGACACCCTGGAGATCGCGCGGATCATGAACGGCGAGGACACGACCGTCCCCGCGGCCGTGGCCGAGCAGCTGCCCGCGATCGCCGCCGCGATCGACGGCACCGCCGAGCGGATGGCCCGCGGCGGCCGGCTGATCTACGCGGGCGCGGGCACGGCGGGCCGCCTCGGGGTGCTCGACGCCTCCGAGTGCCCGCCCACGTTCAACACCGACCCGAGCGAGGTCGTCGGCCTCATCGCGGGCGGCCCGAGCGCCATGGTGCGGGCGGTCGAGGGCGCGGAGGACCGCAAGGACCTGGCGGCCGAGGACCTGGACGGACTGCCGCTGACGGCGGACGACGTGGTGGTCGGCGTCTCGGCCTCGGGCCGCACCCCGTACGCGATCGGCGCCGTGGAGCACGCGAAGAAGCGCTACGGCGCGCTCACCATCGGCCTCTCCTGCAACGCGGACAGCGCGCTCGCGGCGGCCGCCGAGCACGGCATCGAGGTCGTCGTGGGCCCCGAACTCCTCACGGGCTCCACGCGCTTGAAGGCGGGCACGGCCCAGAAGCTCGTACTCAACATGCTGTCGACGATCACCATGATCCGCCTCGGCAAGACCTACGGGAACCTCATGGTGGACGTACGCGCGTCGAACGAGAAACTGCGCGCCCGCTCCCGCCGCATCGTCGCCCTCGCCACGGGCGCCGCCGACGAGGAGATCGAGGCCGCGCTGGCCGCGACGGACGGCGAGGTGAAGAACGCCATCCTGACCATCCTCGGCGAAGTCGACGCCCCTACGGCCGCGCACCTCCTCACCACGTCGAACGGCCACCTGCGAGCGGCCCTGGACAAGGCCCGCGCGAGCTGAGCCCGCGGCTTCGGAGCGCAGGTGTACACGTCCACGCGTACACTAGTGGTATGAGCGAGAACGTCACCATCCGGGAAGCCCGTGCCCACCTCGCCGAGGTCGTCGACAGAGCCGAGGCCGGCGAGGTGACCGTGCTGACCCGCAAGGGGAAGCGCGTAGCGGCCCTGGTGCCCATAGAGGTACTGGACGCGCTGGATGAAGCCGCCGACGAACTCGCGGCACGCGAGGCCGAGCGGCACCGCGACGACCCCACCGTCGGCATGGCCGAACTCCTGGCAGACCTTTTCGAAGGCGACGGCAAGGGCAGCGGCAAAGCCGAGGGCGACGCCGCGTGAAGTATGCCTTCCGCTTCACCACTCACGCTCAGCGTCAGCTCCGCTCCATCGACCGGCAACAGGCTCTGCGCGTTCTGACGGCCCTCGCATCGCTCGGGGACGACCCGCATCGCGATGACACCGACACCAAGAAGCTCACCGGCCACGACGGGCTGTACCGGCTACGCGTCGGAAGCTTCCGAGTGGTCTACGAGATCCAGAACGACGTCCTGGTGATCCTCGTTGTCCACGTCGGCAATCTCCGCGATGTGTACCGCGGCCTGTGAGTCCGGACGCAGACGCGAAGAGGAAGCTCCTTGAGGTACGCGGTCACCGAGGTCGCCCGGTCGCCTTCGCGACATACTTCCCCCGCTTCCGCGGGCGGATCCCGACCGGCCCGGCCGCCTCGATGGCCGACGCGCCGTCGAAGCCCGCCCGCTTTTCGACCGCCGTCGCCCGCGCGCCCCTGGCCAGGAAGCCGGCTCCCCACCCGCCCCACCCGTAAACGGCCGAAGCCGCGCTGTCCGAAAGGGGCCCGGCCGACTGTCGGCGGCCGACCGGCGTACCCAAGATGGCGCGACGAACGGCACCGGCGCGCGTACGCCATCACGCGCCGACCAAGCGGCACCACCGGAGGGGACCCTCATGACCGACCCCAACCAGCCCGCCCAGCCCGGCCGACCCGCCCAGCCCGACCCGCTCAGCGAAGCCGACGCCCGGGACATCTCCGAGGCCTTCGGGGCCGCCGCCCGCGTCACCCTCGCCCCCGGACCGCGGGAGGCCCGGGAGGCCCCCGCCGCCGCGCCCGAGCCGGACGACGAGTGGACGCTGCCCGAAGGGCGTGCCTGGGTGTATCTCGCCGACCGGGAGCGGGGGCTGACCCGCCCCGTCATCCTCGGGGACGGCTTCAACTCGGGCCCGAGCGAGCTGGATTACTCCTGGGAGATCCTGGAGCGCGGCCCGTATCCGTTCGTCAGCGCCCTGCGGCAGCGCGGCTACGACGTCATCCTGCTCGGCTTCGACGAGCGCGGCGCCTCCATCCTCGACAACGCCAAGGTCGCACGGGCCGCCATCCAGGAAGCCATCGCCCGGCGCAACGGCAACCACCCGCTGACCGTCGGCGGCTTCAGCATGGGCGGCCTCGTCACGCGGTACGCGCTCGCCAAGATGGAGCACGACGGCGGCGAGGAGAACGACCACCAGACCGCCCTCTACTTCTCCTACGACAGTCCGCACCGCGGCGCCTGGATCCCCCTCGCCCTCCAGTCGTTCGCGCACTACATCCGGCGGCTCAACGCGGCGTTCTCGGACCAGATGAACAGCCCGGCGGCCCGCCAGCTGCTGTGGCAGCACATCGCCGAGTGGGACGACCTCCCCGAGACGGACAAGGAGCGCGGCACCTTCCTCGCCGAGCTGGACCGGGTCGGCGGCTGGCCGGCGCGGCCGAAGAAGATCGGCGTGGCCAACGGCGTACGCATCGGGCAGAGCAACGGCGTCCGCCCCGGAGAGAAGGCCTTCCACGGCAAGGGCCTGGCCATCACCGGCACGCACCTGCACATCCAGTCCGCGGGCGAGGACCAGCTCGTCGCGCAGCTGAGGGTCGTGACGCTGCGCAAGCCCCGCATCCGCACCTCGGGGCTGCCGGAGATCGACGGCGCGCCGGGCGGCACCCTGGAGGGCTTCGGCATCCTCGCCGACGAGCTGAACAAGATCCCCGCGCTCATCGGCCTCGGCTCCGAGGCGGACATCCGCGCGCACTGCTTCGTCCCGACGGTCAGCGCCATCGCCCTGCGCGACATCGACACCCACGAGAAGCTGTACGAGCCGGTCACGGCCGCCGACGAGGAGCTGAGCGAGCTGGACGAGTTCCGCTGCGCCTCCGAGAACGAAGGCCACACCCTGGTCACCGAGGAGCTCTGCACCTGGATCATGGACCGGCTGCCGTAGCCCGTAATCCGTCATCCATCATCCGGAAACGCCCGAGGGCGGCACCCCTTCGTGAGAAGGAGTGCCGCCCTCGGAACGTACGGGACGTCGATCAACCAGAGGTCGATCAGAAGTCCATGTCACCGCCCGGCATGCCGCCGCCGGCCGGGGCGGCGCCCGCCTTCTCCGGCTTGTCGGCGATGACGGCCTCGGTGGTGAGGAACAGCGCGGCGATGGACGCGGCGTTCTGCAGGGCAGAGCGCGTGACCTTCGCCGGGTCGAGGATGCCCTCGGCGATCATGTCGACGTACTCACCGGTCGCGGCGTTCAGGCCGTGGCCGATGGGCAGGTTGCGGACCTTCTCGACGATGACGCCACCCTCAAGGCCGGCGTTGACCGCGATCTGCTTCAGCGGGGCCTCAAGGGCCAGCTTCACAGCGGCGGCACCGGTGGCCTCGTCACCTTCGAGCTCAAGCTTCTCGAAGACGGCGGAGGCCTGGATGAGGGCCACGCCACCACCGGCGACGATGCCCTCCTCGACGGCCGCCTTCGCGTTGCGAACGGCGTCCTCGATGCGGTGCTTGCGCTCCTTGAGCTCGACCTCGGTCGCGGCACCGGCCTTGATGACGGCCACGCCGCCCGCGAGCTTCGCCAGGCGCTCCTGGAGCTTCTCGCGGTCGTAGTCCGAGTCGCTGTTCTCGATCTCGGCGCGGATCTGGTTGACGCGACCCTGGACCTGGTCGCTCTCACCGGAGCCGTCGACGATCGTGGTCTCGTCCTTGGTGATGACGACCTTGCGGGCGCGGCCGAGCAGGTCGAGACCGGCGTTCTCCAGCTTGAGGCCGACCTCCTCGGAGATGACGGTGCCACCGGTGAGGATGGCGATGTCGCCGAGCATGGCCTTGCGGCGGTCACCGAAGCCCGGGGCCTTGACGGCGACGGACTTGAAGGTGCCACGGATCTTGTTGACGACGAGCGTGGACAGCGCCTCGCCCTCGACGTCCTCCGCGATGATCAGCAGCGGCTTGCCCGACTGCATGACCTTCTCCAGGAGCGGAAGGAGGTCCTTCACGTTGGAGATCTTGGAGTTGACGATCAGGATGTACGGGTCGTCGAGCGACGCCTCCATACGCTCCATGTCGGTGGCGAAGTACGCCGAGATGTAGCCCTTGTCGAAGCGCATGCCCTCGGTGAGCTCAAGCTCGAGCCCGAAGGTCTGCGACTCCTCGACGGTGATGACGCCTTCCTTGCCGACCTTGTCCATCGCCTCGGCGATGAGCTCGCCGATCTGGGTGTCGGCGGCGGAGATGGAGGCCGTCGAAGCGATCTGCTCCTTGGTCTCGACATCCTTCGCCTGCTCGAGCAGGGCGCCCGAGACGGCCTCGACGGCCTTCTCGATGCCGCGCTTGAGGGCCATCGGGTTGGCACCGGCGGCCACGTTGCGCAGACCCTCGCGCACCAGGGCCTGGGCCAGGACGGTCGCGGTCGTCGTGCCGTCACCGGCGACGTCGTCCGTCTTCTTCGCGACCTCCTTGACCAGCTCGGCGCCGATCTTCTCGTACGGGTCCTCGAGCTCGATCTCCTTGGCGATGGACACACCATCGTTGGTGATCGTGGGGGCGCCCCACTTCTTCTCGAGGACGACGTTGCGACCCTTGGGGCCCAGGGTCACCTTGACGGCGTCGGCGAGCTGGTTCATGCCGCGCTCGAGGCCGCGCCGTGCCTCCTCGTCGAACGCGATGATCTTGGCCATGTGAAGTGGTCCTCCCGGACGAATGGGGTCTCCCCCAGTCTCGTTAAGAGCCTGGGGAAGGAAAAGCAGGCAAACGGACCGTGCTGGTGCCCGCGACGGACGGTCTGCCTGCCGTGTGGTTCCTTGCCCCACCCGGCCTACGGACCTCACCGACCCGATCCAAGTTCTGTCACTCTCACTGGGAGAGTGCTAAGCCCAATGATTAGCACTCGACCCCCACGAGTGCAAGGTGCTCCCGCCAGATCCGCCCCGCGCGGGGGAGCCGCGCGGGGAGCGCGGACGCACACGAGGGGCCCGTACCCCGATGGGATACGAGCCCCTCACGATGCTTGCTTCGGTGGTCGATCGCGCCGAGCTAGACGGCGAGCTTGACCATGTCCGCCTGCGGACCCTTCTGGCCCTGCGAGATCTCGAACTCGACTCGCTGACCTTCTTCAAGGGTGCGGTAACCGTCCATCTGGATCGCGCTGTAGTGGACGAAAACATCCGCACCACCGTCGACCGCGATGAAGCCGTACCCCTTCTCCGCGTTGAACCACTTGACGGTGCCCTGAGCCATGCCTAACTCCCCTATTACTGGCCCTTGCACAGGACCGCACTTCGCGGACCCGGGTCAGACCTCACCCCCCAATGGATGGGGGTGTGCGCCGGAACGCGTCGACCGCCGCTGAATGTATCTGTCCAACTGCCCTCTGCAACAGGTCAATCGGACGAGAATTCTGGGCACGCCTGATCGGGAATATGCGGAGAATTCACCGGGATCCAGGGCAAGTCGGGCCGGGCAAATGCCACGTAGGGCTCAAAGGGGCGGCTCGCTTTGGCTGCTTCTTGTCGACTCGGGGCCGACTTCGTATATGCACTCGGCACAAACGGTGAAGCGCCTTTCCCAACTGTACCGCGCTCAACCATGCAGAATTGCCCCCTCCGTTTCTCTCCCGGAGGGGGCAATGGGGGTTATGCAGGGAGCCTGCGGAAACGGATCATCCGCCGGCGACCGCCGGAATGATCGAGACGCCCGCGCCGTCCGGGGTGGCCGTCTCCAGGCCCTTTTCGAAGCGGACGTCGTCGTCGTTCACGTACACGTTGACGAAGCGGCGCAGCTTGCCCTGGTCGTCCAGGACGCGGGCCGCGATGCCGGTGTGGTTCTTCTCCAGGTCGGCGATGACCTGCCCCAGGGTCGCCCCCTCGGCGGCCACTTCGGCCTTGCCGCCGGTGTAGGTGCGGAGGATGGTAGGAATCCGGACGTTCACGCTCATGGGTTCACCTCGGTAGTTCAGGTCGGAAGGAAAGCTCAGGCCCTACGGCGGCTAACGGGCAAGCCCCGCGGCGCGGAACGCCTCGACGCTGGGCCGGATCGTGGCAGTGGCCTGCGACGTCTCAGCGACGGCGTCCAGCGTCTTCAGGCCATCTCCTGTGTTCAGCACGACCGTGGTCAGCGAGGGATCGATGAGCCCCGCCTCGACCAGCTTCCTCGTGACGCCCACGGTCACCCCCCCGGCGGTCTCCGCGAAGATGCCCTCGGTCCGCGCGAGGAGCTTGATCGCGTCGACGACCTGCTCGTCGTTCACGTCCTCCACGGCGCCGCCCGTGCGGCGCGCGATGTCGAGGACGTACGGCCCGTCGGCGGGGTTGCCGATGGCGAGGGACTTGGCGATGGTGTCCGGCTTCTGGGGGCGTACGACGTCGTGGCCCGCCTTGAAGGCGGCCGACACCGGAGAGCATCCCTCCGCCTGCGCACCGAAGATCTTGTACGGCTTGTCCGCCACGAGGCCGAGCGCGATCAGCTCCTTGAGCCCCTTGTCGATCTTCGTGAGCTGTGAGCCGGAGGCGATCGGGATGACCAGCTGGTCGGGCAGCTCCCACCCCAGCTGCTCGCAGATCTCGTACGCGAGGGTCTTGGAACCCTCGCCGTAGTACGGCCGGAGGTTGACGTTGACGAAGCCCCAGCCCTCGCCCAGCGGGTCGCCGATCAGCTCGGAGCAGAAGCGGTTCACGTCGTCGTAGTTGCCCTCGATGCCGACGAGCTCACCGCCGTAGACCGCGGCCATGACGACCTTGCCCTGCTCCAGGTCGTGCGGGATGAACACGCAGGAGCGGAAGCCGGCGCGGGCCGCGGCGGCGCCGACGGCGCCCGCGAGGTTGCCGGTGGAGGAGCAGGAGAGCGTGGTGAAGCCGAAGGCCCTCGCCGCCTCCAGGGCCTGCGCGACGACGCGGTCCTTGAAGGAGTGCGTGGGGTTGCCGGAGTCGTCCTTGACGAACAACTTGCCCTGCTCGACGCCGAGTTCACGCGCGAGGTTGTCGGCCTTGACGAGCTTGGTCCAGCCGGGGTTGAGATTCGGCTTGTCGGCGACGTCGGCGGGGACGGGCAGCAGCGGGGCGTAGCGCCAGATGTTGGCGGGCCCGGCCTCGATCCGCTTGCGGAGGGCTTCCGGGTCGCCGAGGGGCAGGTCGTACGCGACTTCGAGGGGGCCGAAACACTCGGCGCAGGCGAAGATCGGGCCGAGCGGGAACTTGGTGCCGCATTCCCGGCAGGAGAGACCCGAGGCGGGACCGAGGTCAACGGTCGTGGCGGGGGTTTCGGTGGCGACAGTCTGCACAGCCATGGAGGGGAGGCCCTTTCTCCTCATCTTCCCCGCGGCGCATCTCGCCGCGAGACGGAATTGGCACCTTCCCTAGCCGGGAGCCTCGCGGCGCTGATCACTTGATCGCGTCCGAGACCGGCTGGAGGGTTGCCGGGGCTTCAACGGGCCGTATCCCTCTGCCCCTCTGGATGAGCGGTATTCGATTATGGGATTCAGTTGTCGATCTCGACGTGGTTGTCGATCTCGAACGCGGCAGCGACCCCGACATGCGATGGTCACCGGCGTTGTTCAAGACTGTAACCGAAGCCCTGGACCCTTGAGATAGTCGTCCGCACCGCGAGATGGATCACATATGGGAGGACCCTGACCGTGCTGGAAGAGGTCGAGCGCTGGCTGAACGGACGTTCGTGGTCCGTCGCCGACCGCCCGCTGGACCGGTTGTCCGCCGCCAAGCGCGCGTCCGGCGCGACGGTGAGCGTCGTGCTGCCCGCGCTGGACGAACAGGAGACGGTCGGCGCGATCGTCTCCGAGATCCGCCGCGAGCTGATCGAGAGGGTTCCGCTGGTCGACGAGCTGGTGGTGATCGACTCCGGCTCGTCCGACCGTACGGCGCGGGTGGCGCGGGAGGCGGGCGCCGAGGTCGTCCACCGGGACGAGATCCTGCCGCGCATCGCGCCGCTGCCCGGCAAGGGCGAGGTGCTGTGGCGTTCGCTGCTCGTGACGAGCGGGGACATCGTCGCGTTCGTCGACGCGGATCTGCGGGAGTTCTCCGCGGACTTCGTCACGGGGATCGTGGGCCCGCTCCTGACCGACCCGGACGTGGCCTTCGTGAAGGCGATGTACGACCGTCCGCTCGGCGAGGCCGCGGGCCAGGGCGGCCGGGTGACCGAGCTGATGGCGCGGCCGCTGCTGAACATGCACTGGCCGCTGCTCGCCGGTTTCGTCCAGCCGCTGGGCGGCGAGTACGCGGCCCGCAGGTCGCTCCTGGAGCGGCTGCCGTTCCCCGTCGGGTACGGCGTGGAACTGGGGCTGCTCGTCGACGCGCTGCACACGGTCGGCCTGGACGCGCTGGCGCAGGTGGACGTCGGGGTGCGCAAGCACCGCCACCAGGACGGGCAGGCGCTCGGGCGGATGGCGGCGGCGATCTACCGGACGGCGCAGCTGCGGCTCGCGCGCGGACATCTCGTACGCCCGGAGCTGACGCAGTTCGAGCGGGGCGAGCACGGATTCGTGCCGCGGACCCACGCCGTGGACACGGAGGAGCGGCCGCCGATGGCCGGCATCGCGGAGTACGCGCACCGGCGCGTGGCGTGACCGCTTCCGGTCGTACGTTTGCCCGGCCCCGGGACGGGCTACGTTTTGCCACATGGTCCCCGAGCCCCGAACAGCAGCAGCGCAAGCACAGGTACTCGTCGCGTCCAACCGCGGCCCCGTCTCGTACACCGTCACAGAGGACGGCGAGCTGACCGCCAAACGCGGCGGCGGCGGTCTCGTCTCCGGGCTGAGCGCCATCGGCGACGAGGCGGACGCCCTCTGGGTGTGCGCGGCGCTCGGCGAGGGCGACCGGGAGGCGGTGCGGCGCGGCGTCGGCGAGCCGGGCGTGCGGATGCTCGACATCGACGCGGGCTCCCGCGAGGGCGTGCACGCGGCGGCGTACAACGGCATCGCCAACTCGGTCCTGTGGTTCGTCCACCACATGCTGTACCAGACCCCCCTGGAACCGGCCTTCGGCCCGGAGTTCCGCGCGCAGTGGGAGGCGTACGAGACGTACAACCGCGCGTTCGCCCAGGCGCTGGCGGCCGAGGCGGCCCCGGGGGCGGCGGTCCTCGTGCAGGACTACCACCTGACGCTGGTGCCGGGCATGCTCCGCGAGCTCCGCGAGGACCTGCGGATCGGCCACTTCTCGCACACCCCGTGGGCGCCTGCCGACTACTTCCGGATGCTGCCGGACGACGTGGCGGAACAGGTGCTGCGCGGGATGCTCGGCGCGGACCGGCTCGGATTCCTGACCGGACGCTGGGCGGACGCCTTCACGGAGTGCTGTGTGCGGCTGCTCGGCGGGACGTCCGGGACGCGCGTCGGGGTGCACGGCCTCGGCGCCGACGCGGACTTCCTGCGGGAGCGCTCGCGGCGGGACGACGTCGAGGAGCGGATGGCGACGCTGCGGGAGCAGGTCGGCGAGGGCCGCAAGACGATCGTACGGGTGGACAGGACGGAGCTGTCCAAGAACATCGTGCGGGGCATGCTGGCCTACCGCGAGCTCCTCGACACCCACCCCGAGTGGCGGGAGCGGGTCGTCCACGTCGCCTTCGCCTACCCCTCGCGGCAGGACCTCGCGGTGTACCGCGACTACACCGCGGAGGTCTCGCGCGTCGCCGAGTCGATCAACGCCGAGTACGGCACGCCCGGCTGGACGCCGGTGCTCCTCCACGTGGACGACGACTTCGCCCGCTCGCTCGCGGCATACCGCATCGCGGACGTGGCGCTGGTCAACCCCATCCGCGACGGCATGAACCTCGTCGCGAAGGAGGTGCCGGTCGTCTCCGACGAGGGGTGCGCGCTGGTGCTATCGCGGGAGGCGGGGGCGTACGAGGAGCTGGGCGACGACGCGATCCCGGTCAACCCCTACGACGTGACGGCGACGGCCGCCGCGCTGCACGCCGGGCTGTCCATGCCGGTCGAGGAGCGGGCGGAGCGGACGAAGCGGCTCGCGGCGGCGGCTACGGCGTTGCCGCCGGCGCAGTGGTTCCTGGACCAGTTGCGGGCGCTGTAGGGCTTCACGTCACGTCCGGTCAGTTCAGGTGCTCTGTGATGGACGACAGCAGGCCCACCACGCCCAGGGGTCCTGGCACCACCAGGTCGGCGCGGTCCGCCAGTTCCGCGACCTCCGCGCTGCCGCTGCACACCAGCAGGCCCGCCACGCCGTCCGAGCGGAGCTTCTCGACGGCGGCGAAGGCGGGGAGGTCGCCGAGGTCGTCGCCCGCGTAGAGGACGGATTCCGCGCCGACCTCACGGAGGTACGCGGCGAGGGCCACGCCCTTGTCCATGCCCGGCGGGCGCAGCTCCAGGACCATGCGGCCCGGTTCGACGATCAGGCCGTGCCGGTGCGCCAGCTCGGCGAGCGGTTCGCGCAGCGCCTCGAAGGCGGCCTGCGGATCCTGCGCGCGGCGCGTGTGGACCGCGACGGCCCGCCCCTTCTCCTCTATCCACGTGCCGCGCCAGGCGCCGATCGTGTCGAGGAACCCGGGCAGCTCGGCGCGGACGGCCGCGACCCCGGGGTGCGGTTCGGCGGCGTGGACCGTGCCGGTCACCGCGTCCCAGCGCTCGGCGCCGTAGTGCCCGAGGACCACGAGGTGTTCGAGCCCCGGCACGCCCGCGAAGCCGCCGTAGCGGACGGCGACGCCCGCCGGGCGGCCCGTGACCACGGCGACGGACCGCAGCCGCGGGGCGAGCGCGGCCAGCGCGGGCACGGCGTCCGGGTGGGCGCGGGCCTGCTCGGGGTCGGGCACGATCGCGGCGAGCGTGCCGTCGAAGTCGAGGGCCACGACGGACCTTTCGGGCCGCGCGAGGAGTGCGGCGAGGCCGTCGCGTCCCGCGGGCGTCACGGGCTCGGGCAGTCCGGGACGCCCGGGCCGGTCGGACTGCGCGTACGTTGAGTCACCCATGGGCCCGACCTTAACCGCGTCAGCGCTCTTCGCGCCGTGACTCCCGCACCCGGCGCAGCCGATTGACCGTAATCGGGTCGTGCGCGAGGGCCCGGGGGTCGTCCAGGAGGGCGTTCAGGAGCTGGTAGTAGCGCACCGGCACCATGCCGAGCTCCTCGCGGACGGCGCGTTCCTTGGCGCCGGGGCCCGGCCAGGAGCGCCGCTCCAGGGCGAGGACGGCGCGATCCCGATCGGAGAGTCCCCGATCAGAGAGCCCCTGATCGGAGAGTTCATGGCCGGGTTCGTGGTCGGTCATACGACCCACGCTATTCCGCGTTCTCCGCGGACGCCGCCTTGTTCTGGATCTGGGCGAGGGTCGAGGAGGGGTTGCCGTTCTTGCCGACGGTCCTGCCGATCTGCTTCTTGATGTCGGCCGAGACCTGCGCCCACGACGTCTTGCCCACCGGGTAGAGCTGCGAGGTCGGCAGCTCGTTGAGGAACTTGCCCAGCTCGGTGTGGCCGCGGTCCTTGGCCATCGTCTCGGACGCGGAGGTCGTCACGGGGAGAATGTCGTACTCGTTGGAGAAGTCGAGCACGTTCTTCTTGCTGTAGACGTAGTCGAGGAACTTGCCGGCCTCCTTGCGGTGGCCGTTCTGCTTGAACGCCATCATCCAGTCGGCGACGCCCATCGTGGCCCGCGCCTTGCCGTTGATGCCGGGCGCCGGCACCATGCCGAACTTCACGCCCTTCTTGGCGGCCATCTTCATCAGCGTCGGGTGACCGTTGAGCATGCCGACCTCGCCGCGCGAGAACGCGGCGAACGCCTCGGCGCGGTTCATCTCGCCGGGCGGCGTCGGGCCCGTCAGGCCCTTGCCGACGAGCTCGTCGCGCAGCCAGGAGAACGTCTTCGCGTTCTGCTTGGAGTCGATGTCGTACGAGCCGACGTTGTCGGTGTAACCGCCGCCGCCGCTGAGCATCCACATCAGCGTCTCGGCGGGCGCCTCCTCGGGGCCGAGCGGCAGCGCGTACGGGATCTTCACGCCGCGCGCCTTGAGGGCCTTCGCGTCGCTCTGCAGCTCGCTCCAGCTCTGCGGCGGGGTGAGGTCGGCGTCCTTGAACAGCTTGGTGTTGTAGAAGAGCAGGCGCGTGGAGGAGGCGAACGGCATGCCGTACTGGATGCGGTTGACCTCGCCGGCCTGGGCGAGCGGGGCCAGGAAGTCGGCCTGGGTGGCGATGGAGAGGAGTTCGTCGGCCTCGTAGAGCTTGTCCTGCGCGGCGTAGTCGGCGTACGCGCCGATCTGCGCCAGGTCAGGGGCCTCGCCCTTCTTGACCATCTCCTTGACCTCGCGGTCCACGTCGTTCCAGGAGTGGACGGTCACCTCGACGTTGATGCCGGGGTTGTCCTTCTCGAAGCCCTCGACGACCTTGTCCCAGTACTTCTTGGAGCTGTTCGCCGCGGAGTCGCCGTAGTCGGCGGCCACCAGCTTGAGGGTGACGTCGCCGGAGTCGCCGGGACCGCCGCAGCCGGCGAGCACGCCCGCCATGCCCAGTGCGGCCACCGCCGCGGTCAGTCCTGTCACGCGCCGCTGCACAGCTGTCCCACCCTCATCGCTTCCGCGTACTTACTGGGGGCTTCTGCGTCCCAGCACTGTTGAACTGCGAGTTTCTCCCGAGTCCGGACACAAGGTCTACACCACCCGAGTATCACTTGTGCAACGGGCTCCGGTGGGGGGAGGGCCGTTGCTCTGCGGAGGCCCTGGCTGCTATGCACGTCACGTTCACGAGCAGTCCGAGCAGTCCGAGCACGTCCGAAGTCCCGAAACAGTTCCGCACTGACGAGGAGCCTTGGCGCATGTCGCGTACCGCAGCAGAAATAGCCACTCAGCCCGCCTGCTGGCACCGGGCGGCGGAGGCGGCCGCATCGTTCGACGGACTGCCGGAGCCGGGCGAGCGGGTGGCCGTCACCGGGTGCGGGACGTCGTGGTTCATGGCCATCGCGTACGCGGCGCTGCGCGAGGCCGCCGGGCAGGGGGAGACGGACGCCTTCGCGTCGTCGGAGTTCCCGTCCGGGCGGCGCTACGACCGGGTGGTGGCGATCACCCGGTCCGGCACGACGACGGAGGTCCTGGAACTCCTCGGGCAGCTGAAGGGCACGGTCCCGACGGTCGCGCTGACCGCCGATCCGAAGACGCCGGTCATGGACGCGGCGGACGCGGTGGCCGTCCTGGACTGGGCGGACGAGGAGTCGGTCGTCCAGACCCGCTTCGCCACGACCGCGCTCTCCTTCCTGCGGGCCGGGCTCGGCGACATCCCCGGCGTGAAGTCGGTGGCCGAGGCGGCGGTCGACGCGGAACTCGCGGTGACGGAGCCGTTGCCGCCGGCGGTGGTCGGGGCGGAGCAGTGGACGTTCCTGGGCCGCGGCTGGACGTACGGACTGGCCCTGGAGGCGGCGCTGAAGATGCGGGAGGCGGCGGGGGCGTGGACGGAGTCGTACCCGGCGATGGAGTACCGCCACGGTCCGATCTCCATCACCGGTCCCGGCCGCGTGGCATGGATGTTCGGCAAGCTTCCGGAGGGCCTCGCGGGTGACGTGGCCCGCGTGGGCGGCGAACTGGTCGCCCGCCAGGAGACGGACCCCCTGGCGGACCTGATCCGCGCGCAGCGGCTCGCGGTGGCGCTGGCGGAATCCCGCGGCTACGACCCGGACCGCCCTCGGAACCTGACGCGGAGCGTGATCCTGAGCTGAAGCTGGCGGGGGCGCCTTGGCTTGGCGGGGGCGCCTTGGCGGGCGGGCGGCTGTCCGGCTCGGGCGGCCGAAGGCGCCCCTCCCCGCCGCTTCGCGGCGGATGCCTCCCACCCACCCGCCCGTGCACCCCGCGTCGAGACGTCCACGCAGGAACGACGGCACCTCGACCGCGGCCGCCTGCTGAGACCCTGGGCAGAGCACCCCCTCGCCCCACGGCCAACCCGCCCCACCCCAAACCGCCGCTGCGCGGCGGCCCGCAAGGTGGCCATCCGG
>NZ_JBSFRK010000060.1:0-39615 GCF_053589195.1 Streptomyces sp. NPDC003379 | reverse complement strand
TCCCGCTCTCGCAGAACGTCCTCGGGCACCCAATCGATGTGCGGCGCCAACGCGGCCGCGCACTGCGTGAACCGGTGGGCGAACACCGGCGAGGAATCCAAGAGTTGGATCGCCATGCCCGCCCACTGCGAACCCTGGCCGGGGAAGACGAACACCACCTCCGACGCGCTCTCCGAGGCGACGCCCGAGACGACTCCGGAGGCCGGTTCGCCCTCCTCCAGAGCCTTCAGAGCGGCGAGCAACTCCTCACGATCCGAACCGAGCACCACGGCCCGGTGCTCAAGACCCGCCCGCGACGACGCCAACGACCAGCCCACGTCGGCGACCGACGCCTCGGAAGCCGCCGCGAACTCCCGCAACCGCCCGGCCTGCCCACGCAGCGCCGCGGCCGACCGGCCCGACACCACCCACGGCACCACACCACCACCGGCCACCACACCAACCGGACCGGGCTCAGCCTCGGCTTCCACCGGCACCGGAGCCTGCTCCACGATCACATGCGCGTTCGTGCCACTCACACCGAACGACGACACACCCGCACGCCGCGCACGCCCCGTCTCCGGCCACGCACGACCCTCGGTCACCAACTCCACCGCACCCGAAGCCCAGTCCACATGCGGCGTCGGCTCATCGACATGCAACGTCCTCGGCACCACACCGTGCCGCATCGACTCGACCACCTTGATGACGCCCGCCACACCGGCGACGGCGGAGGTGTGGCCGATGTTCGACTTCAGCGAGCCGAGCAGCAAGGGACGGTCAGCGGGGCGGTCCTGGCCGTACGTCGCCAGCAGCGCCTGCGCCTCGATCGGGTCGCCCAAGGTGGTGCCCGTGCCGTGCGCCTCCACCACGTCGACGTCGGACGGGGCGAGCCCGGCGTTGGCGAGCGCCTGCCGGATGACGCGCTGCTGAGAGGGCCCGTTGGGCGCGGTCAGGCCATTGGAGGCACCGTCCTGGTTGACCGCCGAGCCACGGATCACCGCCAGCACCTGGTGGCCGTTGCGCCGCGCCCGGGACAGCGGTTCCAGGAGCAGCACGCCGACGCCCTCGCTCCAGGACGTACCGTCCGCCGCCGCGGCGAAGGGCTTGCAGCGGCCGTCGGGGGCGAGCCCGCGCTGCTGGCTGAACTCGGTGAAGACCCCCGGGGTCGACATCACCGTCACTCCGCCGGCGAGCGCCATCGAGCACTCGCCCTGCCGCAGCGCCTGCACCGCCAGATGCAGCGCCACCAGCGACGACGAGCACGCCGTGTCCACCGTCACCGCCGGACCCGTCAGACCGAAGCTGTACGCGATACGCCCCGAGGCCACACTGCCCGCGGCGCCCGTGAACAGGTAGCCGCCGGATTCATCGGCGTTGGTGGCGTCGGTGCCGTAGCCGTGCGGGACGGCGCCGACGAACACGCCGGTCCTGCTGCCGCGCAGCGACGCCGGGTCGAGGCCCGCGCGCTCCATGGCCTCCCAGGAGGTCTCCAGGAGCAGCCGCTGCTGCGGGTCCATGGCGACGGCCTCGCGCGGCGAGATCCCGAAGAAGGAGGCGTCGAACTGGCCCGCGTCGTGCAGGAATCCACCCTGGTCGACATAGCTGGTGCCCGCCCGCGTGGCGCCCGGGTCGTACAGCGCGTCGAGGTCCCAGCCGCGGTTGTCCGGCAGCCCGCTGATGGCGTCGCCACCCTCGGCGAGCAGCCACCACAGGTCCTCCGGCGAGCGTACGCCGCCGGGGAAGCGGCAGCTGGTGGCCACGATGGCGATGGGGTCGTCGCCCACGGCCGCCGCGCGGGAGCGCGGGGCGGCGGAGCCCGAGGTCGCGCGATGCGACCTGACCACGCCATCCGCGCCGTACGCCCCATCCGCACCGTAGGCACCACCCGCGCCGTACGCACCATCCGCGCCGTACGCACCGCCCTCACCGTCCACGCCAACCGTGTCGTCCGCATCGCCCACGCCGACCGCCTCACCCGCCCCGAGCACCCGGTCCCGCAAGTACTCGGCAAGCCGCAGCGGCGTCGGGTAGTCGAAGACGGCGGTCGGCGCGAGGGTCTGGCCGGTCGCGATGCCCAGCCGGTTGCGCAGGTCGACGGCGGTCAGCGAGTCGAAGCCGGACTCGCGGAACGCCCGCTGGACCTCGACCTCCCGCGGCGAGTCCCAGCCGAGGACGGCCGCGGCCTGGGCGCACACCTCGTCCAGGACGACGCGCAGCCGCCGGGCGTCGGTGGGCGCGTCGAGCACCTTGCGCCGGAAGCCGTCGACCGGCTCGGTGACCGGCACGGAGGGCAGTTCGACCTGGACCGGCGCGCCGGCGGCCGCGGGCGCCAGCCAGTAGCGGTCGCGCTGGAAGGCGTACGTGGGCAGCTCGACCGGCTCGGTACGGTCGACCGGCTCGATACCGTCGACCGGCTCCGTACCGCCGACAGCGGACCCGAACAGCGCGGACCAGTCGGGCCGGACGCCGCCGATCCACAGCTCACCGAGCGAGCCGAGCATCTGGCCGATGCCGCCCTGGTCGCGCCGGAGCGTGCCGACGCACAGGAGGCCACGTTCGGCGGCGTGGCCGATGGCCTGGAGCGGGGTGGTCAGCACGGGGTGCGCGCTCGACTCCACGAAGACCCGGTAGCCGTCGTCCATGAGCGCGCGCGTCACCTCGGTGAACGCGATCGGCTCGCGCGCGTTCAGGTACCAGTACTCCGCGTCCAGCTTCAGCGTGTCGACGCGCTCACCGGTGACCGCCGAGTAGAACGGGACGCTGCCCGCCTTGGGGGTCGTCGGCGCGAGCATCTCCAGGAGGCGTTCCTTGAGCGGCTCGACCTGGGGGCCGTGCGACGCCACCGTCGAGGGCACGACGCGCGCCCGCTCGCCCCGGCCCACCAACAGCTCGACGAACGCGTCGAGTTCGTCCAGCGGGCCGCCCACCGTGCACGCATTGGGGCTGTTGACACCGGCCAGTGAGAGGCCGGGCCGGTCCTCGATCAGCTGCTGGACCTCCTCGGCCGGCAGCGCCACCGAGGCGATCGCGCCGTTGCCCATGAGTTCGTCCGCGAAGAGCTGACTGCGCAGGACGACGATCCTGACCGCGTCCTCCAGGCTCAGCGCGCCGGCCACGAACGCGGCCGCGATCTCGCCCTGGGAATGGCCCACCACGGCGCCCGGCTCCACGCCGAAGGCCCGCCACATCTGCGCCAGCGACACCATCACCGCGAACAGCACCGGCTGGAGGATCTCGATGCGCTCGAGCAGCTCCGGGTCGCCGCGCAGCACGTCGAGCACCGACCAGTCCACGAAGGACCCGATCGCCCGGTCGCACTCCCCCATCCAGTGTGCGAACACCTCGGAGGAGCCGAGCAGTTCGACGGCCATACCGGCCCACTGGCTGCCCTGGCCGGGGAAGACGAACACGACGCCGCCGGGATCGTCGGACGCCCGGCCGCTCAGCACGTGGGCCGCGGACTGTCCCGCCGCCAGGGCGTCGAGTCCGGTCAGGAACGTCTCGCGGTCCTCGGCCACCACGACGGCGCGGTGTTCGAGCGCCGACCTGGTGGTGGCCAGGGCGCGCCCCAGCTCCTCGTCCGTCGCCGCGCTGCCGGCGGCGAACTCCCGCAGCCGCGCCGCCTGTGCGCGCAGTCCCGCCGCGGTGCGGCCCGAGACCACCCAGGGCAGCGCACCACCGTCGGACGATGCGTGCGCAGCGGAGACAGGGGCCGGATCGTCCTCGGGTGCCTGTTCGAGGATCACGTGGGCGTTGGTGCCGCTGATGCCGAACGAGGAGACGCCGGCGCGCCTGACCGGGCTGTCCTCGGGCCACGGGGTGCTCTCGGTGGCCAGCCGTACCGCGCCGGCGGACCAGTCCACCTCGGGGGTCGGCCCGTCGACGTGCAGGGTGCGCGGCACCAGGCCGTGCCGGATGGCCAGCACTGATTTGATGACGCCCGCGACGCCCGCGGCCGCCTGGGTGTGGCCGATGTTGGACTTCAGGGAGCCGAGCAGCAGCGGCCGGTCCTCCGGGCGGTCCTGGCCGTACGTCGCGAGGAGCGCCTCCGCCTCGATGGGGTCGCCGAGCGCGGTTCCGGTGCCGTGCGCCTCCACCATGTCCACGTCGGCGGACGCGAGCCCCGCGCGCTCCCAGGTGTCGCGGATGACCTGCTGCTGCGAGAGCCCGTTGGGTGCGGTCAGGCCGTTGGAGGCGCCGTCCTGGTTGACCGCGGAGCCGCGTACGACCGCCAGCACGCGGTGGCCGTTGCGGCGCGCGTCCGAGAGCCGCTCGACCAGCAGCATCCCGGCGCCTTCCGAGAAGCCGGTGCCGTCGGCGGCCGCGGCGAACGCCTTGCACCGGCCGTCGAGCGCAAGCCCCCGCTGGCTGGTCAGCTCGGTGAAGATGCCCGGTGTCGACAGGACCGTGGCGCCGCCCGCGAGCGCGAGCGAGCACTCGCCGCGCCGCAGGGACTCCACGGCCAGGTGCAGCGCCACCAGCGACGACGAGCAGGCGGTGTCCACGGTGAGCGCGGGCCCGGTCAGGCCGAGGACGTAGGAGATGCGGCCCGAGGCGACGCTGGTGGTCTTGCCGGTGAGCATCAGGCCGTCGAGCGTCTCGGGCGCCTCGTGCAGCCGGGGCCCGTACTCCTGGTCCATCGTGCCGACGAACACGCCGGTCCTGGTGCCGCGCAGCACGTCGGGGTCGATTCCGGCGCGCTCCAGGAGCTCCCAGGAGGTCTCCAGGAGCAGCCGCTGCTGCGGGTCCATCGCCAGCGCCTCGCGCGGGGAGATGCCGAAGAAGCGGGGGTCGAAGTCGGTGACGCCGTCGACGAATCCGCCGACCGCGGTGGAGACCCGGCCCTGCCCCTCGGGGCTCAGCAGCCGCGCCAGGTCCCAGCCGCGGTCCTCGGGGAAGTCGGAGATCGCGTCGCGGCCCTCGGAGACGAGGCGCCACAGGTCCTCGGGGGAGGCCACTCCGCCGGGGAAGCGGCAGCTCATGGCCACGATGGCGATGGGGTCGTCGCCCGCGGCCGCCGCGCCGTCCCGGGCCGGCGCGCGGACCGCGACGGCCGTACGGCGGTCTTCGGCGCCGTCGCTCACGGACTCCAGGTGGGCCGCGAGCCGGGCCGGTGTCGGGTGGGAGAAGAGGGTGGCCATGGTCAGCCGCCGCCCCAGCACGGTGTTCAGCCGGCCGCGCAGGTCACCGAGCATGATCGAGTCGAAGCCGAGGTCCTTGAACGAGCGGCGTGTGTCGATCTCGTCCGGCGTGGCGTGGCCCAGCACGGCGGCTGTCTGTGCCCGTACGGCGTGGGCGGCGTCCGGCGTCCCGGCCGCCCCGGAAGGGGCCGCCTCGGTACCGCTGCCCTGCACGTCGACCGGCGCGGTGGCTGTGGCGTCGGGGGCCGTGAGCGCCCCGTCCAGCCAGTAGGTGCGGCGCTGGAAGGCGTACGTGGGCAGCCCGGTGCGCCTGGCGCCCGTACCCGTGAACACCTCGGACCAGTCGGGGGTGCCGCCGTGCGCCCAAAGCGCGGCCAGCGAGGTGAGGAAGCGGCGGCCGTCGCCCTGGTCGCGGCGCAGGGTGCCGCCCGCGAAGACGTCGACCCCCTCCGTCTCGCCGGTCTCCTCGACCGGGGTGGTCAGCACGGGATGCGGGCTGACCTCGATGAACGTGGTGTGACCGGCGGCGATGAGCCCGCGTACCGTGTCGTGGAACCGCACCGGCTGCCGAAGATTGCGGTACCAGTAGTCGGCGTCCAGCAGCTCCCCGTCGACCGGTTCGCCGGTGACGGTCGAGTACATGGGTATCTCGCCCGAGCGCGGCGCCACGGGAGCGGCGAGCTCAAGGAGGGCCTCGCGCACCAGCTCGACCTGCGGGGTGTGGGAGCCGTAGTCCACCGGAATGCGGCGCGCGTTGACGTCGCCCCGCTCGCAAGCGGCCATCAGCTCGTCCAGCGCGGCGGCCTCACCGGCGACCACGGTGGACTGCGGGCCGTTGACGGTGGCGACGCCCATGCGGTCCGTCCAGGGCTCGATCAGCTCTCTCGCGGCGGCCTCCGCGAGCGGCAGCGACACCATGCCGCCCTGCCCGGCCAGCTCACGCCCGATCAACTGGCTCCGGAGTGCGACGATCCGCGCCGCGTCCTGGAGGGACAGCGTTCCCGCGACGGCGGCGGCCGCGATCTCCCCCTGGGAGTGCCCGACCACGGCGGCGGGCCGCACCCCGTGGGCGCGCCACACCTCGGCGAGCGAGACCATGACCGCCCACAGCATCGGCTGGACCACGTCCACCCGGTCCAGCGACGGCGCTCCCTGGCGCTCCCGCAGTACATCCACCGGCACCCAGTCGATGTGCGGCGCCAACGCGGCAGCACACTTGCCGAACCGCTCCGCGAACGCCGTTGAGGAATCCAGGAGTTGGGTCGCCATGCCCGCCCACTGCGAGCCCTGGCCCGGGAAGACGAACACCGGGTCCGACGCGGCTTCAGGTGCCGCACCGGACACGACACCCTCGGCGGGCTCTCCCGCCGCGACCGCCTCCAGCGCGGCGAGCAGCTCCTCGCGGTCCGAGCCGAGCACCACGGCGCGGTGCTCAAGGCCCGCCCGCGAAGTCGCCAGCGACCAGCCGACGTCCGCGATCGACGCCGTCCCGGAGTCGGCCAGGAACTCGCGCAACCGCGCGGCCTGCCCACGCAGCGCCGCGGCCGACCGGCCCGACACCACCCACGGCACCACGCCGCTACCGGCCACCACACCGGCCGCCACGCCGGCCGGACCCGGCTCGGCCGCGGCTTCCGCGATCACCGGGGCCTGCTCCACGATCACATGCGCGTTCGTACCGCCCATGCCGAAGGAGGACACTCCGGCGACCAGCGGTGCGTCCGGGCGCGGCCAGGCCGAGCGCTCGGTCTGGACCTGGAGGTGCCAGTCGTCCAGCGGGATGGCCGGGTTGGGCGTCTCGAAGTTGAGGCTGGCGGGCAGCTCGCCCGCTTCCAGGGAGAGCAGGACCTTGATGAGGCCGACGATGCCGGCGGCGCCCTCCAGGTGGCCGACGTTCGTCTTGGCCGAGCCGACCCGCAGCGGTGCGTCCGCCGGGCGGGCGGCGCCGATGACCGTGGCCAGCGCCGCCGCCTCGATGGGGTCGCCGACGGCCGTGCCGGTGCCGTGGAGTTCGACGTACTGGATGTCTTCGGGGCGTACGCCTGCCGCCTCGTGGGCGCGGCGGAGCACGTCCTCCTGGGCCTGTCGGCTGGGAGTGGTGAGGCTGTCGCCGCCGCCGTCGTTGTTGACGGCGCTGCCGCGCAGTACGCCGTGGACGTGGTCGCCGTCCCGCAGCGCATGGGCCAGCGGCTTGAGCAGGACGAACCCGCCGCCCTCGCCTCGTACGTAGCCGTTGGCGCGGGAGTCGAAGGTGTGGCAGCGGCCGTCGGGGGAGAGTCCGCCGAACCGGGAGACGGTCAGGGTGCCGTCGAAGGTGAGGTTCAGGTTGACGCCGCCGGCGAGGGCGGTCTCGCACTCCCCGGCACGGAGGCTCTGGCACGCCATGTGGACGGCGACGAGGGAGGAGGACTGACCCGAATCGACGGTCAGGCTGGGGCCGTTGAGGCCGAGGAGGTAGGAGAGCCGGTTGGCGATCATGCTGCGCTGGAGACCGGCGAGTGTGTGGTGCGAGACGGCCGCGGAGCTGCGCTGCCGGGTGAGGGTGGCGTAGTCGTCGCTCATGGCGCCCACGAAGACGCCGGCGCGCCGCCCCTCCATGCGGTCCGGGGTGATGCCGCCGTTCTCCAGCAGCTCCCAGCCGAGTTCCAGCGCGAGGCGCTGCTGGGGGTCCATGGCCGCGGCCTCGCGCGGCGAGATGCCGAAGAAGTCGGCGTCGAACTGGTCCACTCGGTCGAGGAAACCGCCTCGTTTCGAGGTCAACTCCCCGTCATCCGACAGGCGTTGTTGCCATCGGCCCTCCGGTAAAGAGCTGATCGCGTCTACACCGTCACGGAGGAGCCGCCATAACCGCGCCACCGAACCGGCCTGCGGCAGCCGGCAGGAGAGCCCCACCACCGCTATCTGGTCACCGTCATCACCGTGCTGCGCCGGACGAGCAGCCCTGGACAAAATGGAACCCCCGCTTGGATCTTCAGATACGCCGAAATCGTTCCGAATACCTTTGGACCGACAAGTGCCGTCCAATTTCCACCTGTAGGGCCGCAAGGGGCGCCAGGAAGATTTATCAGAGAGTTTGTCAATTGGCCGCGGAAATAGAGCAGTTCAAATGCGTACATCGACTCTGCCACACCCCTCACGAGGGTGACAATGTGACAGGAGTCACAGCTTCCCCTCATGGTGCACGACCTGCCCCTGGCACTTGTCGAAGAAGTGGCTCCACGCCTGTACGGACGCCCGGTAACAGGGGTCGGCGGACTCATGCGGGCGCACAGAGGAATGCGGTTGACAGTCGGAGCGGGCGGGACGTAGGACTGGCCGGGGCCGGAAATCGTAGGACTAGATGCACACTCCCCCGGGAATAGGGGATGTGGGCGATG
The DNA here is from genome assembly GCF_053589195.1 of Streptomyces sp. NPDC003379. NCBI lineage: Bacteria > Bacillati > Actinomycetota > Actinomycetes > Kitasatosporales > Streptomycetaceae > Streptomyces > Streptomyces sp. NPDC003379. The sequence continues at coordinate 31,115 of NZ_JBSFRK010000060.1, read as the reverse complement.
CCCGAAGCCGCGCCACCGCCGGCCATCCCAATTGCGGAGCCTCCCCCCACCAGTTCGCACACCGCGCCAGGGACAAGGAGCGACTGATGACGCACGCCCAGCCGGGCAGCGCCACCGTGTTGACCAGGGCGGGGACCGGCTCGGTCGCCGGGATCGCCCGGTCCATGCGCGACCCGGACCACGCCGTCACGAGCCTGCGTGATTTCCACGCCTGGTTCGCCGCCTACAGCGACACCGAACAGTCAAATGTTCGTTGCATCCCGTTTACAGAACTGAAGGGTTGGCGGTTCGGGGAGCCGGACGGAAACCTCGTACACGACAGTGGCCGGTTCTTTTCGGTACGAGGTCTACGGGTCCGCGACACCGGCCCGGTGCCCTGTTGGGAGCAACCGGTCATCCATCAGCCCGAAGTCGGCGTCCTTGGCATTCTGGTCAAGGAATTCGACGGGATACCGCACTGCCTGATGCAGGCGAAGATGGAACCGGGAAACCACAACGGAGTACAGCTCTCGCCCACCGTGCAGGCGACCAGAAGCAACTACACCCGGGTACACGGCGGCCGCCCCGTGCCCTATCTCGACTACTTCCGGAACGCCGCACCGCAGCACGTTCTCGCTGATGTGCTCCAATCGGAACAAGGTTCCTGGTTCTACCGTAAACGGAATCGAAACATCGTCGTCGGGACAACCGAGGACGTGGAGCTCCTGGACGGCTTCCGCTGGCTGTCCGTCGGGCAGTTGCATGCCCTGCTTGCAGTGGACGACTTAGTGAACATGGACGCGCGGACGGTCATGTCCTGCCTCCCGTTCACCGGCTCCGGGTACCCCCGGCCGGCGGACGGCGACCGGCGATCCCCCGACCCGGTCGCGGACGAGACCATCCACTCCGCGCTGGCCAGATCGCTGGACCCCGGCCACGGCGCCCTGCACTCGGCGGGCAGCGTACGCAACTGGTTCACCGACGCCCGGGCGGGCTTCGAGGGCGAGGCGACCCTCGTGGGCCTCGCCGGTGTCCGGGGCTGGCAGCGCTCCGCCGACCGGATCTCGCACGAATCCGGCCTGTTCTTCGATGTGATGGCGGTCGACGTGCGCACCGGCAGCCGCGAGGTCGGAGGCTGGACCCAGCCGATGATCGCGGCGCGCGGCCAGGGCGTCATCGCCTTCCTGGTGCAGCGGATCGGCGGTGTGCTGCACGCTCTGACCCGGGTCGCGTCCGAACCGGGCTTCATGGACGCGGTCGAGCTGGCGCCCACCGTGCAGTGCACCCCGGAGAACTACGCCGTGCTGCCGGCCGAGGCCGCTCCCCCGTTCCTGGACGAGGTGCTGCACGCCCCCGCCGAGACGATCCGCTTCGACACCGTCCTCTCCGAGGAGGGCGGCCGGTTCTTCCACACCCGCAGCCGCTATCTGATCGTGGAACGCCCCCCGGAGAGCGAGCTCGTGGAACCGGACGGCTTCCGCTGGCTGACCGCCCACCAGCTGTCGGGCCTCGTACAGCACAGCAACTACCTGAACATCCAGGCCAGAAGCCTCCTCGCCTGCCTGCACAGCCTGCTGCGTCAGACCAGAGGGGAATGAACGTGAGTACCTCCACCCCGTCCGGCCCGCTGCGGGTCGGCGTGCTCGGCGCGTCCTCGATCGCCGCGCGGCGCACGCTGCCCGCGCTGCGCGAGGTGCCCGACACCGCCGTCGCCGCCATCGCCAGCCGCGAGCGGGCGAAGGCGGAGCGGTTCGCCGCCGACTTCGACTGCGAGGCCGTGCACGGCTACGAGCGTCTCCTGGAGCGGGACGACATCGACGCGGTGTACGTATCGGTCCCCAACTCCCTGCACTTCCCCTGGACGCGGGCCGCGCTCGACGCCGGCAAGCACGTCCTGGCCGAGAAGCCGCTGACCACCGGCGCGGCGGACACGGCGGCGCTGGCCCGGCTCGCCCGGGAGCGGAACCTGGTGCTGCGCGAGAACATCGCCTTCGTCCACCACGGGCTCCACCGGCGCGTGGCCGAGCTGGTCGCGGAGGGCCGCCTCGGCCGGCTGCGGCACGTCGAGGCCGCGTTCTGCTTCCCGCCGCTGCCCGCGCACGACGTCCGCTACCGCCCCGAGCTGGGCGGCGGCGCCCTCCTTGACGCGGGCATCTACCCCGTACGGCTGGCGCAGTACCACCTCGGCGACGACCTCACCGTCGCGGGCGCGGTGCTGCACGACGACCCGGCCACGGGCGTCGATGTCGCCGGCAGCGCGGTGCTCGCCGCGGCTTCCGGAGAGATCGCGACGCTCAGCTTCGGCTTCATGCACGCCTACGGCTCGCGCTACACCCTGTGGGGCAGCGAGGCACGGCTCTTCGTGGACCGCGCCTTCACACCGGCGGCGACGGCGGCGCCGCTGGTGCGCATCGAGGAGCAGGACCACGCCGAGGAGATCGTGCTCCCCGCCGAGCACCAGTTCGCCGGCTCGGTGGCCGCGTTCGCCGCGGCGGTGCGGAAGACCGCCGCCACCGGCACCGACCCCGGCCACGACGCCTGGGCGGCCACCACCGTACGGACCGCCGAACTGCTCGACGGCATACAGAAGTCGGCGGTCCGCGTCACCGCCACGGGGGAGGGGCCCTGATGGAGATCGTCGGCAAGGGGTTCATCGCCCGCAACCTGGCCGCCGTCGGCGAGCGCCACCCGCACGCCACGGTGCTGGCCGCCGGCGTCTCCAGCACCAGCGTCAGCGCGGCCGAGGAGTTCGACCGCGAGGCGGCCCTGGTGGAGGAGATCACCCGCGGATGCCGCGCCGAAGGCCGGCTCGTGGTGTTCCTCTCCAGCGCGTCCCACGCGCTCTACGGCACCGGGGAGACACCGCTGGCCGAGGACGCCGAACTGCGGCCCACCTCGCCCTACGGCATACAGAAACTGCGGCTGGAGAGCCTCGTCGCCACATCGGGCGCTCCCTGGCTCGTGCTGCGGGTGAGCCACGCCACGGGCCGCTGGCAGCGCCCGCACCAGCTGCTGCCCGCGCTCGTCCGGCAGGTGCGCGGCGGCAGCGTACAGCTGTACCAGGGCGCGCACCGCGACCTCGTGGACGTGGCCGACCTGGTCCGGGCCATCGACGGACTGCTCGAACGCGGCATCGACAACGAGGTCGTCAACGTCGCCTCGGGAACACCGCGGCCCGTCGAGGCGCTCGTCCACGGCATCGAGCGACGCCTGGGCCTCTCCGCCCGGCACGAGATCGTCGACGTCCCGGTGGCCCGGACCCCGGTGTCGGTCGAGAAGCTCTGCGAACTGCTGCCCGCCATGCGCTCGGTGACCGCGCCCGACTACCTCGACCGCATGCTCGACCGTTACGTCCCCCACTACTGAGGCGCTGCGGCCTCCTCCCCCTCAACCACCCCTTTTCGTACGGAGGACACATGCACGTCTCACTCGTCGTCACAGGTTCACGGGGCGACGTCCAGCCGTTCATCGCACTGGGCAAGACCCTGACGGCCCGGGGGCACACGGTGATCCTGGCGACCCACGGGGACTTCGAGAAGCTGGTGCGCGAGTCCGGCCTGGACTTCGCCGAACTCCCGGGCAGCCCACGGGACTTTCTGGCGCACCCGGCGCTCGCCGAGGCCCTCCAGCAGGGCGCCTCGCTCTTCCGCGCGGCACGCAAGGTGCCGCGCCAGACGCCGGAGCACATCCGCTTCCTGGCCACCCGCATCAGGGAGGTGTGCGAAGGAGCCGACCTGGTCGTCAACAGCGTGCTGAGCCGCATCCTGTTCGAGGACGGCGGCAAGTCACCGTGGGCCTCGCTGACCTGGTGGCCGCTGAACCCCACCGGCCGGTGGCCCGCCATGATGGCGCCCCCGAGCAAGCTGGGGCCGCTCTACAACCGGCTGACGCACCGGGCGGCGGGCCTCCTGGACTGGATCTCCATCCGCGGTTACCGCAAGGACGCGAACATGCCGGCGCTCCCCTTCGGCGCCCCCTACCGCGAGCTGGGCCGCGACGTGCCGCTGCTCTGCCCGGTGACCCGGGAGATGTTCACGGAGCCCGCCGACTGGCCCGCGCTGTCGCGGTTCACCGGCTACTGGTTCTGGGACCGCGAGTGGAGCCCCTCCACCGAGCTCGCCGACTTCGTGGAGTCCGGGGACGCCCCGGTGACGCTCTCCTTCGGCAGCATCTGGCCGGTGCACCAGCCGCAGAAGACGCTGGAGAAGGTGCTCGGCGTGGTCCGCTCGCACGGTCGGCGGCTGGTCCTGGTGGGCGGCGGCCCCGACGAGGTGCCGGACGACGTGTTCCGCGTCGAGGACGCGCACTATCCCTGGCTGTTCCCGCGCTCCTCGGTCGTCATCCACCACGGCGGCTGCAACACCACGGGTGAGGCGCTGCGTTCGGGCACCCCGCAGGTCGTCGTGCCGACGTTCGCCGACAGCCCGTTCTGGGCGGCGCAGGTGCACCGCATGGGTGTCTCCCCGCAGCCCATCCCCTTCTCGAAGTTCACCGCCGAGCGGCTCGACGAGGCGCTCGGCAAGGCGCTGACCGACCAGGGCATGGCCCGGCGGGCGGCGAGCGTCGGCGAGGCCGTGCGCGCCGAGAAGGGGACGGAGGCGGCCGTCGACATCCTGGAGGACTGGGTGAAACGGTGGCGGGGCCGCAGGACGGCCGACGCCCGTGCGTGACCGGGTGGTCGGCGCACCCCACAGGTCCGGTACCGAGGAGCAACCACAGCCATGACAGAGACGACAGACACGACGGAACGCACCACCCCGTCCGTACGCCGCTTCCACCCCTCCGAGGCGGGCGTCCGCCTGGTGTGCTTCCCGCACGCGGGCGGCGCCGCCAGCTACTTCTTCCAGGTCTCGCGGCAGCTGTCGCCGGTGGCCGACGTGCTGGCCGTCCAGTACCCGGGCCGCCAGGAGCGCCGCAAGGAGCCCTGCGTCGACAGCGTGACCGAACTGGCCGACGTACTGACGCGGGAGCTGCTGGAGTGGGCCGACAAACCGCTGGTGTTCTTCGGCCACAGCATGGGCGCGCTGGTCGCCTTCGAGGTCGCCCGGCGGCTGGAGCGGCAGGGCGTCGAGCTGGTGTCGCTCTTCGCCTCCGGGCGCGCGGCTCCCTCACTCTCGCGTGACGAGGGTGTGCACCGGCGCAGCGACGCGGGTCTGATCGCCAAGATGAAGGAGCTGGGCGGCACCGCGGGCAGCCTGCTGGACGACCCGGACGTGGTGGAGATGCTGCTGCCCGCGCTGCGCAACGACTACCGGGCCGTGGAGACCTACCGCCTGGCGCCTGGCCCGCCGCTCGGCTGCCCGCTGGTGGTGCTGACCGGCGACGCGGACCCGCAGGTCTCCGTCGAGGAGGCGCGGCACTGGTACGAGTTCACGAGCGGGGAGTTCGAGATGCACACGTACTCCGGCGGGCACTTCTACCTCGACGTGCACGCCGCTTCGGTGCTGGAGAAGATCCGTACGCGCCTGACCGTCTGACCCCGACCCCGCGCCCCGCAGGGGGCGCGGGGAACGGCGCGACCAGCCACGACGCACCCGCAGGTACTCAGTTACCGTCCGGGTCGGCCCGATTCAACGCGGGCCGGGGCGGCGTCCCCGCCACCAGCAGCTGATCAGCCGCGGCGGTATCGGTGACCAGACTGGTGACCAGCCCGGACCGGAGCACCGCGTCGATCGCGGCGGCCTTCCGCTGCCCGCCCGCGATGGCGACGACCTCAGGAATCCGCCGGAGCCGGTCCGCCTCGACGGTGATGCACCGCTCCCCGAGGTCCCGCCCGACCCGGCGCCCTTCGGCGTCGAAGAGGTGCGCGGACATCTCGGCGGCCACTCCCAGCGACGCGTAATGCGCCCGCTCCTCGTCGCTGAGCATGTCGTGGACGGTGGAGATGCCCGGCTCCCAGGAGCCGATGGAGACCGCGGCGACCGTGACCTTGTCGAAGTAGTCGAAGGCGCGGGCGATGCCGGTCTGGTTGCGCAGCGCCGCGGCCGTCGCGGGGTCGGGCAGCAGCATCGGCGCGTAGATGGGGTGGGCCTCGCCGCCGGAGACCTGCGCGGCGCGGCGCACGGCCTCCACCGAGCCGCGCTCGGCGGTCCCCGCGTCGTAGACACCGGTCAGCTGCACGACCGTGCACGGCGGCAGCTGGTCGAGCGCGGCCGCCATGTGGATCGTGGAGCGGCCCCAGGCGAGGCCGAGCACATCGCCCTCGGTGACGAGCTCGCCGAGCAGGTCCGCCGCGACCTCGCCGAGGTTCTCGGGGTCGGGTGAGTCCTCGATCTCGTCGGTGGGCGCCGGGGACTCCACGACCACGGCGTGCCGCAGGCCGTAGCGGGCGCGCAGCGCGTCCGAGCGCTCGGCGTCCAGCTCTGCCGGGACCCGGATCTCGATACGTACGAGATCCCGCTCAAGGGCGGTCTCAAGAACCCGGGCCACCTTGAAGCGGCTGACGCCGAACTCCTCGGCGATCTGGATCTTGGACTTGCCCTCGAGGTAGAAGCGGCGGGCCATGGCCGCCGCCTGCACCAGCTCCGCGGGTCCCATCCGCATGGCTGACCGACCCGCCGACATGGCCGACACGACGCTCTCCTCACTGCTGTTCACAAACTGGGTTCGCCGTTCATCCTTGCAGATCCGGCCTAGTCGATCAGCCCTGAGGGACTGCGTTCACGTTCCTGTGGCTCAGTGGTCGCATGCCCAGGCACTTGACGCGGTCTTTGCCGCCGCTTGGTCACGCAATGAACGTACCGCTTCTGCCGGATCCTTGGCGCCGTAGACGGCGGAGCCCGCGACGAAGACATCGGCGCCCGCCTCGGCGCAGCGCTCGATCGTGGAGGCCGAGACGCCGCCGTCGACCTGGAGCCACAGCTGCAGGCCGTGCTTGCTGATCAGCTCACGGGTGCGGCGGATCTTGGGCAGCATGATGTCGAGGAACGCCTGGCCGCCGAAGCCCGGCTCGACCGTCATGATCAGCAGCATGTCGAGCTCGGGGAGCAGATCCTCGTACGGCTCGATGGGCGTCGCCGGCTTCAGCGCCATGGAGGCGCGGGCGCCCTTGGCGCGGATCTCGCGGGCCAGGCGCACGGGAGCGGCGGCGGCCTCCGCGTGGAAGGTGACGGATCCGGCGCCCGCTTCGACGTACTGCGGGGCCCAGCGATCGGGGTCCTCGATCATCAGGTGGCAGTCCAGCGGCGTGTCCGTCGCGCGGGCCAGCGACTCTACGATCGGCACGCCGAGGGTGAGGTTCGGGACGAAGTGGTTGTCCATCACGTCGACATGGAGCCAGTCGGCGCCCTCGACGGCCTTTGCCTCCTCGGCAAGGCGGGCGAAGTCCGCGGACAGGATGCTGGGGTTGATCTGCACGGCCATGCCCCAAGACTGCCATGCCCGGCGCCCGTCGCCGACCGCGGTCCGAGCCGTGGGCACAGCGGCTCCCGCGGCCGTGTGCCGCGTGCCATGCTGGGCCGTTCACCGGCACCGCGCACGGCAAGCGGGGGGAAGCCATGGCGGACGTACAGGGGCAGGGCCGGCGCGGGGTCGCGTGGCTGGTGTGCGGGCGGCGCGTCAAGTGGCTGGTGGTGCTGTTCTGGCTGGTGGTGATCATCGTCGCGGCGCCGCTGGCGCAGCGGCTCACCGACGCCCAGGAGAACGACTCCGAGTCCTGGCTGCCGGGCTCCGCCGAGTCCACCCAAGTTCTCGAAGTCGCCGACGGGTTCAGGCCCGAGGTGATCCCCGCCGTCGTCGTGTACGCCCGCGAAGGCGGCCTCACCGAGGCGGACCGCGCGCGGATCACCGAGGACGTGCGCGAGGCCAAGGAGCTGCGCGGCCACGGGGTGCGCGGCGCGGAGACCCGCGGCCCGGTCCACGACAGGAAGTCGGGCGCCGAGGCGGCCCAGATCTTCGTCCCGATCACGATGGACGCCGAGGGCTGGGAGCGCATCGGCCCGGCCGTCGACTCCATCCGGGAGCGAGTGGGCAGCGGCGGGGACGGCCTGGGCGTGCACGTCACGGGGCCCGGCGGCACGGCCGCGGACTCGGCCGAGGCGTTCGAGGGCATCGACTCGACGCTGCTCTACTCGGCGGCGGGCATCGTCGTCGTGATCCTGCTGCTCACCTACCGCAGCCCCACCCTGCTGCTCGCCCCGCTGGTCGCGGTGATCGTCGCGCTGTTCACCGCGCAGGCGTTCATCTATCTGCTCGCCGAGCACGCGGACCTGACGGTCAACGGCCAGAGCGCGGGCATCCTGACCGTCCTCGTCTTCGGCGCGGGGACCGACTACGCCCTGCTCCTGGTCGCTCGCTATCGCGAAGAGCTGCGCCGCCACGAGGACCGTCACGAGGCGATGGCGCTCGCCCTGCACCGGGCGGGCCCGGCGGTACTCGCCTCGGGCGCGACCGTCGTCCTGAGCATGCTGGTGCTGCTCGCCGCCGAGATGAACTCGACGCGGGGCCTCGGCCCGGTCGCCGCGATCGGCGTCGCCGTCGGGCTCCTCGCGATGCTGTCGCTCTTCCCCGCCCTCCTGGTGATCTTCGGCCGGTGGTTCTTCTGGCCGCTGGTCCCGCACGTGGGCTCCCCCGAGCCGACCGAGCGCGGTGTGTGGGCCCGCGCGGGCCGGCGCATCGACCGCCGCCCCCGGCTGGTCTGGACCACCACGGCGGCCGTGCTCGCCCTGCTCTCGCTGGGCCTGTTCCAGCTGCGGGCACAGGGGCTCGGCAACGCCGACACGTTCACCGACAAGCCGGACTCGATCACGGGCCAGGAGGTACTGGCCGAACACTTCCCGGCGGGCTCCGGCGATCCGCTGGTGATCGTGGCGGACAAGGCACGGGCCGCTGACGTCACCCGGGCCGTCCAGGAGACCCGGGGCGTGGTGCGCGACAGCGTCGGCGTACCGCCCGGGACCAGGTCCGAGCACGACGGCAAGGTACTGCTGGAAGCGACGCCGACCGACGCACCGGACAGCGCGGCCGCCAAGCGGACCGTGGAGCGGGTGCGCGACGCCGTCCACGCCGTCCCCGGCGCGGACGCGCAGGTGGGCGGCGGCACGGCGGCGCTGCTCGACATGGACCGCGCGACGGCCCACGACAACAGACTGGTGATCCCGCTGGTCCTGGCCGTGGTCCTGCTGATCCTCGCGGCGCTGTTGCGCGCGGTGGTGGCCCCGCTCCTGCTGATCGCGACGGTCGTCCTGTCCTTCGCGACGGCCCTCGGCCTGAGCGCGCTCGCCTTCCGCCACGTCTTCGACTACGCGGGCGAGCCCACCGACTTCCCGCTCTTCGTCTTCGTGTTCCTGGTGGCGCTCGGCATCGACTACAACATCTTCCTGGCCACCCGCATCCGCGAGGAAGCGGGCCGCCAGGGCACACGCGCGGGCGTCCTGACGGGCCTCGCCGCGACCGGCGCGGTGATCACCTCGGCGGGCCTGGTCCTCGCGGGCACGTTCGCCGCCCTCGGCACGCTCCCCCTGGTGGCGTTCGCCGAGATCGGCTTCGCGGTCGCCCTCGGCGTGCTGCTCGACACCTTCGTCGTACGTTCGGTCCTGGTCACGTCGCTCTTCCTGGACGTGGGCCCGAAGGTGTGGTGGCCACACGCCCTGGCCCGCCGCCCCGAACAGGACGCGGCGGGCCCCAAGGCGCCTTAGGACCTGGCGACCGACGGCCTCACGCGGTCCGCCGGATCAGCGCCAGATACATCGCGTCCGTCCCGTGCAGATGCGGCCACAGCTGTACGTCGGGACCCTCGCCCAGCGCCGGGACACCGGGCAGCAGCGGCCGCGCGTCGAGCAGTTCGGCGCCGCCGGTGTGCTTGATGACGTCGTCGACGACCGCGCGGGTCTCGGCCAGGTGCGGTGAGCAGGTGGCGTAACCGACGACACCGCCGACACGCACCGACTCCAGCGCCGTGCGCAGCAGGCCGCGCTGGAGCGGGGCGAAGCCCTCCAGGTCCTCCGGGCGGCGGCGCCAGCGGGCCTCGGGGCGGCGGCGCAGCGCGCCGAGGCCCGTGCAGGGCACGTCCATCAGGACCCGGTCGAAGGTGCCGGGGCGCCACGGCGGGCGGGTGCCGTCGGCGGCGAGAACCTGGTACGGGCCGGGGTTGCCGGCGAGCGCCTGCGCGACAAGACGGGCCCGGTGCGGCAGCTTCTCGGCGGCGAGCAGTACGGCACCGCGCTGGGCGGCGAGCCCGGCGAGCATGGCCGCCTTGCCGCCGGGTCCCGCGCAGCCGTCGAGCCACTTCCCGTCGGGGCCCTCCAGCGGGGCGTTCGCGAGGGCGAGCGCGACGAGCTGGCTGCCCTCGTCCTGTACGCCCGCGCGGCCCTCACGGACGGCCTCGATGAGACCGGGTTCACCGCCCTCGCTGAGCCGCACGGCATACGGCGACCAGCGGCCCGGCAGCGCGTTTTCCTCCCCCACGGAGTCGAGCAGTTCATCGGCGCCGGAGCGGCCGGGCCGGGCCACGAGCGTGACCTCCGGGCGTTCGTTGTCGGCTTCGAGCAGGTCCTCGATGCCGGCGCGGCCGCCGCCGAGCGCGTCCCACAGCGCCGAGACGACCCAGCGGGGGTGCGAGTGCACGATGGCGAGGTGGTCCTCGGCGTCCTCGTCGTAGGGCGGCGCGACCTTCTCCAGCCACCCGTCGAGATCGTCCTGGGAGACCTTGCGGAGCACGGCGTTGACGAACTTGGCCCGCCCGTCGCCGAGCACCACGCGCGCCAGCTCCACCGAGGCGGAGACGGCGGCGTGCGTCGGGATGCGCGTGCCGAGCAGCTGGTGCACACCCAGGTTGAGCACGTCGAGCACCGGCGGGTCGACCTCGCGCAGCGGCCGGTCGATGCAGGCCGCCACGATCGCGTCGTACGTCCCCTGGCGGCGCAGCGTCCCGTAGACGAGCTCGGTGGCGAGCGCCGCGTCCCGCGCGTCGAACTTCTCGGGTCCCTCCTTCTCCCTGGCCTTGCGCAGCAGGGGCGGCAGGACGAGGTTCGCGTACGCGTCACGCTCGTCGACGGCCCGCAGCGCCTCGAAGGCGAGGAAGCGGACGGGGTCCTTCTGGGGCCGGCGGTAGGGCTTGCCGGTCTTCCCCGGCTTGCCGGAGGTGCCCGGCTTGCCGGAGGTGCCCGGCTTGCCGGAGGGCTTACGGGGAGGCCGGTTCGGCTGGTCGTTCAAAGGTGCTCCGCTGCTGGAATGGGACGAACCCACTCAGCCTACGTCGCCGCCGCCCAGCCGCTCGCCGGGGGCGATCCGCACCCCACGCGCCCAGTCAGCGCCCCGCATCGGCTTCTTGCCCTGCGGCTGCACCCAGAGCAGCTCGACGGCGTGCGAGCCGGAACCGACGTACACGTTGTTCTTGGCGGCCGACAGCTCACCGGGCGCGAGATCGGTGCGGTCCGGGACGAGCGCGGCCTGGATGATCTTCAGCCGCTCGCCGCGGAAGACCGTCCAGGCGCCGGGCGCGGGGGTGCAGCCGCGCACCACGCGGTCGACGCGCAGGGCGGGCGCGGCCCAGTCCACCTGGGCGTCCTCGACGGTGATCTTCGGGGCGAGGGTGATGCCGTCGGCCGGCTGCGGCACCGCCTTCAGGCTGCCGTCCTCGATGCCGTCCATGGTCGCGACGAGCAGCCCCGAGCCCGCGAAGGCCAGCCGGGTGAGCAGGTCGCCACTGGTGTCGGTGGGCCGCACCGCCTCCGTGACCGTGCCGTACACCGGCCCGGAGTCGAGTCCCTGCTCGATCAGGAAGGTCGACGCGCCGGTGATCTCGTCGCCCGCCATCACGGCGTGCTGCACGGGCGCGGCACCGCGCCAGGCGGGCAGCAGCGAGAAGTGCAGATTGACCCAGCCGCGGGCCGGCACGTCCAGGGCCGCCTTGGGCAGCAGCGCGCCGTAGGCGACCACGGGGCAGCAGTCGGGCCCGATCTCGCGCAGCCGCGCCAGGAACTCCTCGTCACGCGGCTTCGCGGGCTTCAGCACCTCGATGCCCGCCTCCTGCGCGCGCTCCGCGACCGGGCTCGCCACGAGCCTGCGGCCGCGGCCCGCGGGCGCGTCGGGACGGGTCACGACGGCGGCCACCTCGTGGCGGTCGGAGGCGATCAGGGCGTCCAGCGCGGGGACGGCGACCTCAGGAGTGCCTGCGAAGACGAGCTTCACTGGGTGGTACCTCGGATCTCTGGTGGGAGCGACGGCAGCGCACCAGTCTATGGGCCGCTCCCGACCCCGCCCATGACGGCCTTCCGGGTGACTTCCGTTGACGCCTTTGGGGGCGTACGAACGGTCGCGCGCCCTGCGCATATGCACATACGCCCCTGCACCGTGACCCCACACGAGCTAGCGCGTTGGTCAAGAAAGAGTTGACCACAATGGGCCGCGGATGCGGCTCGATCCTTTTCAACGCCGGTTCGAGAGGCTTCTTCATGGCCGACCACGCAACCCACGACGCCCAGGCACGGGCCAGCCTGCACCTCTTGGTGCGGGACATCGAGCGGGTCCGCCGGCAGGTGGACGCACTGCGGACCCTCACCGCCCAGCTCGGCAACGTCTACCGCCCGCGCCGCTCCAGCCCCTCCGCGGGCTTCGTCGTGTACGGGCGGGCTCCCGCCCCGACCGTCCGCCTCGCGCAGGAACTGCGGGACAGCGTCGAGACGCTGGTCACCGCGGCGGTGGACTTCGACCGCTCCCTCGGGTTCTCGTGGGACGCGGTGGGCTCGGCCCTCGGCGTCACCAAGCAGGCCGTCCACCGCCGTTACGGCGCGCGGCGGGCCACCATGCAGGCGGCGGCCGAGGCGGAGCGCGCGACGGAGGTCCCGGCTCCCGCCGCGGCCACCACGGCTACGGCCACCCGCCCGATCCCGGTCGGCGCCCCCCTGCCGGGCGTCCCCGCGGCCCGCGCGATGCCGACCCAGCCGACGGCGGGCAGCCCCACCCTCCGCGACGACCCCAGGCCACCCGCCTTCCCCGGCCCCCGCACCGGCTGACTCCCCGCCTCCGCCCTGTCGACCGCCCCCTCTTGCCTCCCTGCTGTGGCGAGGGGGCAGTCGTATGCCGACGCGCCCGGCGCGCGGGGGCGTGACCAGTCCGGCGCCGCGGCTGTCGGGCTGCACGCTTGCGGGGCCCGGCGCGCGGGGGGCGCAACACGCGACGGACGCGGGCCCGACGCACCCGGGGTGCGGCACGCGACGGAAGCGGACGCATCAAGACGCGCCACCCGACGCGAACCGGACCCCAGGCCCGACGCACCCGGGATGCGGCACCCGACGCGAACCGGACCCCAGGCCCGACGCACCCGGGATGCGGCACCCGACCGAAGCAGGCGCATCAAGACGCGCCACCCGACGCGAAGCGGTCCCCGGGCCCGACTCATCCGGGATGCGGCACCCAACGCAAACCGGACCCCAGGCCCGACGCACCCGGGATGCGGCACCCGACCGAAGCAGGCGCATCAAGACGCGCCACCCGACGCGAACCGGACCCCAGGCCCGACGCATCCGGGATGCGGCACCCAACGCAAACCGGACCCCAGGCCCGACGCAGCCGGGATGCAACCCGACGGAAGCGGTCGCACCCGAGACGCGCCACCCGACGCAAAGCGGACCGAACCCCCGCACCCGGCACCCCGCACCCGGCACCTCGGACCCGGCCCGACACATCCACGACGCACTACCCGGCCCAAAGCCGGCCCCCGCGCCCCTCAGCCGATGTCCAGCGGATCCACCCGGATCCGCACCGCCTCGGCACCGCCCTCCCGGGACCCCTTCGCACCCCGGGCCATCCTCGCGGCCTGCGCCGCCTTCAGTGAGGCCGCGAGTGCGGCGCCGCTGCCCGGCGGTACGCGGACCAGGACCCGCTCCCACTGCTCGCCGACCGGCGCCGCGCCGGGCCGCCGCGAGGGGCCGGGCCCCGTCTCCCGTACCGGGACGGGGCCCAGCACCACGGCGTCGGAAGGGAGTTCCGCCCCGGCGAGGAACCCCGTGAGCGCCTCCGGCGGCCCGGAGACCGCCGCCATCCGCGACACCGGCGGGAATCCCAGCTCGGCCCGCTCCTCCAGCTCCCGCACCGCGTGCCCCACCGGGTCCCACCGCACGAGCGCCTGCACGGGCCGCAGCGTCGGCTCGGCGACGACCACGACGGTACCGCCCGCCCCTTGGGGACGTACGAGCGACGCGGCCCCGATCCACCGCCGCAGCGCGTCCTCCCCGGCCCGCAGATCGGGCCGGCCGAGCATGGCCCACCCGTCGAGCAGCAGAGCCGCGGCATAACCGCCCTCGGCGACGGGCTCCGCCCCCGGCGTGCTCACCACCAGCGCGGGCGCCCCCGGCACCGTGTCGAGCACCTGCTCGCGCCCGGAGGTCCGCACCGGCACCGCCGGAAACGCACGCCCCAGCTCCTCGGCGGTCCGCCGCGCCCCGACGATCTGCGCCCGCAGCCGGAACCCGCCACAGGAACCGCAGTGCCAGGCCGTCTCCGCCACCCCGCACCAGCCGCACCGCAGGGCGGCCCCACTCTCCTGCGCCTCCAGCGGCCCGGCACACCGTCGGCACCGCGCGGGCTCCCGGCAGCGCTCACACGCGAGCCGCGGCACGTAGCCGCGCCGTGGCACCTGCACCAGGACGGGCCCGTGCTTCAGCCCTTCCCGTACGGCCCGCCAGGCCAGCGTCGGCAGCCGCGCGGCCCGCGCCGCCTCGTCCCGCGCGAGGTCCCCGTCGCCCACCGTGCGTACGAGGGGCGCGGCCCCGCGCACCTGCTCGCGGTCGGCGACCAGAGGCGCGGCCCACCCGGTCCCGACGAGCTGAGCCGCCTCGACCGTGCAGCTCCAACTTCCCAGCAGGAAGCCGCACTTGTCCCGCGCGGCCCGCAGCTCCAGGACCTCCCGCACATGCGGGAAGGGAGCGTGGTCGTCACTGTGGTTGGAGTCCCCGTCGTCCCAGATGACGACGAGCCCCAGATCCCGTACGGGCGCGAACATGGCGGCCCGCGTCCCGACGACGGCCCGCACCTCCCCGCGCCGCACGGACAGCCACTCCCGATAGCGCCGCTCCTGCCCGGCGTCTGCGGTCAGCAGCGCGTGCCGCCCCTCGCCGAGGAGTGCGGTGAGCGCGGCGTCCACGCGCGCGGCGGGCCGCCCGGTCGGCACGACGACGAGCGCGCCTCGCCCCGAGGCGAGCGTGGCCTGCACGGCGCGGGCGATCTCCTCGGCCCACTGCGGTCCGGGCAGCGCGGTCCACACCGCGCGGGGCGCACCCCCGGAGGCCAGGGCGCCGAGGAACTCCGCCCCGTGTCCGTACCGCCGCCAGGTCCCCGCGTCGGGCGCGGCCGGAGGCGCCGGAGGGTCGGACGCCGGACGCGACTCGGCCCGCGCGTGCCGGGGCGGGACCGCCAGCTGCAACACATCGGCGAGGCTTCCCGCGTACCGGTCGGCGACGGCGCGGGCGAGTTCGAGGAGCCCGGAATCGAGCACCGGCTCCGGCGAGACGACCTGGGCCAGAGCGGCCAGCGGCCCCGTGTACTCGGTCTCGGCACACCGCTCGACGATGAAACCGTCGATCAGCCCGCCGCCCTCGCGCCGCCCGTCCCGCACGTTCCGCGACCCGGCGCCGAAGCGCACCCGGACCCGCACCCCGGGCTGAGCCACCGCGTCCAGTTCCTCCGGAACGGCATAGTCGAAGTACCGGTCGAGGTGGAGCACACCCTTGTCGACGAGGACCCGCGCCACCGGCAGCTCCTTGGCCAGCGCGGCGCCCCGCCACGTCCGCGGTTTGGCCCGCGGCACCTTGGCCTTGCGCACACTGTCCCGAATCAACGCGAGCTGCTCGGCCTCGGGCACCCCACCCCCGGCACCCTCACCCGCACCCGACCCGTTCTCCCTGCTCACAGCAGCATTCCTACCAGACCGCACTGACAACGCCGACAGGACCAACAGTGCCGCGAAAACGCCGAGGCCCGGCCCTCCATGAGGAGAGAGCCGGGCCTCGGTGAAGCGAGCGCGCGGAGGCTACAGCCCCGCCGCCTTCCGCAGCGCGTCCACGCGGTCCGTCCGCTCCCACGTGAAGTCGGGGATCGCCCGGCCGAAGTGGCCGTACGCGGCGGTCTGCGCGTAGATCGGGCGGAGCAGGTCGAGGTCGCGGATGATCGCGGCCGGGCGGAGGTCGAAGACCTCGCCGATGGCCGTCTCGATCTTGTCCGTGTCGACCGTGGCCGTGCCGAACGTCTCGACGAACAGACCGACCGGCTCGGCCTTGCCGATGGCGTAGGCGACCTGGACCTCGCAGCGGGCCGCGAGGCCGGCCGCCACGACGTTCTTGGCGACCCAGCGCATCGCGTACGCCGCGGAGCGGTCCACCTTCGACGGGTCCTTGCCCGAGAAGGCACCGCCGCCGTGGCGGGCCATGCCGCCGTACGTGTCGATGATGATCTTGCGGCCGGTGAGACCGGCGTCGCCCATCGGGCCGCCGATCTCGAAGCGGCCGGTGGGGTTGACCAGCAGGCGGTAGCCCTCGGTCTCCAGCTTGATGCCGTCCTCCAGGAGGGCCTTCAGCTCGGGCTCGACCACGAACTCCCGGATGTCGGGGGCGAGGAGCGAGTCCAGGTCGATGTCGCTCGCGTGCTGCGAGGAGACCACGACCGTGTCGAGACGGACGGCCTTGTCGCCGTCGTACTCGATGGTGACCTGCGTCTTGCCGTCGGGGCGCAGGTACGGGATC
The DNA here is from genome assembly GCF_053589195.1 of Streptomyces sp. NPDC003379. Classification (NCBI taxonomy): domain Bacteria; kingdom Bacillati; phylum Actinomycetota; class Actinomycetes; order Kitasatosporales; family Streptomycetaceae; genus Streptomyces; species Streptomyces sp. NPDC003379. Next base: position 14,460 of record NZ_JBSFRK010000060.1, on the reverse strand, counting down.
GTCCCGTTCTTGCGCACCTCGGACAGGCGCCGTGAGAGGCGGTGCGCGAGGTGGATCGGGAGCGGCATCAGCTCGGGCGTCTCGTCGCAGGCGTAGCCGAACATCAGGCCCTGGTCGCCAGCGCCCTGCTTGTCCAGCTCGTCCTCATCGCCCTCGACACGCTGCTCATACGCGGTGTCGACGCCCTGTGCGATGTCGGGGGACTGCGAGCCGATGGACACCGAGACGCCACAGGAGGCGCCGTCGAAGCCCTTCTTCGAGGAGTCGTAACCGATCTCAAGGATCTTGTCGCGCACGAGCTGCGCGATCGGCGCGTACGCCTTCGTCGTGACCTCGCCGGCCACGTGGACGAGGCCGGTGGTGATCAGCGTCTCCACGGCGACCCGGGAGGTCGGGTCCTCCCGCAGAAGCGCGTCGAGAATGGTGTCGCTGATCTGGTCAGCGATCTTGTCGGGGTGACCCTCGGTCACAGACTCCGAGGTAAAGAGGCGCCGGGACACATCGCTCCCTGAGGTTGCAGCGGCTGCTGGCTGATCATTGGTGAACGGCCGGGGGCTGCGCCCGGCGTCGTCCGAGACCAGTTTATCGGTCACACTCGTCCGCCGGACCACATGTCTCGCCACTTGGGAGCCCTGTGACCTGCGGCACTGCATTGTGCGGTACGTCGATCAGTCTCCGCCAGAGGGCCTCGCGCCCGTTTTCCCCGGGTTTGATCCCCTGGCGGAACGAATATGCCATTGAGCCCCGGTGGTGGAGACCCGGTCAAGTAACGCATCGCATTGTGACCGAGTTCCGTCGACTTTCATCGAGTTCCGCCAAGAGACGAAAGTTACCGCTCGTCTCAGGTGAGCCGCTCGGCGACCAGATCCCAGACCGTGTCCGCGAGCGCCTCCTTCCGGCCGTACGGCACCGGCGTCTCGCTGCCGTCCGCGCCGAGCACGACGGCCTCGTTCTCCTCGGAGCCGAAGGTCTTGCGCTCGCCGACCTCGTTCACGACCAGCAGGTCGCAGCCCTTGCGCGCGAGCTTGGCCCGGCCGTTGGCGAGGACGTCGTCCGTCTCGGCGGCGAAGCCGACGACCACCTGGCCGGGGCGCGGCCTGTCCCCCGCGATCTCGGCGAGGATGTCGGGGTTGCGGACCAGGGCGACGGGCGCCGGTTCCTGGCCGTCCTTCTTCTTGATCTTCCCAGCCGCGTACGTCTCGGGGCGGAAATCGGCCACGGCGGCCGCCATCACGACGGCGTCGGCGTCGGCCGCGGCCTTCAGGACGGCCTCGCGCAGCTGCACGGCGGTGCCGACCGGCACGATGTCGACCCCGGCCGGGTCGGGCAGCGCGGCGTTCGCCGCGACGAGCGTGACGCGGGCGCCCCGCGCCGCCGCGCTCCGGGCGAGCGCGTAGCCCTGCTTGCCGGAGGAGCGGTTGCCGAGGAAGCGGACCGGGTCGAGGGGCTCGCGGGTGCCGCCCGCGCTGACCACGACGTGGCGCCCGGCGAGGTCCTGCGCCAGGTCGCCGCGGGCGAGGACACGGCGTACGACCTCGAAGAGCTCGGCCGGGTCCGGGAAGCGGCCCTTGCCGGTGTCGACGCCGGTGAGACGGCCGACGGCGGGCTCGACGACCAGGGCGCCGCGGCGCCGGAGCGTGGCGACGTTCTCCTGGGTGGCCGGGTGCTCCCACATCTCCGTGTGCATGGCCGGGGCGAAGATCACCGGACAGCGGGCGGTGAGGAGCGTGTTGGTGAGCAGGTCGTCGGCCAGGCCGTGGGCCGCCTTGGCGAGCATGTCGGCGGTGGCGGGGGCGACGATCACCAGGTCGGCGTGCTGGCCGATGCGGACGTGCGGCACCTCATGGACGTCGGACCAGACCTCGGTCGAGACGGGGTTGCCGGACAGCGCGGACCACGTCGCGGCGCCGACGAAGTGCAGCGCCGAGGCGGTCGGCACGACGCGCACGTCGTGGCCCGACTCGGTCAGCCGCCGCAGCAGCTCGCACGCCTTGTAGGCGGCGATGCCACCGCTGACCCCCAGAACGACCTTGGGCTTGCTCACCCGTGCCTCCCCGCACTCGGATCTCCGCACTCCGGAGACGTACGACTCCATGACACACCACAGGCCCGGCAGTCGCGCTGCCGGGCCTGTGGTGGAAGAACGGACAACGCCTACTGGGCGGGGCCCTCGATGGCCTCGGAGGTCAGCAGGCCCGCGTTGATCTCGCGGAGCGCGATCGAGAGCGGCTTCTCGTGGACGTGGGTGTCCACGAGCGGACCGACGTACTCCAGGAGGCCCTCACCGAGCTGCGAGTAGTACGCGTTGATCTGGCGCGCGCGCTTGGCGGCGTAGATCACGAGGCTGTACTTCGAGTCGGTGGCTTCGAGCAGCTCATCAATCGGCGGGTTGATGATGCCCTCGGGCGCGGTGATGGAAGAGGACACGCTCTGCCTTCCGATGGGGTCAAGACCAGAAGGGTCAAGACAGGGGTAAAGATCAAAGAACCTTCGTCAAGGCTAGCAGCTCACGGGCCACGTCCTCGACAGAGGTGTTGACCAGGGTCGTGTCGAACTCCGCCTCGGCGGCGAGCTCGACCTTGGCCGCGGCCAGCCTGCGCTCGATCACCTCGGGCACCTCGGTCCCCCGGCCGGTGAGCCGGCGGACCAGCTCGTCCCAGCTCGGCGGGGCGAGGAAGACCAGCTGCGCCTCGGGCATCGACTCGCGCACCAGGCGCGCGCCCTGCAGATCGATCTCCAGGAGGACGGGCTCGCCCGCCTCCAGGCGTTCGAGCACCGCGCGGCGCGGGGTGCCGTAGCGGTTGCCCGCGAACTCGGCCCACTCGAGCAGCTCGCCGTTGGCGATCAGCTTGTCCATCTCCTCGTCGGAGACGAAGAAGTACTGGACTCCGTGCTTCTCACCGGGGCGCGGCTTGCGTGTGGTCGCGGAGACCGAGAGCCAGACCTCGGGGTGTTCTTTGCGCATATGGGCGACGACCGTGCTCTTGCCGACCCCGGAGGGGCCGGAGAGCACGGTCAGCCGCGGACGTACGTCCGGGGGCACGGGGGTCGTCCCCCGGGATGTTGCAGCCATGCAGCGATTATCCAGGTTCTCAGGAGTGCCTGAGAACGTCAGGCAGCGCCACCACCGAACTCGCGCTCAAGAGACGCGATCTGATTGGAGCCGAGACCGCGCACGCGGCGGCTCTCGGAGATGCCAAGACGCTCCATGATCTGCTTGGCGCGGACCTTGCCCACGCCCGGCAGGGACTCCAGGAGGGCGGAGACCTTCATCTTGCCGATGACATCGTTCTCCTGGCCCTGCTTGATGACCTCGTGAAGAGAGGCGCCGGAGTGCTTGAGTCGATTCTTGACCTCGGCCCGCTCCCGGCGAGCCGCGGCGGCCTTTTCGAGCGCGGCTGCGCGCTGTTCAGGGGTAAGGGGCGGAAGAGCCACGCCTACGTCACCTCGGATGTCGAACTGTCGGATACGGACCGGTGAGGAACCTAGTCGCCCCACACCTGGGGAGCAACGTGCAAAGCGCTTGCCCGTTGGCTCTCTCGGAGACTAGCGGCCATGACCGCCGGAGTCAGCGAGAACAGACGAAAAGTCCTGGTCAGCCTCTGTCGAGCCGGACATACACGGCATATCGCACCCGATTTTGGCCGGTGAGTCGTCGACGGGAGCACGGCGCGTGCTCCGCCGTCGGCCTCAGGCCGCCTCGACCGCCACCCTGATCTCGTCCGCGAAGCGCTCCGCGGCCTCCCGCAGACCGGCGGCATCCGGTCCGTACCGCAGCACGCCCCGGCTGACGCTAGGCACCACATTGCGCACCGCCGCACCGAAGACGCCCGGCAGATCGGCCGGGGTCGCGCCCTGCGCGCCGATGCCGGGGGCGAGCAGCGGGCCGTTGACGGCGAGGTCGTACGACGAGAGATCGCCCAGCGTCGCGCCGACGACCGCGCCGAAGGACCCCAGGGGCGCCTGGCCGGCGTTCTCGGCGGCGAGGTGGCCGAGGACGGTGGCCGCGACCGTGCGGCCGTCCTCGCGGAGCGCGTGCTGCACCTCGGCGCCCTCGGGGTTGGAGGTGAGGGCGAGTACGAAGAGTCCGGCGCCGTTCTCCCGCGCGAGTTCGACGGCGGGCTTCAGGGAGCCGTACCCGAGGTAGGGCGAGACGGTGAGCGCGTCGCTGAAGAGCGGCGAGTCCTTGTGCAGGAAGGTCTCGGCGTACGCGGCCATGGTCGAGCCGATGTCGCCGCGCTTGGCGTCCATGACGACCAGGGCACCGGCCTCCCGCAGCTCGGCGACCGCCTTCTCCAGTACGGCGATGCCCCGCGACCCGAACCGCTCGAAGAACGCGCTCTGCGGCTTGAAGACGGCGACGGTGCCCGCGAGCGCCTCGACGACGGTCCGCGTGAACCGCTCCAGGCCCGCGATGTCGTCGTCCAGGCCCCACGCGGACAGCAGCGAGGCGTGCGGGTCGATGCCGACGCACAGGGGCCCGCGCTCGTCCATGGCATGGCGCAGGCGCGTGCCGAAGGGCTCCAGGGCGACGCTCATGCGGACTTCCTCACGTCGGCGCCGACGGCGTCGGCGAGGGTGGCGTACGGGCTCGTGCGCAGGCGCGCGGCCAGGCCCTTGTGGATGGCTCGGCCCCAGAAGGGCCCTTCGTAGATGAAGGCGCTGTAGCCCTGGACCAGGGTGGCTCCCGCGAGGATGCGCTGCCAGGCGTCCTCGGCGTTCTCGATGCCGCCGACGCCCACGAGCGTGATGCGGTCGCCCACGCGCGCGTAGAGGCGGCGCAGGACCTCCAGGGAGCGCTCCTTGAGAGGGGCGCCGGACAACCCGCCGGTCTCTCCGTAGAGGGAAGGTTCGGATTTCAAACCGAGGCTCTCGCGCGCGATGGTCGTGTTCGTGGCGATGATGCCGTCCAGGCCGAGTTCGACGGCGAGGTCCGCGACGGCGTCGACGTCCTCGTCCGCGAGGTCGGGGGCGATCTTCACCAGGAGAGGCACGCGGCGGCCCTCGACGCTGCGGTCGGCGGCCTCGCGCACGGCGGTCAGCAGGGGCCGCAGCGACTCGGTGGCCTGGAGGTTGCGCAGGCCCGGCGTGTTCGGGGACGACACGTTGACGACCAGGTAGTCGGCGTGGCGGGCGAGGCGCTCGGTCGACTTCACGTAGTCGGCGGCGGCCTCGTCCTCCGGTACGACCTTGGTCTTGCCGATGTTCACGCCCACGACGGTCCTGAAGACCGGCGTACGGGAGGCGAGCCGCTCGGCGACGGCCGCCGAGCCTTCGTTGTTGAAGCCCATGCGGTTGATCAGCGCGCGGTCGGGGACGAGGCGGAACATCCGCTTCTTGGGGTTGCCGGGCTGCGGCTCCCCGGTGACCGTGCCGATCTCGATGTGGTCGAAGCCGAGCATCGACAGGCCGTCGACGGCGACGGCGTTCTTGTCGAAGCCCGCCGCGAGCCCGAAGGGCCCGTGCATCCGCAGCCCGAGGGCCTCGGTGCGCAGCTCCTTGTGGCGCGGCGCGAGGACGGCCGCGACGAAGGTGCGCAGCACCGGGACGCGGGCCGCGAGGCGGATCCAGCGGAAGGCCATGTGGTGGGCCTGCTCCGGGTCCATGCGCTTGAAGACGAGGTTGAAGAGAAGCTTGTACATGTTCGTTGTCCTCACGAAGAGGTTGTCCTCACGAAAAGGCGTCCTCATGAAGAGGGGGACACCGTTTCCGGTGTCCCCCTCAGGGCTGCTAGTCGCGGGCCGCGGTCAGGTGCTGCGCGTGTTCCTGGAGCGAGCGGACGCCCACGTCCCCGCCGCTGAGCGCGTCGATGCCCTGGACGGCGGCGGCGAGCGCCTGGACCGTCGTGAGGCACGGCACGGAGCGCGCCACGGCCGCCGTGCGGATCTCGTAGCCGTCGAGGCGGCCGCCGGTGCCGTACGGGGTGTTGACGATGAGGTCGACGCCGCCGTCGTGGATGAGCTGGACGATGGTCTTCTCGCCGTTCGGGCCCTCGCCCTCGGACTGCTTGCGCACGACGGTGGCGTTGATGCCGTTGCGCTTGAGCACCTCGGCCGTGCCGGACGTGGCGAGCAACTCGAAGCCGTGACCGACCAGTTCACGCGCCGGGAAGATCATCGAGCGCTTGTCGCGGTTGGCGACGGAGATGAAGGCGCGGCCCTTGGTCGGCAGCGGGCCGTACGCGCCAGCCTGCGACTTGGCGTACGCCGTCCCGAAGACCGAGTCGATGCCCATGACTTCGCCCGTGGAACGCATCTCCGGGCCGAGGACGGTGTCGACGCCGCGCCCGTGGATGTCGCGGAAGCGCGACCACGGCATGACGGCCTCCTTGACGGAGATCGGCGCGTCCATGGGCAGCGTGCCGCCGTCGCCGTGCCTGGGCAGCATGCCCTCCGCGCGCAGCTCGGCGATGGTCGCGCCGAGCGAGATCCGGGCGGCGGCCTTGGCCAGCGGCACCGCGGTCGCCTTCGAGGTGAAGGGGACGGTGCGGGAGGCGCGCGGGTTGGCTTCGAGAACGTACAGGATGTCGCCCGCCATGGCGAACTGGATGTTGATGAGTCCGCGGACGCCGACGCCCTTGGCGATGCCCTCCGTGGAGGCGCGCAGGCGCTTGATGTCGAAGCCGCCGAGTGTGATCGGGGGCAGCGCGCACGCCGAGTCGCCGGAGTGGATGCCGGCCTCCTCGATGTGCTCCATGACGCCGCCGAGGTAGAGCTCGCTGCCGTCGTAGAGCGCGTCCACGTCGATCTCGATCGCGTCGTCGAGGAAGCGGTCGACGAGGACCGGCCGCGAGGGGCTGATCTCGGTGGACTCCTCGATGTACACGGCGAGGCGCGTCTCGTCGTACACGATCTCCATGCCGCGGCCGCCGAGCACGTACGACGGGCGTACGAGGACGGGGTAGCCGATCTCGTCGGCGATGGCCTTGGCCTCGGCGAAGGTGGTGGCGGTGCCGTGCTTCGGCGCGGGCAGTCCGGCCTCGGCGAGCACACGGCCGAAGGCGCCGCGGTCCTCGGCGGCGTGGATGGCCTCGGGCGGGGTGCCCACGACCGGGACGCCGTTGTCCTTGAGGGCCTGCGCGAGGCCCAGCGGGGTCTGGCCGCCGAGCTGGACGATGACGCCCGCGATCGGCCCGGCCTGCGCCTCGGCGTGGACGATCTCCAGGACGTCCTCCAGGGTGAGCGGCTCGAAGTAGAGCCGGTCGGAGGTGTCGTAGTCGGTGGAGACGGTCTCGGGGTTGCAGTTGACCATCACGGTCTCGTAGCCCGCGTCGCTGAGCGCGAAGGAGGCGTGGACGCAGGAGTAGTCGAACTCGATGCCCTGGCCGATGCGGTTCGGGCCGGAGCCCAGGATGATCACCGCGGGCTTCTCGCGCTTGGCGACCTCGCTCTCCTCGTCGTAGGAGGAGTAGAAGTACGGCGTCTTCGCGGCGAACTCGGCGGCGCACGTGTCGACTGTCTTGTAGACCGGGCGTACCCCGAGGGCGTGCCGGACCTCGCGGACGACGTCCTCGCGCAGACCGCGGATCTCGGCGATCTGGACGTCGGAGAAGCCGTGCCGCTTGGCCTCGGCGAGCAGGTCGGAGTCGAGGCGCTCGGCGGCGGCCAGCTCGTCCGCGACCTCCTTGATCAGGAAGAGCTGGTCGACGAACCACGGGTCGATCTTCGTGGCGTCGAAGACCTCCTCGGGGGTGGCGCCCGCGCGGATGGCCTGCATGACGGTGTTGATGCGCCCGTCGGTCGGCCGGACGGCCTCCTCCAAAAGAAGAGCCTTGTCGCCGGGCTCGCCCACGAACGTGAACTGTGAGCCCTTCTTCTCCAGCGAGCGCAGCGCCTTCTGCAGCGCCTCGGTGAAGTTGCGGCCGATGGCCATGGCCTCGCCGACCGACTTCATGGTGGTCGTCAGGGTCGAGTCCGCCGACGGGAACTTCTCGAAGGCGAAGCGCGGGGCCTTGACCACTACGTAGTCGAGGGTCGGCTCGAAGGAGGCCGGGGTCTTCTCCGTGATGTCGTTCGGGATCTCGTCCAGCGTGTAGCCGACGGCCAGCTTCGCGGCGATCTTCGCGATCGGGAAGCCGGTGGCCTTCGACGCGAGCGCCGAGGACCGCGAGACGCGCGGGTTCATCTCGATGACGATGACGCGGCCGTCGGTCGGGTCGATCGCGAACTGGATGTTGCAGCCGCCGGTGTCGACGCCGACCTCACGGATGATCGCGATGCCGACGTCCCGCAGGGTCTGGTACTCGCGGTCGGTGAGCGTCATCGCGGGCGCGACGGTGATGGAGTCGCCGGTGTGCACGCCCATCGGGTCGAAGTTCTCGATGGAGCAGACGACCACGACGTTGTCGTTCTTGTCGCGCATCAGCTCCAGCTCGTACTCCTTCCAGCCGAGGATGGACTCCTCCAGGAGCACCTCGGTGGTCGGCGAGAGCGTGAGGCCCTGTCCGGCGATGCGGCGCAGCTCCTCCTCGTCGTGCGCGAAGCCGGAACCGGCGCCGCCCATCGTGAAGGAGGGGCGGACGACCACGGGGTAGCCGCCGAGCTCGTCGACGCCCTTGAGGACGTCGTCCATGGAGTGGCAGATGTACGAGCGGGCGGACTCGCCGTGCCCGATCTTCTTGTTGACCTCTTCGACGACGCCCTTGAAGAGCTCGCGGTCCTCGCCCTTGTTGATCGCTTCGACGTTGGCTCCGATGAGCTCGACGCCGTACTTCTCCAGGACGCCCTGCTCGTGCATGGAGATCGCCGTGTTGAGGGCCGTCTGGCCGCCCAGCGTCGGCAGCAGCGCGTCGGGGCGCTCCTTGGCGATGATCTTCTCGACGAACTCGGGGGTGATCGGCTCGACGTACGTGGCGTCGGCGATCTCCGGGTCGGTCATGATCGTCGCCGGGTTGGAGTTGACGAGGATGACGCGCAGGCCCTCGGCCTTGAGGACCCGGCACGCCTGGGTGCCGGAGTAGTCGAACTCGGCGGCCTGGCCGATGACGATCGGGCCGGAGCCGATGACCAGGACGGACTGGATATCGGTGCGCTTAGGCACGCTGGCCCTCCATCAAAGATACGAAACGGTCGAAGAGGTACGCGGCGTCGTGCGGGCCCGCGGCCGCCTCGGGGTGGTACTGGACGCTGAACGCCGGCTGGTCGAGCAGCTGAAGCCCCTCCACCACCTGGTCGTTCAGGCACACGTGGGAGACCTCGGCGCGCCCGTAGGGGGTCTCGGAGACCTTGTCGAGGGGGGCGTCGACGGCGAAGCCGTGGTTGTGCGCGGTGACCTCGACCTTGCCGGTCGTGCGGTCCTGCACCGGCTGGTTGATGCCGCGGTGGCCGTACTTCAGCTTGTACGTGCCGAAGCCGAGCGCGCGCCCGAGGATCTGGTTGCCGAAGCAGATACCGAAGAGCGGCGTCTTGCGCTCCAGGACGCCCTTGACCACGGTCAGGTCGACGGTCGAGGGGTCACCGGGGCCGTTCGACAGGAAGAAGCCGTCCGGGTCGACCGCGTACACGTCGTCGAGCGTCGCGGTGGCGGGCAGCACGTGCACCTCGATGCCGCGCTCGGCCATGCGGTGCGGGGTCATGCCCTTGATGCCGAGGTCCAGGGCGGCCACGGTGAACTTCTTCTCGCCGATGGCCGGTACCACGTAGGACTCGGTGGTGGCGACCTCGGCGGACAGGTCGGCGCCCACCATCTCGGGGGCCTCCTTGACGCGGGCGAGCAGCGTCGCGTCGTCGGAGAGCGCCTCTCCGGAGAAGATGCCCACACGCATCGCGCCGCGCTCGCGCAGGTGGCGGGTGAGCGCACGCGTGTCGATGCCGCTGATGCCGACGACGCCCTGCTTGGTCAGCTCGTCGTCCAGGGTGCGCCGGGAGCGCCAGTTCGAGGGCACGCGCGCGGGGTCGCGCACCACGTAACCGGCGACCCAGATGCGGCGGGACTCGTCGTCCTCGTCGTTCACACCGGTGTTGCCGACGTGCGGGGCCGTCATGACGACGACCTGGCGGTGGTACGAGGGGTCGGTCAGGGTCTCCTGGTAGCCGGTCATGCCGGTGGAGAACACCGCTTCGCCGAAGGTCTCCCCCATGGCCCCGTAGGCACGGCCGCGGAAGATGCGGCCGTCCTCCAGGACGAGTACGGCGGGAGCCTTGCCGGCTCCCCGGGTGGAGGTCGTCATCGTGCGGTGCCTTCCGTAGTGCTGGACGTCTTGGTCATGCTGTTGATGGCCTCGACCCACTGGGCCTGCTCGGCCGCGTGGTCGGAGCGGAAGCCGGAGTCGAGCAGCTTCTCGCCGTGTTCCCACGTGACGATCAGCAGACCGCCCTCCGCGAGGACCTTTCCGGCGATGCCCTTGTCGAGCCGGGCCTCGCGCAGCTGTTCGGCCGGGATGAAGAAGTCGGCCGCTCCGGGGCGTACGACATCGAGTCCCGCGTCGGTGAGCGTCAGCTCGACGCGGCTGCGGGTGCCGAGGCCGTGCGCCACGATGCGGTCGAGCCACTGCCCGGCCGTGGTGGAGCCGTGGTAGCGGCCGCTCAGCTCCAGTCTCGCCGGGCCCGGGTCGGTCGGCGCGCCGGGCAGCTCGGGCAGGTCGCCCTGGAGCGTGCCGCGCCACTTCCAGCCCTCGCGCATCAGCCAGTAGACAAGCGCGATGAAGAGCAGCAGTCCGACGACCCAGCCGAGCCGTGCGGCCCAGTCGGTCACGTCCGCCGATTCCTTCTCGGCGGCCAGTTCCACAAGAGTTGTCACGCGAGATTCCCGTCGACGAGCGTGGCCCGACCCCGGAGCCACGTGTGCGTGACGCGGCCCGGCAGCTCACGGCCCTCATAGGGAGTGTTGCGGCTGCGCGAGGCGAAGCCCGCGGGGTCCACTTCCCCACGGTAATCGGCATCGACCAGGACGAGGTTCGCGGGCTCACCTGCCGAGACGGGGCGGCCGTGCCCGGTGGCCCGGCCGATCCTCGCGGGCTTGAAGGACATGCGGTCGGCGACCGCTTCCCAGGTCAGCAGGCCGGTCTCGACCATCGTCTGCTGGACGACGGACAGGGCGGTCTCCAGCCCGACCATGCCCATGGCGGCCGCGGCCCACTCGCAGTCCTTGTCCTCGTGCGGGTGCGGGGCGTGGTCGGTGGCGACGATGTCGATGGTGCCGTCGGCGAGGGCCTCGCGCAGCGCCATGACGTCGCGCTCGGTGCGCAGCGGCGGGTTCACCTTGTAGACGGGGTTGTACGAGCGGACCAGCTCGTCGGTGAGGAGGAGGTGGTGCGGGGTGACCTCGGCGGTGACGTCGATGCCGCGCGACTTGGCCCAGCGCACGATCTCGACGGAGCCTGCGGTCGAGAGGTGGCAGATGTGGACGCGGGAGCCGACGTGCTCGGCGAGCAGCACGTCGCGCGCGATGATCGACTCCTCGGCGACGGCGGGCCAGCCGCCGAGGCCCAGCTCGGCGGAGACGACGCCCTCGTTCATCTGGGCGCCCTCGGTGAGGCGCGGCTCCTGCGCGTGCTGCGCGACGACGCCGCCGAAGGCCTTCACGTACTCCAGGGCGCGGCGCATCATCACGGCGTCGTCGACGCACTTGCCGTCGTCGGAGAAGACGGTGACCCCGGCGGCCGACTCGTGCATGGCGCCCAGCTCGGCGAGCTTCTTGCCCTCCAGGCCGACGGTGACGGCGCCGATGGGCTGCACGTCGCAGTAGCCGGACTCCTTGCCGAGCCGGTAGACCTGCTCGACGACGCCGGCGGTGTCGGCGACGGGGAAGGTATTGGCCATGGCGAACACGGCGGTGTAGCCACCGGAGGCGGCGGCGCGGGTGCCGGTGAGGACGGTCTCGGAGTCCTCGCGCCCCGGCTCGCGCAGATGGGTGTGGAGGTCGACGAGGCCCGGCAGGAGCACCTTGCCCTCAGCCTCGACGACGGTCGCGCCCTCGGCACAGAGCCCGGCGCCCACGGCCTCGATGGTCTCGCCGTCGATCAGGACGTCCTGCGCCTCGCCGCCGAGCACCTTCGCACCACGGATCAGGATCTTGCTCATGTTCTTACTTCTCCTCGGTACGGGTGTGGGTCACGGCGGGTTCATTGCCGCCCAGAAGCAGATAGAGGACGGCCATGCGGATGGAGACTCCGTTGGCGACCTGCTCGACGACCGTGCAGCGGTCGGAGTCGGCGACCGCGGCGGTGATCTCCATACCGCGGACCATCGGGCCGGGGTGCATCACGATGGCGTGCCCGGGCATCTTCGCCATGCGCTCGCCGTCCAGGCCGTAGCGCCGCGAGTACTCGCGCTCGGTGGGGAAGAACGCGGCGTTCATCCGCTCGCGCTGCACGCGCAGCATCATCACGGCGTCGGACTTCGGCAGCACGCTGTCCAGGTCGTACGAGATGTCGCACGGCCACCGCTCGACGCCGACCGGCACGAGCGTGGGCGGCGCGACCAGGGTGACCTCGGCGCCGAGCGTATGCAGCAGGTCGACGTTGGAGCGGGCGACGCGGCTGTGCAGGACGTCGCCGACGATGGTGATGTGCTTGCCCGCCAGGTCCTGGCCGAGGCCCGCGTCGGGTCCGACGAGGCGGCGCCGCATGGTGAAGGCGTCGAGCAGGGCCTGCGTGGGGTGCTGGTGGGTGCCGTCACCGGCGTTGATGACGGCGGCGTCGATCCAGCCGGAGGTGGCCAGGCGGTAGGGCGCGCCGGAGGCGCCGTGCCGGATGACGACGGCGTCGACGCCCATCGCCTCCAGGGTCTGGGCGGTGTCCTTGAGGGACTCGCCCTTGGAGACCGACGACCCCTTGGCGGCGAAGTTGATGACGTCGGCGGAGAGGCGCTTCTCGGCGGCCTCGAAGGAGATCCGGGTCCGGGTCGAGTCCTCGAAGAAGAGGTTGACCACGGTGCGGCCGCGCAGGGCGGGCAGCTTCTTGATCGGCCGGTCGGCGACCCGCGCCATTTCCTCGGCCGTGTCGAGGATGAGGACGGCGTCGTCGCGCGAGAGGTCGGCGGCCGAGATGAGGTGTCGCATCATCGGGGGTGTACTCCGGTGTGTGGAGGTCTGCGGGCACGCGGGCGCGCAGGGTGGTGCCCTGGAGCCCGTGAGGGGGAAGCCGGTCCTACGGTCCTACGCGGAAGCGGGCTTGGCGCCGAGCAGCACGGCGTCGCGGCCGTCCTCCTCGGTGAGCTGGACCTTGACCGTCTCCCGCAGCGACGTGGGGAGGTTCTTGCCGACGTAGTCGGCGCGGATGGGCAGTTCGCGGTGGCCGCGGTCGACGAGCACGGCGAGCTGCACCGCGCGCGGACGCCCGATGTCGTTCAGCGCGTCGAGGGCGGCCCGGATGGTGCGGCCGGAGAAGAGCACGTCGTCGACGAGGACGACCAGGCGGCCGTCGATGCCGTCACCGGGGATCTCGGTGCGGGCCAGCGCACGCGGCGGGTGCATGCGCAGGTCGTCGCGGTACATGGTGATGTCGAGGGAGCCGACCGGAATCTTGCGGCCGGTGATCTCTTCGAGCTTCTCGGCGAGCCGGCGGCCGAGGAAGACGCCGCGGGTGGGAATGCCGAGGAGAACCACGTCGTCGGCGCCCTTGGCGCGCTCGACGATCTCGTGGGCGATGCGGGTCAACACCCGCGCGATGTCCGGCCCTTCGAGCACGGGGCGCGCGACAGCTGAATCTTTGGGGTCCTGCGGGTCCTGCGTGTCCATATGAAACGGACCTCCTTCTCCGCCTCACAGGACGGACGTTAAAGGACGTCGAAATTGCGCCAGCCACAGTACCAGCATTGATGCCCGAACACGTCATCGGCCTCCACCGAAGGGGCGGTACGGACCATTCGGCTTGACGCAGGCAAGTAACGCTGCGTAACCTCACAGTGAGTTACCAGCCACGCGGCGGAGCCGCATGATTGTCGCAGCGTCCGGGGAGCTATATGTCCAGCGAATACGCCAAGCAGCTCGGGGCCAAGCTCCGCGCGATCCGCACCCAGCAGGGCCTTTCCCTCCACGGCGTCGAGGAGAAGTCCCAGGGACGCTGGAAGGCGGTCGTAGTGGGGTCGTACGAGCGCGGCGACCGTGCCGTGACCGTGCAGCGCCTCGCCGAGCTGGCGGACTTCTACGGCGTCCCCGTGCAGGAGCTTCTTCCTGGTACGGCTCCCGGTGGCGCCGCCGAGCCGCCGCCGAAGCTCGTCCTCGACCTGGAGCGCCTCGCCCACGTACCGGCCGAGAAGGCGGGACCGCTCCAGCGGTATGCCGCCACGATCCAGTCGCAGCGCGGTGACTACAACGGCAAGGTGCTCTCGATCCGCCAGGACGACCTGCGCACCCTCGCCGTCATCTACGACCAGTCCCCCTCGGTCCTGACCGAGCAGCTCATCAGCTGGGGCGTCCTGGACGCGGACGCGCGCCGCGCCGTCGCCCACGAAGAGGTCTGATCCCACCGCTGAACAGATCAGCAGAAACGTGCCGCCGGGGTGGCCGCAGCCGAGAGGC
>NZ_JBSFRK010000059.1:0-41211 GCF_053589195.1 Streptomyces sp. NPDC003379 | reverse complement strand
GCGGCCCGTGATGGTGGCTATGGCCGTGCGGCCGCGCGCCAGGAGGTGCTCCACGGCCGAGCACGCCCCGGCGAAGTTGTCGGGCGGACCTCCGGCAGGTCCGGCGGCGCCACGAACTGGGTGCGGACCAGATCCGGGATCACCTGTGCCTCGTCCCTGGACAGGACCCGGACCACGATCTGCCGGTCGGCCTCGATCTCCGCGTTCACCGCGTCCTCCAGGCTCTGCTTGAAGCCGGGCGGCACCTCGGGCAGGTTGAAGTCCATCCGGGCCTCGCCCGGCTGCATGTTGCCGCCGGTCACCAGCGCTCCGAAGTCCCTGAAGACGGTGCCACAGAGCACATGAAGGCCCGAGTGCGTCCGCATGAGGGAGCTCCTGCGCCCGTCGTCGAGCGCACCGGTGACCTGGGTACCCACCGGGGGCACGGGATCTCCGGGAGCGGGCAGCAGATAGAGGTCGTCGCCCTTGCGGGTGCCGACGGCGCGGGTCTGGACGCCCTGCCAGATCAGTACGCCGTGGTCGGGCGGCTGGCCCCCGCCGCCCGGGTAGAACGCGGAGCGGTCCAGAACGACCCCCGCTTCCGGATCGGCCGGGTCGGACCACAAGACGGTGCACTCCCATTCCCTGAGTGTGGCGTCTTCCCAGTCCAGACGATGTGTGCGGCCGTGATGACTGATCCCCATCTGTGGTCGGAGGCGCGGTACCCGGTCGACCGGGCCCGTCCCCCTCTCCTCTCTGTGCTCCTGTGCTGATCCGTCTGTGCGAGCTGCGCACGCTGCATACCGAGAAGGCCCCGCCTTGGTTACGCCTCGCCGGTCACCACCAGATCCTGACGAGCGCGGCGGTCCCCGCGCCCAACGCCACCACCAGCAGGAACGGCGCCCGCAACAGGGCCGCGACGAAAGCGACACCGAAGCCGAGAGCGCGGGCGTCCAGCACGAGACGCTGGTCGGTGGTGAAGGTCTGGACCGCGACGAGAGCGGCGAGCAGTCCCACGGGAAGCAGTGCGGAGACCGTCTGAACCTGCCGCTTCTCCAGGACCGAAGCCGGTACGTACAGCCCGGCGAGCTTGAGGAGGTACACCCCGGCCACCCCGAGGACGATCGCGGTCCACATCAGTTCTCGCGTCCCTTCCCGCCGTCGCCGGTCTCTGCCGAGTCCGCGCGGCGTCGCCTCATCAGCAGCCCGGTGACGCACGCGACAAGACCCGCCACCAGCACCGGCACCCCGGCGGGCAGTACGAGAGTTGTGGCGACGGCCGTCACCCCGGCCCCTACGGCCACCGCCCACAGGCGCGGCCCCCGCAGCCGGGGCATCAGGAGCGCGATGAACGCCGCCGGCGACGCCACGTCGAGGCCGAGGACCGCCGGGTCGGGCAGTGCCTCGGCGCCGATCGCGCCCGCGAACGTGGCCAGATTCCAGAAGACGAAGACCGCCACGCCCGTGCCGTAGAAGGCCAGCCGCGACGCGCGCTCCGTCGGCCGGCCCATCGCCATTCCGGCGCTCTCGTCGAGGACCAGGTGCGCGGCGAGCACCCGTCGCGCGCCACGGACCCGCAGCAGTCGGGACAGCGACAACCCGTACAGGCTGTTGCGCACCCCGAGCAGCGTCGCCGTGGCGGCGCCGGTGAGTGCGCTGCCCCCCGCGCCCAGGACCCCGATCACCGCGAACTGTGACGCTCCGGAGAACATCAGCAGGGACAGTACGCAGGACTGCGCGACGGTGAACCCCGCCGTCACGGCGAGCGCGCCGAACGAAAGCCCGAGGGCACCGACCGCGAGCCCGACGCCGACCGAGTCGCGCAGCAGCGCACTCCGCTGCCGGGGCCAGTCCGCTTCGGTCTCCCCAGGCGTGTCGTCGACCTCGGTGTCGCTCACCAGCATCACGTGTCCCCGTCCGGCACCGCGCTCGGGCCCTCCAACACCACTTCGAGTTCGGTCTGCGCCTTGGCACAGGCCGCCACGGCTCCTTCGGCGGTCTCGGCCCGGGCGATCACGAACCCCAGCCGATGGTAGGCGTTGCGCGCGGGCCCCACCCGCTGTTCCGGCGAGGCGGTCACCGTCACCTGCTGAACGCCCTCGACCGCGCGTGCCGCCCCAACTCCGTCCACCCGGGCCAGGATGCCGGTCCTGTCCGTGAGAAGGAACTGGATCGCCGCGACGCCGTCCGGCTCCGGAACGGGGTGCGGGTCCCGCCCGAGTGCGATCCGCAGCTGCTGCTCCTGCATCCGGAGCCCGGTCGTCGACCGGACCAGTTCGGGGATCATGCCGCCCGCGGGACGCGCGTTGATCTCGATCACGACGGGCCCGTCGGCGGTGAGCCGTATCTCGGTGTGCGCGGCGCCGTCGGTGAGACCGACCGCCTCCAGGGCGCGGAGGGCGGCGCCGGTCAGGTGCTCCGCCGCGGCCCGGGGGAGCGGGGCGGGGAAGACATGGCCGCGTTCGACGAAGTACGGGGCCCCGGCGAGGTGCTTCTCCACGATGCCCAGGCAGTGGGTCCGACCGTGCCGGCCGATGGTCTCGACACTGAACTCGGGACCGTCGAGGTACTCCTCCACCAGCACGGCGCCCGCGGTGCGTTGGCCGCGTACGTTCGTCTCCTCGGCCAGAATGACCCGGGCCTGGGAGAGGACCTGCCGCACCTCCGTACAGAGCAGCACATGGTTCGAACCGCTGTCGTCGAGGGGTTTCACGACGCAGGGCAGACCGGTCAGGGCCACGGCCTCGGCGATCTCCGCTGCCAGCTGATCGCCGCCGGTCACCACGGCGAAGCGGGGCTGCCGGATGCCCGCGTCGGCCAGCCGCCGCCTGCTGCGGGACTTGTCCCGGCAGACGGCCACCGCGTCGGCCGGACTGCCCGGCAGGCCCAGCCAGTCGGCGAGCTCGGCGGTGGGGGAGAGGTAGAAGTCGCTCGTGGTGGTGATCCCGGCGATCTGCTCCCGGCGGAACTCCCGCAGGATCGTGCGGCGCAGCTCCGCCGGGGAGTTGGTGTCGCAGGTGATCACCTCGGCGCCGGTGTCCGGCAGGCCCCGGTACCGTGCGGGGTCGTTGGTGAGCAGGGTGGGGCGCAGGGCGAACTCCTGGGCGAGTTCGAGGGCGAGCATTCCGGTGCCGGTGGTGTTCGACTCGATGAACAGCAGCCGCTGTGTGTCGTCCGAGCGTTCGATGTCCGTGGCGCGGGACCAGGTCTCGCTGACGTCCCCGGCCCGCGCCGAGATCGGCGCGGGGGACGATGACCTGGGCAGCGCGTCGAGTTCCTGCGCGGTCCAGTAGTCGTCGTCGTAGATGGTGTCGACGTACCGGTCGCCGCGGTCCGGGAGGATGCCCACGATCCGGGTGCCGGGCTCGGCGTGGGCGGCGACGTGCCGCACGATGTGGTAGACGGATCCCGAGGTGTTGCCCGCGAAGATCTGTTGTTCCTGGGCGAGTTCGCGGGTGGCGGCGAGTGCCTCCCGGTCGTTGAGCCAGTGCACCTCGTGGATGAGCCGGCGGTCCAGGTTGCCGGGCAGCAGGCTGTTGCCGAGCCCGCTCTGCCGGCGTCCTGGCCGGTCGGGCTGGCCGAAGAGGACGCTGCCGACGCTGTCCACGCCGACCACCTTGAGGTCAGGCATCGCCGTGGCCAGTGCGCGTGCCGTGCCGCAGAGCGACCCGCCGCTGCCCACGGACCCGACGAGGATGTCGAAGGCGCCCAGCTCCTGGTGGAGTTCGGCGGCCAGCGTGCGGTACGCGGCGGGGTTGTCGGGGTTCTCGTACTGGTCGGGCCAGAACGCGCCGGGAAGGTCGGCGCGCAGCTGCTGCAGAAGCTCCAGGCGGGCGCTCTGCCAGCCG
The DNA here is from genome assembly GCF_053589195.1 of Streptomyces sp. NPDC003379. Lineage (NCBI taxonomy): Bacteria > Bacillati > Actinomycetota > Actinomycetes > Kitasatosporales > Streptomycetaceae > Streptomyces > Streptomyces sp. NPDC003379. The sequence goes on along the minus strand of NZ_JBSFRK010000059.1, from coordinate 37,384 downwards.
CCGCCGGTCATCGCCTTCACGATGTGCACCTCGCAGCCGAGGGCGCGGAGCTTGGCCAGGGTGACCCGGTCGATGCGGGGGTCGGTGACGATGTGGACGTGGTGTCCCAGCGACGCGCCGACCAGGGCGACGCCCAGGGCCATGGTGCCGGAGGAGCTCTCGATGATGGGCGCGCCTTCGGTGAGGACGCCGCGTCTGCGGGCCTCCGTGATGATGTGGCGGGCGACGCGGTCCTTCATCCCGTACAGGTTCTGGAACTCCAGCTTGAAGTAGACCTCCACGCCGTCGGCCCCTGTGGCGGCGGCCCGGACGAGCGGGGTGTGTCCTATGGCGTCCGTGACGCTCTCAAAGCGCATGATCGTCTCCAGCGTGGCCGGCGGGGTGCAGGGCGGATGAGGGGCCTGTCGCGTCCGCGCCCAGCGAGCGGAAGACGCTGACAGTGCCCGGCAGTTCGGCGCACCAGGCGCGGGCCCGCTCGATGCGTGCCGGGTCCTCGTCGCGGGACTCGCCGAGCAGGATGCCGAGGTAGGTGCCGCTGTGCGCGATCACCAGGCCGAGCCCGCCGACTTCGCGGCAGATCTTCCTCATGCGGTCGAAGCGGAAGTTGGGCCGGGGTCCCAGGTGCAGCCCGGCGCCGAGGGTCGTGATCCGGCCGATCGTGGGCAGGTCGCGGGAGCGGACCGCCGTGGACAGCCGGTCTAGCAGGGATGCGTACGCGTGTCGTGTACGCCGGTCGGGCGTCGGTGCCGCGTGGTTGAAGCGGACCGTGTCGACCATGCCGCCCGCGTCGTGGGCGATGACGGTCAGCGGCGGGAGGAAGCCGAGGCGCTCCCGCAGGCGCACCTCACGGTGGTGGTAGCTGACGATCCCGGCGTACATGACGCCGTCGGACGGCTCGATTCCGCGCAGGAACTCCTCCGTCGTCTCTTCGTCCAAATCCACGTCGAGGGCGTCGGCGACGGCCCGCGCGGTGGCGACCAGGTCCGCGGACGAGCTCGCGAGGCCCTTGCCCTCCGCGAGACCGCCGCTCAGTTCGAGGGTGCCGCCGACGTCATGGCCGTAGGCGCGCAGCATGCGGGTGGCAAGGAGCCGCGACTTGGCCTTGCCCGGCGGGTACACCGAGACGCCGCCGTTGCCCGCGGCCGGTCTGAAGACGGCGGTCGACCAGGTGTCGAGGGGAAAGGTCACCAGGAAGCGCTGCGTGTCCGGCAGCATCCCCTGGAGCAGTTCGCCGAAGGTTCCGTTGGCGGTGCCGAAGCCCGCTTCTTTCAACACTGGTGTGCCCTCCCCCCGTCCGCCTTGCTCAGGCGATGCCCAGCAGGCGGTCCGTCTCGGTCATGGAGTCCTGTACGTGCCCTTGCCTCGTGTCCCATGCCGTGGCCGTGTCCCGCCAGAAGACCGCCTGGACCGCGAGCAGTTCGCGGACCTCGGCGGGCCGGGTCGAACCGGAAGAGCGCTTCTGCTGGATGCTCGCGGGGACGTCGAACGCCTGGGTGAGCGCCTGTTCGGGTGCGGTCAGTTCGTGGCCGTGATCCTTGGCGGCACGATGGAGCAGATCGGGGCGGAGGTCCTGGGGCGCCGCGCCCTGTTCGAGTGCGGCGAGGATGTACGCGCCCGCCACCACCTGGGCCGTGCGCCAGGGCACTCCTTCGTCGAGCGTCAGCCGGTTGGCCAGGGTGAAGCCACCGTAGTAGTCGCGGGCGCAGGCGGCGGACATCCGGTCGGTGCGGAAGCGCAGTTGCTCCATGACGGCGGTGGCCAGGGACAGGGTGGAGCGTGCGGTCAGGAACGCGGGCAGGATGTGGGCGCCCGCCTCCTTGGACACCTCGACCGAATTGGAGTAAGCCGTGTTCCGCTGGCCGGTGAGGGCGTCGACGTGGAACGCCGTCAGGTGTGCGGTCCTGCCTCGGATGCGTTCGAGGAGGGGGAAGTTCTTCTTCTGCGGCATCGCGGAGGAGATGCCCGCGTAGGCGTCGGGCAGGTCGATGAAGCCGTACTCGCTGCCGCCCCAGGCGATGAGGTCGGTGGTGAAGCGGCTCAGCACCGTCCCGAACTGGGAGAGTTCACCGGTGATCTTCAGCGCCCAGCCGCGCGAGGCCACCGAGACGAGGGCGTGCGGCTGCGGCCCTGCGAACCCGAGCAGTCCGGCGGTGCCCTCCCGGTCCCAGCCCAGCTCCTGGCCCGCCATCGCGCCGGCTCCCAGCGGGCAGCGGTTGATCTCGTCGTAGGTCGCAAGGAGCCGCCGGGAGGCTGCCATCACCTCTTCGGACAGGGCCGCCAGGTAGTAGCCGGCGGTGATGATCTGGGCCGCCTGGCCGTGGGTGTATCCGGGCATCACCGTCTCGGTGTGCCGCGCGGCCATCCGGTGCACCGCCTGCCCGAAGGACAGCAGGGACCGCGCGGTCAGCGCCAGTTGGTGGCGGGCGAACATGACCTGTGCGCAGGCCTGGAGGTCGTTGCGGCTGCGGTCGACATGCCAGGCGGGGACCGGGGAGGCCAGACGGGAGTCCACCTGGCGCTCGATGGCGAAGGCGATGTCGGACATGTTGCGCTCGGGGTCGGCGGTGAGCGTGTCGGCGGTGACGCTCTGGAGGGCCACGCCGATGAGGCGGGCCTGGTCCGGCGTGAGGATGCCCATGCGCCGGTACTCGACGGCGAGGACCTTCTCGATGGCCACGTACCACGGCAGGAGGTGTTCGACCTCGAAGGCGAACTGCGGAGCGAGCACCTCCTCATGGAGCAGCCGGTGGGGCCCGGAGGCGATCCGTCCGGTGAGTGGCGTGTCCAAGGAACTACCGGCTCCTCTTACGGAGGGTGAACGCGAGGCTCTCGTGCTCGTGGAAGTAGGGGCGGTACCCGGCGTGCGGGGGCTCCATCCAGCGCAGCTGCTCCACCGCGCTCACCTCGTCGCTCAGCCCGCACGCGGCGAGGTAGGCGTCCAAGTCGGGACGGTCGTAGAACTTGCAGTAGAAGTCGGCGTGGTCGCGGTACTCCTTGGGGCCGATGACGACCATGCCGGGGTCGGCGACCTGGCAGTCCCCCATGGTCCACATGTTGGCCACGATGTGACCGCCGGGGCGGCAGACGCGGTGCAGCTCCTGAAGCGCCTTCTCCGGTTCGGTGAGGTGGCCAAGGAGGTCCCAGCAGAAGATGCCGTCGACGGAGTCGTCGGGCAGCCCGGTGGCGAAGACATCGGTCTCGTGGAAGACGACGTTGTCGGCGGCGGCCTTGGCGACGACCGTACGGGCGATGCCCATGGCGTTCGAGGAGGTGTCGCCGCCGAGCACCACCGTGGCGGCCTGCGCCAGCGGCGGCAGGTTGCGTCCGTCGCCGCAGGGCAGGTCGAGGACGACGAAGGCCGAGTGATCGGCGAAGAGCTTGGCGGCGTTCACGACGTAGGGGACCGGTGGGTCGCCCCACAGGTTGGCGTGCCCTTCGAGGCGGTAGGCGTCGTTCCACTGCCCCTTGGCCAGCTCGTCGGGGGCGGACGCGGAATTCACAGGCACGATGTCTCCTTGGGCGCGGGGCGTGCGGGGTTCTCCGCACGCTGTTCTCCGGTGAACTGGCCGAACATGTCCGTGACGCAGCGATGGGCATCCACGAAGGCCCGGGAGTAGCCCGGCGTCGGGATGAGGTGGTTGTAGAACGTGGCCCCCTCGGTCAGCGGGCCGATCAGCCAGAGCCGCCGGTGGCTTCTGCCGTCCGGGCCCACGGGGTGCAGCGCCTCGTCGACGTCGGCGGTGGCGACCCGGGCGCTGCCGGGCAGGAGCGGACTCAGTACCCGCCGCCGGTGCAGCGAGCGCACCAGCGGACTCGCCGATGTCTCCAGGCCGGGCCAGGGGGCGTTGCCCGCGCACAGCCAGTCCACGCTCTCGCGGTGCGGGTCTTCGAGGCAGGTCGAGGTGAGGGTCCAGCGACCGGTGGCCTCGCCTTGTCCCGGGGTCACGAGAGGCGCCGGTCCGAAGGGGAAGCGGACGATTCCGGCGTCGGCGAGCGCGAGGAGTTCGGCGTAACGGTCCTTCTGGGGCCCGACCACCGCACGGTTCATCAACGGCACCGTGTGACACAGGAAATCTTCGAGTGAAGAGCCGGTCAGGCCACGGAAGTTGACCGCGTCACGCAGGATGTCACGCACCTCGCGGACGGCTTCCAGAGCCGCCTTGACCGGGCTGAGGGTCAGCCCCTTGTCGGCCTCGGTGAGATCGTCGCGCACGGTCGCGGTCAGCCATCGCTGGTACGAGGCGCTGTCACGCCGATCCATGGTCACGGAGGGGTCCCAGAGGGCGACAGGATCGAAAGCGCCGTGCACCTGGTCGAGCAGGTCGAGTGCCGCGGTGAGTCTGCCCGAGGCGGTCGCCTGAAGGAGGTCGGCGGCCACCGCCTCCTCGGCGGTCGGCCCCTCTTCGACCAGGGTCCGGCAGCGGTGGTGGGCGATCCGCATCTCGCTCATCAGCAGGGGCAGGAGACGCTCGTCGAAGTCCAGCGGACCGGCCGAGCGCATCGACGCCACGACCTCACGGGTGAGGGCGACGGGCTGGAAGCGGCTGATCATCTCCGGGCGCTCCGGCCGCACCCGGAAAGGCATCCCGGACCGGGAGTAGAGCACGATGCGGGGTTCGGCTCCACCGGCCAGATAGCGGACCTGGCCGGATTCCCGCGAGAATGTTCCGCCTCGCCCGACCGTCAACGCGGCGACCGCGTCCATGGCCGAAAGGCCGAATCCGGCGACGGCCAGTGAACTGCCCGGCTCGACGGCCGCGACACTCTCCGGCAGCGGATAGGGATCGGTCACGCAGCGCAGTACGGTTCCGGGATTCTCCCGCGGCTTTCCCGGCTGTTCGTTGCCGATGTGCCCGAGGGTGAGAAACGCGAAGTCCGTCTCGATGAGGGTTCCGTCCGCGAGAGTGATTCTCGTGGAGTCGGTCGCCTCATCCAATTCCAGGTCGACCGCCGCGGAACGGTGCATTCGTATGCGTACGTTGTCAGGGGCCAGGCGGCACGTCCGCTCGAAGAACCATTGCAGATACTCGCCGAGTATGCGGCGGGGCAGGAAGTCGTCCGGAGCGATGGCGCGGCCTGTGGTGCTCACCGTACGACCGTCCGGGCCCATTCTCAGGCCGCGCTCCGTGACCCACTCGTACAGCCCCGGGCCGTCCTTGCCGGTCTCCGCGCCCACGGACTCTTCCCCCGGGAACATGGATATCTCGCCGCAGAGAGTATTGAGGAGGAGATAGTCGGGCTGATCCGTCGCGTGCAGCCCTTGTCCTGAGGAGGCGGGATCGACGATGTCCACACACACGGTGGAGAAGGAAGTTGAATTCTGCGCCAGCGTTACGATCCGTTCCAAAACACTGCACCCTCGGGACCCCAGCCCGACGATGCACACCCTTAGTTCGGCCCGCACTCCAACCCCCGTAACCTGGAATACCGAGAAGTAACCTGGAATACCGGGAACCTGTGCGCCCCACCGTACGCACCGGCCTCGTCGACGTTCAATGATGCGATCGAACTTAGGCGCATTCGACGCCCTCGGCCGGTAAATGATCTATACCGTCACCGTAGAGCTGATGCATTCAGCGGATACTTCCGGTCCTGCCCGCCGAAAGCAAGTACTCAGATTCGGCCAGAGTGGCTCCGCGCTCCACTCCCACACGGCTCACCGGTCACTTCTGCGAGGTCATGGCGGAAGCGCAGGAGTCCGTCCGGTCGCCCGGCCGCAGGCGAATCCGGCCATACCCGGGCCGAGGGCGTCTGTGGGCCGCGCGTGGGTTCCGTCGTTCGTGGTGGTCCGCCTACCCTCCCGACTTATCTCTGTGCCACTGGGTAGTAACGCACCGCACGAGACCCTGGGAGCAACGTTGCCATCGATGCCGCGCAGACATTTCCTCCAGACCGCCGCGGGCACAGCGATCGCGGGAGTGGCGGTGCCCGCCGCCCCGGCGACCGTCGCGGCCGCCGCCCCCCAGGACACCGCGGGACGGACTGTCCGGCTGCACTTCACCGCCTCCACCAACGGCGCCGCCACCCCGGCCGGCAAGCGGTTCCTCGCCGAAGTGCAGAACGTCCTCTGGTCGTTCGCCGACGACGGCTGGCCCGCCACCGCCCTCACCCCGCCCGACCTCGAACCCACCCGCCCCGCCGTCTCGCCCGACGGGCGCCAGGTGGCGATGGCCTGCTTCAAGGGCGGCCAGTTCCACATCTGGGTCATGGCCGTCGACGGGACGGGATTACGGCGGTTGACGGAAGGCCCCTGGGACGACCGGGGGCCCGCCTGGTCCCCGGACGGATCGAAGATCGTGTTCTCCTCCGAGCGCGGCGGCGACCCCGTCAAGGGCAGCCCGTACCGCATCTGGACCCTCGACTTGCACGGCGCGGAACTGACCCAGCTCACCGGCGTGAAAGGGCAGGCAGGGCCCGGACAGGATGTTCCGTACGAGGACTTCGACCCGACTTGGTCCGCCGACGGCAGCCGGATCGTCTTCGTCCGGGGGAGATTCGACGGAACGGTGCTCAGGTCCAGGACGCTGGCCGCCGTGCCCGCGGACGGCGGGCCCGTCACCGCCTGGCACACCGAGACCGAGCCGGGGAACCTCCAGGTCCCGGTCTTCTCGCCCGCAGGCCGCGCCGCCTGGCTGCGCACGGTGCAGCTGGTCGGAAAGTTCGAGCAGGTCATCCTGGTCGTGGACGGGAAACCGGTCGCCGTCGACGGGGAGATCGCCGTCGCCCCGCCCCGCTGGCTTGACGAGGAACGGGTGCTGCTCACCGTCGACGGGCAGTTCCGTACCGTCCACACCGGGACGGGCGGCGCCGGGCACATGCTGGCGTTCGACGCGACGCTTCCCGTCGAGCGGCCCTCGTACCGCGTCAAGAACTACGATTTCGAGCCGCGCGGCACCCGAAAGGTGCGCGGCATCCAGCAGCCGGCTCTGGCCCCCGACGGACGCTCCTTCGCCTTCGTCTCGCTGAACACCCTCTGGGTGCAGCCCACTTCGGGCAGTGGAAAGCCCCGGAAGGTCGTGAGGGCGGCGGCCGGTTCCTATGTGCAGGGGCCCACCTGGAGCCGGGACGGGCGCTCGCTGCTGTACGTGGATGACCGCGAGGGCCTCAATGCCGTACGCCGCCACGACCTCGCCACCGGCAAGGACACCGTCCTCGCGCCCGGCGGCCGCGTCCACGGCGCGCTCTCCCCGGACGGAACGCGGCTCGCCTGCCTCGACATGGTCGGCAATCTGCTCGTACGCGACCTCGGCGGCGGTACGGAGAAGGTGCTCGCCGCACCGATGGGCGGCGGCGGGCTGCCGGGGCCGCCCAGCTGGTCCCCGAACGGGCGGTACGTGGCGTACTGCGACCGCAACCGCCTCAACCTCCGCTTCCGCGAGGGGTACAACCTCATCCGGGTCGTCGACATCACGACCGGCACCTCCCGGCTCCACCCACTGGCCCCCTTCGCCTCACTCTCCGACCGGTACGCGTCGGGGCCCGCCTGGTCACCGGACGGCAAGTGGTTCGCCTGCGTCAGCGAGTCCGCGCTCTGGGTGCTGCCCGTACGCCCCGACGGCACCCCGCACGGCGAACCCCGACGCCTCGGTGACGAGGGCGCCGACCACCCCTCGTGGGCCGCCGACTCCAAGTCCCTGCTCCATCTCGCCGACGGCAAGGTGACGTTGACTCCGATCGACGGGAGCGGTGGACGCACTGTTCCCGTGCACGTCAGCTATCGGCGCTCCACTCCCGTCGACACCCTCGTCCACGCGGGGCAGCTCTGGGACGGCACCGGATCCAAGCCCCGCGAGGACATCGACATCCTCATCCGTGACGGCCGCGTCACCGCCGTCGAACCGCACCGCTCCGGCCGCCGCGCCACCCGCGTCGTCGACGCGTCCGACCGCACGGTGCTGCCCGGACTCTGGGACGCGCACACCCACCCTTGGCAGTACACCTACGGCGCCCGCCAGTCCGCGCTGGAACTCGCGTACGGCGTCACCACCACCGTCTCGCTCGCCGGATTCTCCTATGAACAGGCCCGGTTGAGGGAGGACGTCATCGCCGGAAGACTCGCCGGGCCGCGCCTGCTCACCACCGGCGAACTGCTCGACGGGCCGCGTGTCGCGTACTCCATGGGCCGCGCGCACCGCACCCCCGAAGGGCTGCGCCGCTCTTTGGCCCGGGGGGCCGCGCTGGACTGGGACTTCGTGAAGACGTACGTCCGGGCGCCGTACGCCTATATGGCGGCCGCCGCCCGCTTCGGCCACGACCGGCTCGGAGTGCGCTCCGGCTCCCACCTGGTCTCCCAAGGAGTCCAGAGCGGCCAGGACCTGACGACCCACTTATCCGCCACCGAACGGACCGAGCACGGGCACGGCTCCACCTCGGGGAACCGCACCCACCAGGACACCAGGGAGAACTACACCCACGGCCGCTTCAAGCTGGTGGCGACGCCGTTCAGCGCCTTCCCGACGATCTACGACCACCCGGACCTCGTCGACGACCCCCGGGTGACCGAGATGATGCCGCCCTGGGATCTGGCCACCATCCGCGCGCAGGCGGCCAAGGCACCCACGGACACGGAACGGCTGATCCTCCAGCGGGAGCTGGCGTCCTACCGAGCGGTGGTGAAGGAGGGCGGAATGATGGCGCTCGGCACGGACACCCCGCTGACCCCGGTCGGCCTCCATCTGCATCTGTCCCTCCGGGAGCTGGTGGCCCACGGCTTCAGCCCCACCGAAGCCCTGCTGAGCGTGACCGCGGCGCCCGCGCGGGTCTTCGGCGCCGAGCGGGACCTGGGCTCGGTGGCACGGGGGAAGCTGGGAGACCTCACGGTCGTCGACGGCGACCCCTTCACCGACTTCACCACGCTCGTACGGGTCACCCAGGTACTGGTCGGCGGCCGACTCCATGAGCGCACCGAGCTGGCGGAGCCGTACGAGAAGAGGAAGCCGCTGAGGGACGCGGCGGCGGGTGCCACAGACTGGCTGGCTGTGGGGGAGCAGATGCGGAGAGATGGGTGCTGTGGGTGACGGGGCGTCCCTGTGCCCCCGCGCCTCCGGCCAGAGCTCCTTCTTCTCGTCCTTCTTCTTGTCCTTCTCGCCGCTCTCGTCCTTCTCGTCCGCCATGACGCGGGGTGTCGCTGCCGTGTTTGAGCAGCGAGTGCATGAGGCGGTGTCGGGAGGCCCCGCCGCCGACCAAAGCACCGCGTCGATGAGCTGGCGAGCACGCTCGGCCCGGCCGAGGTCGGGCAGGCACTGACGAAGCCCCGCTGTCATGAAGTGATGGTGGCGCGAGCCCGCACGGCCCGTGGACACCGACCCCGACCTCGCTCACACTCGGCAAGAGCTGAGTGTCACGCCGGCGGCCGGGTGAGTTTGGCGGCCACGGCGTCGAGGACCCAGTCCAGGCCGGTCGCGAAGGACGCCTCGGCGTCCACGTCGGTGCCGTCGTGCACGGCCTTGGCCAGCGCCGGGAAGCGGCCCGTGACCAACATCCTCGTCATATGCGGGCCGGCGGCGCGCTGCCAGTCGTGCTTGGACAGGCCCGTGGCGCGCTCGGCCCGCAGGTTCGCGATCTCGCGCCTGATCGCGCCGGTGAAGTAGGCACTGACAGTCTCCACAGCGCGCATGACGGTGTCGATGTCGGCGAGGCCATCGAGGGCGGACAGCGTGGCCTCCGCCACGGCGAGGCCGTTCGGGCCCAGGGCCGGGCGGCCGCCGAGCAGGTCGGCCAGCCATTCGTGACGGAGAGCGGCCTGCCTGGTGCGGTCGGCGAGGATGCGCAGCGCCTCCCGCCAGTCACCGGGCTGCTCGGCGGGGAGAATCTCGGCGTGGACCTCGTCCACCATGAGGTCGAACAGCTCCTCCTTGGTGGAGATGTATCCGTACAGCCGCATCGGGCCGGCGTTCAGCCGGGCGGCGACCTTGCGTACCGACACCGCCTCCAGCCCCCCCTCGTCGGCCAGCGCGATGGCGGCGGCGACGATCCGCTCCCGGTCGAGTGGCACGGGGCGAGTCGGCGGCTCCGGCCGGTCCCACACAGTCATGGTCACACCGTTCTGTTGCGTTGCATCGCAATGGGGAAATACAGTGTATCGATATGAGACATCGTATCGCCGTGATCGGCAGTGGCCCTGCCGGCCTTGCCTTCGCCCGTGTCCTGCACCGCCATGGCTACCCGGTCACCGTCCTCGAACGCGATCCGGCCCCCGATGCCCGCCCTCCGGGCGGCACGCTGGACCTGCACGAAGGGCTGGGCCAGCGCGCGCTGGACAAGGCGGGGCTGCTGGCGGAGTTCCAGGCGTTGTCTCGTCCCGAGGGGCAGGCCATGCGCATCCTGGACGCGGACGGGACCGTCCTGCGTGACTGGCGACCTCGTCAAGATGACCGGGCCAACCCCGAGATCGACCGCGGGCAACTCCGTGACCTGCTGCTCGGCCCCCTCGACGTCCAGTGGGGTCGGAGTGTGACGCAGGTGGCGCCGGGGACCCGGGACGGCGTACTGGTCCATTTCGAGGACGGGCGTCAGGAGACGTTCGACCTCGTGGTCGGTGCGGACGGCGCCTGGTCCCGGATCCGCCCGGCTGTCTCGTCGGTGACCCCGCACTACACTGGCGTCACTTTGGTCGAGACCTCCCTCGACGACGTCGACACCCGCCACCCCGACCTCGCCCGGTTGATCGGCGACGGTTCCGTGGCTGCGTACGGCGTGAACCGAGCTATCGTCGCGCAGCGCAACAGCGGCGGCCACGTCAAGGTGTACGCCCAGTTCCGCGCACCGCTGGACTGGCACACGAACCTGGACCTGTCCGACGCCGAGGCAGTGCGATCAAGTCTGCTGGCTCTGTTCGACGGCTGGGCCGCTCCCCTACGCGACCTCCTCCGTCACGGCACCGCTTTCGTCCACCGCCCTCTTTACGTCCTGCCCGAGTCCCACACCTGGACCCACGTCCCCGGGGTGACGCTACTGGGCGACGCCGCCCATCTGATGCCGCCCTTGGGGGCGGGAGCGAACCTCGCGATGCTGGAAGGCGCCGAACTCGCCGAGTCCATCGCCACCGGCTCTGGAAATCTGGACGAGGCCGTCCGCGCCTTCGAGGAACAGATGTGGGCACGGGCCGACGGGTGGGCGAAGATCACGATGGCCGGTCTGGAACGCCTCGTGAGCCCTGACCCCGCCGAAGCCCTCGCCCTCTTCGACGAAGTCCAGCCATCCTGACTGACTGGGCTCGTTCGCCGAACCCGTCCAGCCGACGGACTCGCCGACGACCCAGGTTGTCTCGACTCCTGCGTCGTTGCCCTCACCTTTGAAGGCCAGGCCGGTGACGGTCCAGCGGTAGGGAGTCTTGCCGTCTATACATCGAATGGCTCGCCATCGCGCGCCGCAGGACTGGGTTTTCTCCCGACCATTGACCGTCCAGCGAACCTCGAACCCCTTGCGGCGGTCGTGCCGCTCCCGGTTTTCCCAGGCTGCGGTCAACGGGATGTTCGGCGTTGCAGTGGAACGCGGATACTTCACCCAGAACCCTCTGACCGGCCTGCGGTGCCCTGCGCCGGAAGTTGTCGGCGCAGGCGGGCCGCCGACCGCTTGCTGCGGTCAGTGCCTCGGGCGTCGACCCCGCGGAGTGGACGCGCCGCGCCGGGCAGAGCATCCAGGCCCTCTTCGGTGTCCTCTTCCGCTACTACGCCAAGTCCCTGGCCGAGGCACGGGACCATGTGCGTCAAGAAGGGCGCCTGACCAATAGAACACCTCGTCAGGCGCCCCTTCTTCTGTGCCTGGAAGAAGCCGAGCTTCTTCGCCGAGTACGACACCAGAAGGTTCTTCGTCTGTTGGTGGTACAGCAGATGCACCCATGCTGACCAGGCCAAATGGTAGTTGGTGCAGCCTGCGGGCGGGGGCTGGTCCGGGAATGGTCCGGATCTTGGTCTGGCGGTGCCGCTTCGAGGCAGCTGCAGCACAAGCGAGTGAGACGGGGCGGGGTAGATGGTTGGCTGCCCGAACACGGGCATCTGAGATCGACGGTGTGGTGCTGGACCTGCGGGATGGTCCAAGGTCGTGCGGAGTCGGAAGTCATGCCCTGGCGTCGGCCTGGCCGCAGCAGGCTCGATTGCCGGCACAGAGGGTCAGTGCAGTGGCCGAGAAGAAGGCCGCACAGCCGAACTCGTGGCGCGACAGACGATTGCGAGCAACCTCAGCCAAGACTCAACACGATGATTTCCCAGCTGTGCCCTGCGCCGTGGATTCAGTCCGCGACCGTCGACCTGTCGTCGTACCTGCCCGTACTGGACAACGCCTCGTTCATGATCCTCTGGGCAGACGGCGGGGGCATCGTGACCTGCATCAAAGTTGCGACCAATGGGTCTTTGCCGTTACTGCGAGCTTGCGGGGCTCGGGGCTTGCTTTGGTAGCAGGCCACTGAGATGGCCGAAGACCCAGGCGTCGACGACATCGGGGTAGCCAGCGATCCAGTCCGTGGGCGGTGGGTCGTGCGGTTCAGCGAGGCTGTGGCACCACTGCGAGATGATGTTGTCGCCGAGAGCGAGATTCGTGACGGCGGCGCGCAGATTGACGGCGTGCTGAAGGACGCCGTCGCGGTCGATTGACCAGATGGCGCCGATTGAGGCGCCCTTGTGGGCGATCCAGTTCCGGGCCTCCCTGGCCTTGTGCAGGGTGTCCATGTCCATGGTCCTGCCCATTGCGTGTGAGGCCAGGCTGTGCAGCGTGCCGCCCAGCAGTTTGTCGGCAGGAACTGAGGCGACGGCCTCTTCGAAGGTCATGGCCGGGTAGCTTTGGTGGACAGTGATCAAGTTGCCGACACGGAGCACGTACTGGCACTTGTCCTCATAAGCATTCGCGAGGTGCAACGCCCAGCCCACAGAGAGGAACAGCGCATCGAGCAGCTCCGGTTCCCGGGGCTTCAGGAGGCTAAGTGACCAGCTCATACCCATCACGTTAGCGCCGGCTCCCGGTCGCTGCGGCTCCTTTTCCGGCGGATGGCTACTTGCCGCAGGCGATGTCGATCTGGAGTTGCACTCTTCGTCAACGGCCGTCACGGTCCCCTCGATGACCTCTTCGAAGGGCTCGAGTACGGTCGCCGAGGCGATGCTCCGCGGCCCGGATACGACGACCGTATTAGGCACGGGCCGTTCACCGGGGCGGCACCGCGCACCCGCACTCGCGTAGCGGGGCGACGACCTGTAGGACGGGGCAGCCTCCGAAGCGCTGGACCTCGTGCTGTCAGTCCGCACCAGCCCGGACGACGTCGAGCTGATCTGGGCAGACCTCTGACTACGACCGAGGTCGGCGCCACGTGTCCTTCACCCAGCCGGTGACCCTCTCGTCATCACGTTCCACAGCGCGCCGGGCCGGGACTTGATGGCTGAACCCGTGACTGCGGAGCAGCTCCATGATGGTCGCCAGCGCGAGGGACTTGTGGAACCGGCGCCCGATCAGTGTCCTGACCCTCGCCAGGGTCCGGGTCTGGTCCGGCCAGCCGTGCGCGACCGGCCCCTTGGCCAACTCCTGCTCCAGCACTGCGAACAGGGCCTCACTCAGCTTGGGACGCGCGGCCGATCCCCGGGAACGAAGTGCCTGCGAGCCGCCGTGCTGCCAGGAACGGCGCCACCGCTGCACCGACCGCACACTGACCCGCAGCTGCTTCGCCACCACCGTGTTGCCCTGCCCGGCGGCAAACATCCCGACCGCCTCCATGCGGATACCTCACGGCTCGGGTATACCGCACCGATCACCGCGTGTCAGCACTCAACGACACCACGCCGAAAGCTCAGTAGAGCCTTTGAGCTACCTGCCTCCAAGGGGCAGTGGCCGCTGCCGTCGAGGCGTAATGGTTGGAGTGAATAGCGTGGGAGCCGAAGTACGTGCGCTTGTCCCATCGGACGGCTGCGTCATCTGGTTCTAGCGTGCTTTCCACAGCGCTCCCGCTCTGTCGGCGGTGCGTCGAGTTCGTTCTCCTGTTTTCAGGCCGAGCGCACGCCCGGCGCAGGCGCCGGAGCCGACTCATGAGCGTGCGGCAGGTCGGTCCGTATCACTGCCCGAGGGAGAAGCATGTTTGACATTGAGCCGCTTACCGGTCGATGTCGCGGGTTGCTGCCCGCGGCTACGCATGTGTGTCTGGGAGTAAGCCCGTTCAACCGCTACTTCGGCACGCCCCGCCTGCGGAGACTTGCTGAGTGGGCTCTGACGCGCTTCGACAGCGTCCACTTCTTCGTACCGGACGCCGCGGCCGCGTACACCCTGGAGGCTCTGGGATACGCCCCGGGCCGCGCCCGCCATAAGGCCCGAAGGCAGGGCCAGTACCTGCACAACAAAATCGTCACCGCGCTGCGCACCCTGGGCGTGGAAGATCCCGCGAATCTGATCTGGGGTATGGACCGGCTGTACAGCACGCCCAGTTACCTGGTTCTCCTGGACGAGGCTTACCGGCATTTTCACGAGGACGAGGGTTTCCGCACCGCGTGTCTGGACGCCTCGCATTGGGTGCTGGACCAGAAGCTGCCGCAGGGAACTGCTCCGACTCAGGACCAACTACAGAGCGCTGTACGGTACTTGCTCGCCGAGCTTCCGTTGTTCGCTGACGCCGGGGGTATCGCCGGCCACCGCCCATCCTTCTTCGTCTACCACCACCACGTGGCCTTCCTTGAGTGCTTCTTCCGGTGCGAGCTGGGCTGGGGGCCGGTGGACGGGAACGGTTTCCTGGTGGTCCGCGAGAGGACGCCGCAGTACCCCCAGCTGGAGGGCCGCACCGGAGTGACCGCAGGTGAGGGGGCGGCTTGTGGCGGCAGCTGAGAGCAAAGCGGTGTCCGGGCGCCCGGGCAAGCGTTCCCGCTCGACGGGGGAGCAGACGCAGGACGACTATGCGCTCGTCCCGGTGCCCGCGGAAGCCCGCCGCTCCTGGTTTCCGGTGGCGGTGCAGCGGTTTGGGCAGGTCTCGTCCTTCCAGCAGTTCATGGTGGGCGCCGTGCTGGGCTATGGGATGACCTTCACCGACGCGGTACTCGCCATCACCCTGGGCTCGGTGATGCTGGAGATCGTCACAATCCTGATGGGCATCGCCGGAGTGCGCGAGGGCGTGTCCACCTCGGTGCTGGCCCGCTGGTCGGGTTTTGGGCGCAAGGGCTCCGCCGCCGTCGGCATGCTGGTGGCGATCAGTCTCGCCGGTTGGTTCGGCGTGCAGAACGGGGTGTTCGCCCAGGGCATGCACAGCCTCGCCGGATGGGCGCCGGAATGGGCCTGGGCACTGCTCGGCGGCGCGGTCGTCACGCTCATCTCGGTCCATGGCTTCGCCGTCATGGCGTGGACGGCGTACCTGACCGTGCCTGCGTTCCTCTTCCTGGCGGGGTGGTCGGTGGTGGACACCCTGGCCGGCCACTCGTTCGGCGCTCTGCTCACCGAGGCCCCGCCGGGCCCGGTGATGTCCCTGGCCGAAGGCACGACACTGGTGGCGGGCGCGTTCATCCTCGGTGCGCTGATGACCCCGGACATGACGCGGTTCAACCGCCGTCCCGCCGATGTCGTCAAGCAGACACTGCTGGCCGTGACGTTGGGTGAGTACGTGATCGGCCTGACCGCGGTGCTGCTGGGGCACGCCGCCCGCACCGCGGACGTCGTCGGCATCATCACCACCTCCTCCGGTCTGCTGGGCACCCTGATCCTGGCGACCGCCATTCTGAAGATCAACGACTGGAACCTTTACTCGTCGGCGCTGGCCGCGGTCAACAGCATCGATGTGCTCTTCGGCCGCCCCGTCCCCAGACGGGCGGTGACGCTGGTCATCGGTGTGGTCGCCACCGTGCTGTCCGCCCTGGGGGTCGTGGACGACTTCACCGGCTTCCTGACAGCTCTCGGCGTGCTGGCCCCTCCGGTGGCCGGGATCATCATGGCCGAGTACTACGTGGTCCGGCGGTACCGTGCCGCACTGGACCAGGCCCGGCATACAGGCCAACTGCCTGCCGCGGGTCCCAACTGGCTGCCCCTGTCCCTGATCTGCTGGGCCGTCGGCGCACTCCTCGGCAGGTACCTGGACGCCGGCATCCCCGCGATCAACGCTGTCATCTCCGCCTTCGCCCTGTACGCGGTGCTGGGCCGGGCGCTGCCGACCCAGCACGACCCCTCCGCGCGGGGGACTTCCCTCTCCAACCGCACGGTATGACGAGAACCGGAGGTCATAGTGCTGCCCCTGATTCCGCGAGACCAGCTGAAGGCCGAGATGGACGCCGGGAAGGTCGTCGTGGTCGACACGATGCCGACGGCCTATTACGAACGTGAGCATCTCCCCGGTGCGGTGAACATACCCGGGTTTCCCTACGAGGACGCGGCGCGCGTGACCGACCGTCTCGCACCCGAGGTACTGCCGGACCGCACCGCTCCCATAGTCGTGTACTGCGCGAACGGGCCGTGCCGCAACAGTGAACTCGTCGGCGCGCACCTGGTGGCGCTCGGTTACACGGACGTACGCAAGTACCGCGAGGGGATCGAGGACTGGGCCGCCCACGGCCTGCCGACGCAGACCACCGAGGGCTGAACCGGGGCTGGACACCCCCCCACACGTACCTCCGCACGCGTACGTCGTTCCGTCACATCCCCACGAAAGGAATCGGACCATGTATCGCAAGCTGACTGTCGCAGTCGCGGCCGTCGTGATGCTCATGGGCGGTACCGCCACCGCGGCCGCTGCCGACCCGGCGGCGCCCATGAGGGCCACCACCTCCGCCACCGCGACCGCCGACATACCCAATGTCGTGGACGTTACCGCGGCCAACTACGCCCAGGTCATGCAGTGGTCGCACACCAAGCCGGTCGTACTCGATTTCACCGCCGAATGGTGCTCCTGGTGCAAGAAGCAGGAGCCCTACCTCCAGCAGTACAACACCCAGGACAACGGTGCATGGGTGTGGGCGCGGGTCGACGTCGACGAAAACCGTGACCTGTACCGGAAGTACCGGGTGCGGGGTATCCCCGCGCTGCTCAACATTCAGAAGGGCCGGGAAGCCGGCAGCCGGCTCGTGGGCTTCGACGGCCCGGCCTCGCTGCGCAACTGGCTGAACAGGCTCTAGGACCGCAGTGCCGCCGCCGTCACGGCGGCGGCGGCACACCCCGGGCACCGGGCCAACGCCCAATGCCCGAACACGTGTTGGATGACGAAAGGCTCATCTCCCATGCGAAGGTCCCTATTGGGGGCCGCCACCGCGGCAGTCGTCGCGGTCGGTGTGGTCCTTCCCTCTCCCCTCACCGCCCCGCCGTCCTCGGCTGCCCCGGCGGTCCTGCTCTCCAACTCGCCGGTCTCCAGCCGGGTCCACATCATCGAGGTGAACGACACCGCAGCGACCTCAAGGGCCGTGACGGAACGGGCGAAAGAGCTGATCGCCGCTCACGGCGGCCAGTTGCGCAGGGTCTACTACGCCGCCTCCCAAGCCTTCTCTGTCTCCCTGACCGAGCAGCAGGTGGACGGGTACTACGCGGACACCCGCGTCGATTCGATCACCAGTGACCGCGTCTACCGGGTCGCCGGACAGGTGTCCCGGCCTCAGCGGCCCGCCCACACGACCCCCGCCGCCCGTCGTGGCGTCCAGGTGAAGCCGCCCTGGGGCCTGGACCGCATCGACCAGCGCGACCTGCCGCTGGACGGTGTTTACGCCTTCTCCGGGATGGGAACTGGGGTGGACGCTTACATCGTCGACACCGGCGTCCGGACGGACCACCAGGAATTCCGGCGGAGCCGGGCGTATGGCGCCTACGACGCCATAAAACAGCGTCCCGGCGGCGGCACGGACTGTCACGGCCACGGCACCGCCTCTGCCGCCATCGCCGCCGGGCTGTGGAGCGGTGTGGCCAAGGGAGCCACCGTACGATCCGTACGTGCCTTCGGCTGCGACGGCACAGGCACTCTGGAGCACATCATGTCGGCGGTCGACTGGATCACCGCTCACGCCGAAAGGCCCTCCATCGTCAACATGGGCTTCTCCGGCGAACCGGGATCGGTACTCGACCTCCAGCTCTACCAGATGACCGGCAAGGGCATCGCGTACACCGCCGCGGCAGGCAACGGCGACGCCTCGGGCAACGGCGTCGAGTCCTGCGAGACGACTCCCGCTCGGCAGACCACCGCCATGACTGTCGCCGCCACCGACCGTGACGACAAGCGGCCCGCCTGGTCCAACTACGGCCAATGCGTGCACCTGTTCGCCCCCGGCGACGGCATCACCACCGCCGACGGCCGCGCCGGCAGCGCCTATGCCAGGCTCACCGGTACCTCAGCGGCCACGGCCGGGGCGACCGGCGCCGCGGCGCTCCACCTCGCCGACCACCCCCAGGCGACGCCCGTCGCACTCGACGAGGCCCTCATCGACAACGCCACCAAGAACCGCGTCAAGAACGCCGGGCAGCACTCCCCCAACCGGCTGCTCTACACCGGCCCGCCCGGCAGCACCGATGACGGTTGACCTCGGCGATGGTGTCGGTTCCAGCCACGGCGGTCAGGACGGAGTTCGGGTGCGGCACACTGATCCGACCCGCATCGACGCCGAGCGGCCCGCCGACGCGGCGATCCAGGATCTGGCGCTCCGTGGCCGACAAGCTGCCCCAGGTGCCGTACGCGCCGCTCACCGGGAGTGCACGACGATATGGTCTCCTGGCTCATCGTCGGATGTTCCATACTGCCAGCGACCTGATCGGCGGCTGGCACCGCACGGGTCGACTCTTGGAGCTGGTGTCCGGTCCGCGCGTCCCGCCCTCCCCGTACTTGTCCAGCGCCTGGCAGTCCCTAAAAGGCTCTGACAAAGGCGTTGGATGTGTCGGTGGGTGATCAGGTAGGCGGCGAGGCCGAGGAAGGCTTCGTGGATGTCGTCGCGCCGTTCCCAGCGGATGCGCAGGCGGCACAAGCCGTGCAGCCAGGCAATGGTGCGCTCGACGACATAGCGGAAGATGCCCAGGCCACAGCCGTGTGGCTCGCCTCGTTGTCGAGCAGCGGCTCGAGTTGGGTGACGTCGTTGCGGTTTCCGCCGGTCAGCGACACCGCGAGCGGGATGCCCTCGCAGCTCGTTCAGCAGTAGCTGGTGGAGCTGGTGCTGGTCCCAGACGCCGGCCTCGTTCCAGGCCGCGAGGCGCCGCCAGCAGGCAATGCCTGAGCCGAAGCCGAGCCCCTGCGACAGGTACTCCCACTGGATGCCGGTGTGCAGAACGAACAGGATCCCGCACAGGGCCTGCCGGTTCGGCACCCGCGATCCGCCCTCGACCAGCTTCGTTACCTGGCTTCGACAGCAACGGCTCGATCAGCGCACACAGTTCGTCTGACACGAGCCACGGGTTTTCTTAGAGCTTCTAAGCAGTGAGAACCGGTTCGGCCGTCAGTCCACCGTGTCGGCATTTCCGGTGCGCCCATCCGGGACTCCGACGATCGTTGTGACGATCTGCTGACGGACCTCCTCGCCCCGAGCGGCCGACCAGCGCGTCGTGGCGGTGGCGACCAGACGGGCGGGTAGCGTCCGGGATCTCCGGGCAACGGCCCGACCGCGTTCCTACCTGGGCGCTTCCGGGCACATTGCGTCGAGTTGCGATCAAAGCGAGCCCCGAGGGAACGGAGGATCGTAGCTTGTTCGGGCCGGAGTGCTCCGGTATGCGAGATCGAGTCCGGTGGGACGAGCTGAGCGACACTGGGCGGCGGGCCCGAAAGGAAGCACGATATGACCACCGTCCATGCGGCGAGGCGGTCTGCTCCGCCCCCTCTCCTGCCCGTGTCGCTGGGTGTCTGCATGGTCATCGCCGCGCTGGATGTGCTTGCCGGGCCCGGTCCGCAGCTCGTCGCGCTCCTGGTCATCGGCCCGCTGCTGGCCTGCACCCGTCTCGACGTCCCACGTACCGTGCTGGTGGGCTGCTGGGCCTCGCTGGTGGGGGTGGTGGCGGGGCTGCTGGACGATGCCCTGCTGACGCCCGCGTTCGGCGTGCGGTGGTGTGGATTGATGCTCGGTTGCGGACTGACCGCGTATGGGGCGCAAAAACGTGCCGAGCTGGAGACGGCACTGTGCTCGTCGGCCCCGGTCTCCGGGAATCCCAAGGACGTCCTGGCGGCGATTCCCCTCCCCGCCTCCGGAACCCCGGACAGTGCGCACGTGTGCATCCGCTACCACTGCGCCACGGACGAGGCGCGGGCCGGGGGGAACCTGTACGACGTGGCGCGGACCCCGTTCGGCCTGCGGGTCCTGGTCGGTGACGTCCGCGGGTCCGCGGTAGACGCGGTGCGGCTGGCCGCGGCGGCCGTCGCCGGCTTCCGCGAACTGGCCTGCTCCACGGAAGAACTGCCGCGGCTGGCCTCCGCCCTGGAAACCCGTCTCACCCCGAAGCTCACGGCCGGAATCTCCGTTACGACGCTTCTCGCCGAATTTGCTCCCGGTGAGGTACGCGTCGTCAACCGCGGCCACCACGCACCCCTGCGTTGCTCGCGGCGGCGCGTCGAACTTCTGGAACCCACCGAGGCGACACTCCCGTTGGGCCTGGGACCTTCTCAGCCGCGCCAGGACCGCTTCCCCTTGCGTCCCGGCGACCGGCTGCTGTTCTACACCGACGGCCTGGCCGCGGCCCGCAACGCCCAGGGCACACCGTTTCCCTTGCTGGACGAGGCGACCGCCGCCCTGACCGAGTTCCCTATGGAGGAGGCGCTCCGCTCCCTGTACACCCGACTGTTCCGGCACGCCGGACGGCTCACCGACGACCTGGCCTTGGTGCTGTGCCAACCCGTCGAACCCGGCGCCGCCCACGCCGGACGGTCGGACTGCCCCTCGGTGGCCGCCGCCGTCTGGGACGGCACCGATCGCGAGGCGTCAGCGGCGCAAGTCAACGACCTGGCGACCCTGGTGGAGTCCTCGCACGACGCGATCCTGACCAAGACCCTGGACGGCCGGATCACCTACTGGAACGCGGCAGCCCAGCGGCTGTACGGCTACACCCCGCAGCAGGCGATCGGCTCCCACGTGTCTATGCTCGCGCCGCCGGAGCGCAAGGGCGAGATCGACGAACTGCTGGACCGGCTCAGCCGCGGCGAGAAGATCGAGCACTTCGAAACCATCCGGGTCACCAGCACCGGGGTACGCATCGATGTGGACGTCACCTTGTGGCCGAACCGGAACCCCGACGGCCAGGTCATCGGTGCCTGCGCGATCGTGCGGGACGTGAGCACGCAGAAGCGGGCGGAGGCCGAACTCACCACGCTGTACGAGCAACAGCGGCACATCGCTCTGACCTTGCAGCGCAGCCTCATGGGCATCCCACCCGCGGTCCCTGGTGTGCCCACCGCCTACCGCTATCTGCCCGCCACCCAGGGGCCGGGGGTCGGCGGCGACTGGTTCGACATGGTTCCGCTGGGTGCCGGCCGGGTCGGCGCGCTGATCGGCGATGTCATGGGGCGCGGCCTGGACGCGGCCGTCGTCATGGGTCGACTGCGCTCGGCCGCGCACGCGCTGGCCAAGAGCGGGCTGCCACCGCGGCGACTGATGCACACACTGGAGGCGGTCGTGGCCGACCTGCCCGATCAGTTCATCACCTGCTGCTATCTGGAGATCGATGCGGACGCGGGCGAGGCCACGATCTGCTCCGCAGGGCACCTGCCCCTGCTCCTCGCCATCCCGGACGTCGGTGTACGCGTCCTCCCGGTACCGGTGAGCGTCCCCCTCGGCGTGGGCGACATCCCCCATCAGGAGGTCACCGTCTCTCTCCCGCCCGGCGCCACCCTCGCGCTCTACACCGACGGCCTGATCGAAACACCGGGCTGCGACATCGACGACCAGGTCGACGCCCTCGCCGCGACGCTGGACGCCGCGTTCACGACCGGTTGCGACCTGGAGCAGGCGGCGGACCATGTGCTGGCCGAGCTGCTGCCGGGCAACGGCGGACCGTACGACGACATCACCCTGCTCCTGGCACGCCTGCCGTCGGCCCCGCTCGCCACGGCCTGCCGGGAGCTGCAGGCCGTCCCCGCAGCGGTAGCCGAGGGACGCGCCTTCGTCACGGAGTTCCTCGCCTCCTGCGGCTGCCCGCACCTGGCCGACGACGCACGGCTGCTGGCCTCCGAGCTCCTCACCAACATCGTCTGCCATGCCAAGGGGCCCATCGGACTGCGCCTGTGCCACAACGCCCGCGAGATCACCGTCGAGGCGACCGACCACAGCACGCATCTGCCGCACCAGCGGACGGCCACAACCGCCGACGAGTCCGGGCGCGGCCTGACGCTCGTCGACGCACTCGCCGACTCGTGGGGCACCCGCCCCACCGAGGACGGCAAGACCACCTGGTTCACCATGTCAGCGGGCCCTCCCTAGGCCGCTTCTGATGGCTCTCAGACGGTGTCACGGAGCCAGATGACGATCGCGGTAACGGGCAGGGTGCCGTTGCAGACGTAGACGTAGTCGCGCTGGTCGTAACCGGTGGCCACGGCGCGGAACTGCTGCCACCTGTTCACGCACCGCTCGGCTGCATTACGGCGACGGTATCGCGTCTTGTCGCAGGCCGGGGGGCCGACCGTCGGCCCGTCCCCGGTTCCTGCGGTGGACCCGCTGGTCATCGGGCTGCGCGATGGTAGC
Organism: Streptomyces sp. NPDC003379; assembly: GCF_053589195.1. Classification (NCBI taxonomy): domain Bacteria; kingdom Bacillati; phylum Actinomycetota; class Actinomycetes; order Kitasatosporales; family Streptomycetaceae; genus Streptomyces; species Streptomyces sp. NPDC003379. Next base: position 14,810 of record NZ_JBSFRK010000059.1, on the reverse strand, counting down.
TCCGGAGCTCCCGTGTCCCGCGCCAACTCAAAGGCACCGACATCTGAGGACCACGCCTTCAGAGGACCCCCGTCGTGACTCTTGGCCTCACCTTGGCTGGGCTCCTACCTCGGGCATGACGAGCGCCCGTTCGGCCTGTGCGGGCCCGCCATCATGATCGGCCGCCGCACGTGGGCTGGATTCCCCTTGGCTCCCGCGCCGAGTACAAGGCCCGGAAGAACGACCCGTGGGCGAAGGAGAGTGAGAAGTTCCAGCCGCTTCCTCGGCCCCGCCGCGGTCTGCAGCGGCTGCCGTGGCGGCGGTGTTCCGGCCACGGCAGCCCCAGCGGTTCCCCCGGCAGATCCCCGACGAGGTCTTCAACGAGTTGTTCGCGAGGCTGTCCTCGGACCGGGACCGGGCCCTGGTCGCCTTCTGGACCTCGACCGGCGCCAGAGCCTCGGAACTGCTCGGCGTCGTATCCTCGGGCACGGAGCCGGGGCGGCAACTCGTCACGGTGGTCCGCAAAGGAACGCGCGCGATGCAGCAGCTGCCGGCGTCACCGGACGCGTTCGTCTGGCTGTGGCTCTACCAGCAGCAGATGCACGGGCTGGTGCCCACCGGCCCGGATGTCCCGCTGTGGTGGACGCTGCGACGGCCGTTCCGTGCAGAGGCGTGTGGTGTTTCTACCGTCAGTGCTCGTGATCCTGAACTTCTTCTCGTCCCGGGGCTGGCAGTCCTGGGACGTCGAGCATCGGCCGTTGATCCCCGAGGGGATGCCCGTGCTCATCGACGACGACCTTCGCTACGAGGACGGCCCGGCTGCGTCGCGTCCGGCGGCGGTGGTGAACCAGTGGCTGTGTGAGCTCCCGGCCAGCGGGGCGCCGACGGAAGTCGTTCAGCCGCTGAGGTATCTGTCTGATCAGTCCCAGCGTGCCGTGGGAAGCGGTGTAGCCGAAGAGGTGTGTGGGGTCGTCGTTGAGTTTCAGCAGAACTTCTACGGCCCGGTGCACAAGATTGAGCACCACCCAGTCGGCTTCCTCGCCGGTGACCTTGCGGTCCTTGTAGACCCGCCCGTGGATTTTGTACCGCAGGCGGCCGTCCGCAGCGGTTCCTACCCGCGCGCAGTCACGCCGGAGATCTCGTACCTCGGCGTCCCGCATCCCGGAGAGATAGGCGATCGCCGCCCAGCAGGCAGTGCGCATGTACGAGGTCTCCGCCTCCGGCGTGCTCCGGCTGAACTCGGGCCGCCATGGGCGGCCCGTCGCCGGCCAGTCGGCCCGGGAGAAGGGCAGGCCCCCCTCCTCGTAGCCGAGCTCCCTTCCCGTGTCCTCGAGCAGAGGGAGCAGGTGGTAGGCGCTGCGGACCTGGGTGAGCAGTTCGACCATCGTCAGGTTCGGCGCCTGCACGACACCGTCGACGACGGGAGCGTCCGGCCTGCGAGCGTGGCGTTCGAGCGGCAGGGCGGGGATGCCCCGGCCCTGGGTTCTGCGCTCGGCAATGAACTGCTCGAACTTCCGGCGGGCCCCACCCGGGCCGCTCCTGGGAGCTGCGGTCGCGTCGATTCGGGCCAGTTCCTCGCGGGCTGTGATCACGTCCTGAGCGGCGGTCTCCACGTAGAAGACCACTCCGGTCAGAAAGGGACGCATGATTTCCTCGGGAATGCGTGCGGTGGCGTTCTCCTCCCCCTGCTGCAGCCCTGAGATCTGTCGGGCCGAGCGGTAGGGCCAGGGTACGAACGTGAGTCGGTCGCCGCTGAAGTGGTCGCCGAGCACGGCGATGGTCTTGAGCGTGGTGATCTGGTTTTCGACGGTGTTCGGCCCGAAGGGACGCGCGTGGGTGAGGAAGGAGTCGAGGTGTTCCTTGCGCAGATCCTGCAGTCGGGGCGCGCCGATCGCGGCGAGCGTCATCATGGTCCGCAGGAAGTTGCGTCCGTCCTCCGCGAGCCAGGTCACCTTGATGGGCTTGGCCAGTCGGCCGACCGGAACGCGCAGACGTGCGTACAGGTACTCCTTCATAGTGCGGCGCTCGAGGTCACCGGTGGCACCGGTGAGGTTGACGAACCTTTGCCGGCTGGTGCGTGGGATGAAGTCCGGTAGGTCCCAGACGTCCTCGTCCTCGCCGAGTCTCGGGCCGCGACTGCGGTTTCCCTGGGTCAGGGCCGCGGCAGGACGAAATCGGTGTCGCGAGGGTGGCGACGGGCGGCGGGCTTCTTCTTACCTGCTGGGGCGGCGGTCATCGAATCGTCTCCAGAAAGGCCGTCGGCAGGGCCAGACGTGCGCCGTCTGCCTCGGCGATCGCCTTGGCGGTGGCAATCTGGCGGGCGGTGAACCGGTTGAGCACGCCGGTGGTGATCCTCTCGTGGGCAAGCCCGAAGCGGATGGTCCACTCGGCGGTGGTGAACTCCTCGCGTTGCCGCTCGATCGTGTCGAGGATGGAGGGGACGGCGGGCAGGTGGCGGCTGGTGAACACCGCGTTCGTGCATTCCAGACACACCCACGGCGGCACCGGACACGGGGCACCCGGCTTGTTCGCCCAGGGGGAGGCGGAAAAGTCGGTGCACGACGACACCCACACGTCCGTCGCTCCGGACAACGCATCGGTGACCGCTCCGGGCGCGAGTTCCCCTTCGCCGTCGTCCAGGCGGTTGCCCTCATCGTCCAGAACCACGGGGGCGGGCAAAGCAATGGCGAGGGCCTGGGTGAGCCCGGCCTCAACGGCGGCGTCGTGGTCTCGTCGTGCGCGGGGATGTCCGCGTAGTGGCGGCCCGCGACCTGCGGCGTGTGACCGCTGGTGAAGTCCGGCAGCACTCACCGACCGCAGTGGCGCCCCGTCCCGGTCGGTCAGCGACTCCAGCCGCACTCAGCCAGGAACCGCTGCCGGGTGACCTCCTCGAGGAAAGTTCCTCACTGGCGTCGGCGAGCTCCGGCTCCGGAGCGGGAACGATGGCGGCCGGATGCCTCCGGACACATGCAGAGCGACAGCAGGAATAGGACCGCCGCAGGGTTCAGACCCCCTCGGGAAGAGAGCCTGTGGTCCCCGGGTGACGCCAGCGAACGGCGTCACCCGTCTCTCACTTGCCTCGACCTCGCATGCGGCTGACCGCAAAGAACACAATTCCGACAACTACCAGCACGCCGAAGGCGATTCCAAGCCACGGTGGGCCGTCGGGCCCCCCTCCGGGAGCCGCAAGTCCTACTGCATGCATCTGGAGTTCCTCTCCACTACCAGGTCTTCCTTATCTTCGCCGAGCATCCCGGCTTGGCGCTATACGAAGTGCTGACACCGGCCGCGGTCTCACCTTGAGTGCTCACCGACGCACGGTAGTTGCCGGCGGAGCACTCCGCCTCGCCGGACCAACCTGCCGAGGCGTCACTGGCGCTCGTTTCGTACCCCCCGCTTACTCCCGGGGTGCCCGCCCCTGCGGTAACGCTGGGATGGATCGCACCGTCATCATTGACGCTGACCCCGCCTCCGAGGCACGCCCCAAACGCACACACCTCTCCTCCGATGCTCCAGCTGGCCAGTCCATCGGGATCGATGCGGTTTACGGGATCTCCTTCGGCGTAGAGGTAGGTGTGTCAATTTAACGGCTGATCTTGGTTGTTGAGTGGTCAGTTGTTGCTCGGGGTCAAGCGACCCTCGAAGGCGATCTGGAACGCGTTGAGAGGTGCTTTCCAGCGCATGGTCCACCTTTTGCGGCCTTTGCCGGTCGGGTCCAGGCTCATCAGGGCCATGTAGATGCACTTGAGGGCGGCGGCCTCGTTGGGGAAGTGCCCGCGGGCGCGGACGGACCTGCGGATGCGGGCGTTGACGCTCTCGATCGCGTTCGTGCTGCAGATGACCCTGCGGATCTCGACGTCGAAGGCGAGGAAGGGCACGAACTCGGCCCAGGCGTCCGACCACAGCTTCACGATCGCCGGGTACTTCCGGCCCCAGGATTCCTGGAACTCCAGGAACCGCTCCGTCGCGGCGTCCTCGCTGGGTGCGGTGTAGACGGGCTTGAGGGCCCCTGCGACCTTGTCCCAGTCCTGGCGGGCGGCGTATCGGAACGAGTTCCGCAGCAGGTGAACAACGCACGTCTGGACGATTGTGCGAGGCCAGACGGTTTCCACGGCCTCGGGGAGCCCTTTGAGCCCGTCGCAGACCAGCATGAGCACGTCGTCCAGGCCGCGGTTCTTCAGCTCGGTGAACACGTGCAGCCGGTACTTGGCGCCCTCGCCGCCGTCGCCGGCCCAGATGCCGAGGATGTCGCGGGTGCCGTCCACCGTCACCGCCATCACCACGTAGATGGGACGGTTCGCGACCTTCCCATCTCTGATCTTGACGTTGATGGCGTCCACGAACAGGACCGGGTAGACGCGGTCGAGCGGACGGATCTGCCATTCGACCATGCCCTCCATCACTTGGTCGGTGATGGTGGAGACGGTCTGCTTGGACACCTCGGCGCCGTACACCTCGGCGAGATGAGCCGATATCTCTCCGTGCGTGAGGCCCTTCGCGGACAAGGAGAGCACCATCTCGTCGATGCCGGTCAGGCGTCGCTGTCGCTTCTTGACGATCTGCGGCTCGAAGCTGCCGGCAGTGTCGCGGGGCACCTTCACTTCCACCGGCCCGACGTCGGTCAGCACGGTCTTGGCCCGGCTCCCGTTGCGGGAGTTGCCGCTGCCCCGGCCGACAGCATCGTGGCGTTCATAGCCAAGGTGATCGGTGATCTCACGTTCCAGAGCAGATTCCAGGACCCGCTTGGTCAGCTGCTGCAACAGCCCACCCTGCCCGGTCAGCTGCAGCCCCTCCGACCGGGCCCGTTCCACCAGCATCGCGATCAGTTGCTCATCCGACACGGGCACAAGCTGCCCGGACAGGGCACTCCCGACACGTTCCACGGTCTCCAACTCCACGGCGGTTTCAGTCACTTGACGTCTCTCCCATGATCGTCGGATCCGCCGTTAGATTTACACTCCCGTCCATCGCGGCGGCCCACGTGATGACATGCATTGCTGCATTTCAGAGCCCGCCTCGGAACCTCCGGATCAAAGACTCCGAGACAGGCTCTGCGCGGTTGGGGGCGGTTGGCCCCAGTGTCCGCAGCGGCCGAGCGATGGTCTCCGGATTGATGCCGCTGCGCAGGGCGAGAATCAGCCCTGCTGCCTCGGCATAGTTAGCGACTTCGGTCACGCCTGGCAGACCAAGGGCACCGGCGGTTACGTCGAGGATCGTGCTGTTTCCGCGTACAGCGATCACAGGGATCCGCTGACGAAGCGCCTCGAGTACTGGGATGCCGCCGAGCGCGTCGGCTGGGGCAACCACTGCGACCACGTCGTGGAAGTTCACCTCGTCGGTCAGCCGGGAGCCGCGGGAGGCGGGCGAGGTCTGAGGGGCGTTGGCCAGGCCGATGAGGACGCAGGCGAGCCCGCTGGTAGACGCCATCTCTCCTGCGGAGCGGGCATCGACGAGAGGGTGGTCGAGTTGCAGGTCTTTAAAGTTCATCATCGGAGCGTGGGCGGCAGGGACCCCCAGAGTGCGGACGATCAAGTGGGAGAGGATGGCCTCGGCTCCGCCGACCGGGTTGGCATGGCTGCCACTGAAGTGCGCGGAGTAGTCCTGGCTGGTGAGGTCCTGCACATTTGTGGTGACGGCGATGGCGTTGGCGCCCCGGTCGATCAGTGCCCGAGCGGCATCCAGCAGCACCTCGGGGGCATCGATCTGTCCCGCATAGGCGCCGGACTCGTTGCGGACACAGCGTGTACCGATGGGCCGCTCAGTGACTACGCACTCGACGATGTCGATACCGTGCACTGCACGCACCGCGTTCGTCACATTCCAGACGTGCTCCACGGCTCCCGGCGCGGCGGTTTCGATGATCAGTCCGATCCGGTTGCTCTGGGACCGATGCAGACTGATGGCCCCGCGGGCGAAGGAGTCGATGCACGATCCCTCGGTGTACAGGATCCGCTTGCTGGTGTTGATGAAGTTGGAGGCGTTGAGTGCGTTCGGGTTCGTGACCACCAGGTCGCAGGCCCGGGCCAGGAGCGCGGTGACCGGGGCCGCATCCCCGGCGTAGCCCCCGACTGAGCATCCGATCCCGGTGGGAATGAGGCTGACGACGGTATCGAGCCCAGATCGGGAGAGGACAGGCGGTGTAGGTGGTCCGGGCAGGGGCCCTTCGTACTCGGTACTCTCCACGACGATGCGGGCACGATCGGCCGCGCTGATGAACCAGCGCAACGCGGGTTCCTTGAAGGAGTTCTCCACGAGCGACAGGAGCGCATCGGCGTCACGGATATTGGAACGATCGAGTTCATATCTGCGGTTCGAGATCACAGTGCGCCATGTCCTCTTCGTCATCATCGAGCTCACCCTCAGTCGCGAGACGGCGTCCCGTCCGGAATGACCTCGGCCAAGTCGACCTCCCAAGCGGCCGCGTCCACGGGGCCTGGAACGAACGCCGACCAGGCCCCGATGGATTCACGCGACCAGATTCAGCTACTAATCCCCGGCCTCCTGAGCGTCATTTGCATTCAGGATGTTCTGGGCAGACTTCACCATGTCGGGTGTGATCTTGGCCCCCTCGCCAGCTCGCACAATCTGGTTCGCCAGGGCCGCCGGAGTCTGGATCACCATTTCCCACCGGGTCCCCAGGGCTTCCGGCGCCAACGCCTCCCGCTCCTCCACTCATGACTACTTCCCTTCCGACGTTGCCGGGCCTATGCCCGACGCCTACAAGCAGCCCTCCCCACTACGGCTCAAGGGCCCCCGCCCCACAGTCAAGAACCCTCAGATGGCAGGCATAGCGCGGGCGTGGATCGGGCCGCGCGGGGACCGAACAGACCGCGCGCCCAGCCGCCACACCAACCGCCTTCGGGTGCACAGAAGGCGCGCCTTGGGAAAGGACAGGGCGCCTGTGTAAAGAGCCCGGCCGATGACGGCGCCCGCGACGCCATGAGGCGCATGGGCGGTAACGTCCCTCAGATCTTCCAAATGCCGGATACCGCCGGCGGCCAGAACCGGGATGGGAATACGGGCGCACACCCCATAGTCGGCGTCGTGGGCCTGCTCGGAGACCGCCACGAGATGATCCGGGAAAACTGGACAAGGACGTTGTTCTCGACGGCGAGTTCGTCGTGCCGTGCCACAGGCGGCTGGACTCGAGCCCGGCGCCGCGGCACACGGCAGCGGCCGCAGCGCACTTGGCCTATCTGCTCCCTGGAGTGCGCGCAGGTTCGCAGACCAGCCGGCCGCTCACCACGCCACGGGGAGTTCGACCATGCCCTGGATGGTGTCGTCCCCGGGCTTGACCGGGATACGGCCGGGTTCGGCTGCCAGCCGTAGCCCGGGCAGCCGCTCGAAGAGGGTGCCAAGTGCGATCTCCATCTCGGCACGGGCCAGGTTCTGGCCCAGGCACTGGTGGACACCGAAGCCGAATCCCAGGTGGTGCTGGGAGGGCCGGTGCCAGTCCAGGGTGTCGGGCTCGTCGAAGACGGCCTCGTCACGGTTGATCACAGAGGTGGAGAAGATCACTCCGTCGCCGGAGCGGACGCTCACCCCGCCGATCTCAATGTCCTTGGTGGCCACGCGGTACATGCCGTCCGCGACGGACAGGAACCGCATCAGCTCCTCCACCGCCTCCGGCATCAGGGACGGGTCGTTGCGCAGTTCGGCCAGCTGCTCGGGGTGGTTGAGGAGTGTGAACGCACCGAGCGAGATCATGTGGGCTGTGGTCTCGTGCCCCGCGACGAGCAGAGCAGAGGTCAGGTCGGCGAGCTGCTGGACGTCGATCTCGCCGGTGTCCAGGCGCTGGACGATCAGTTCGTCCAGCAGTCCGCTGCCCGGCTTTTGGCGTTTGTGTCCGATGAGCTCGTGGAGATAGTCGTTGAGCTGCGCGCGGGCGTCGTCCACGTCGGTCGCTTCGGGGCCGTTGTGGAGCCGCCGGGACTGGGCCACGAAGAACGCGTGGTCCGCGTACGGGACGCCGAGCACCTCGCAGGTCACCCTCGATGCCAGCGGCAGAGCGAAGTCGCCGACCAGTTCCGCGCGGGGGCCGGTCGCGATCATCTCTTCGATCAGCTGGCCCGCGGTTTCTTGGATCCAGGGGCGCAGGGCTGCGGTGCGCTTCAGCGCGAAGCTCGGGATCAACATCCGTCGCTGCGTGTGGTGGATGGGGTCGTCGACGCCGAACAGGGCGGCGTAGCCCCGCGCGTCTTGCAAGCGCCTGCTGGGGGCAGGGAAGGAAAGGTTGTGGCGGTCGGCGGAGAGCCGGCCGTCGGAGAGCAGGGTGCGCGCCTCAGCGTGCCCGGAGACCACCCACACGGACCGGCCGTCGAAGAGGGTGACCCGGGAGAGCGGCGGCCCCGTCCGCAGAGGCTCGTAGGCCGCTGGCGGGTGGTAGGGGCAGGTCCGGTCCTGAGGGAAGGTGACGGTCTTTTCGGACATACGACACCTCGCACACGATGAGTTCGGTTCCCCGAGCTCCATTACACGCCGACAGCAGGAGGTCTGCTCGTTGAAGCGGGCATGGAGCGAGGCCGCGGTGATTGGTGTCGGGCGACTTGTGGGCCGGGTCGAGCCGATGCTTACGGTGCAGGCCCGGCGGCAGCAAAACCCAGACCGTCGGCCGCTGGGTGACGGCGCCGTGGCCTTCAATGCTGCAGCCGAACGCTGTCATCGAGCCCGCCGCCGTCGCGGTAAACGGCATCACACGGAGCGGGTCGCAGGAGCGCAGAAAAGAGAAACAGGCTCACGAATGAGCCCGGGCGTATGCCCGCAGGTCGGCGAGGAGTGCCCGCACCTCCTGAGGGTCGTCACCGACCGTGGTGAAGGCCAGCAGCGCTTGCAGGACGCGGCGGGCGAGGCCGCCGGTCGCCTGGACGTCGTCACCAGCGCAGCAGGCCCAGCCGGACATCATGCTCAGTGCCACCGTGGTCAAGTGCGAGATGAGGCCCTCCCGCAGCTCCGCCAACGCCCCTTGCCGGTCGGCCCGTCCGGGTTGGGGATGTCGGTGACGATCAGCACCATGGTCTGCAGTCTGCTGGCGCCGAACTCGGCGATCAGCATGGCCAGCGGCTGCTCGTCATGCCCGCCGCGGGCCAGGGCGCTCAGCGCGTCGTCGTCATTGGCCCACGCCGCTTCCAGCGCGGCGACCGCGCGCATGACCTGGTCCGGGGTCAGCGTTCGTGACATGACAGCAACGTAACCACCCAGTACAGATCACAGCGAATCGCCACCGGGCGCCGCGCATCTGGTGCTGGCGAGAACGTATTGCCGCGCGACCCTGAGCCGCGGGTGTTCGGGGCGATGCTGGAGGGCTGGGCTCGACAGCAGCGGGTTCGGTTCCTGAAGAGCGACACCATGAGCCGTCGGTTGGGGCTGGTACAGCGGCTGGCGCAGTTCTCGGGCCAGTATCCGTGGCAGTGGAACGCCGCTGAGATCGAGTCACCGACGCATGGTCCGCGTGGACGGGCGTCGCTCCGTACAGACCGCATTCGGCACTTGAACTGGGGTTTCTTCTCCATCGATCCCCCACCTGGGCTAGTCCACTCAGCCTCAGCGCCACTGCCCAGTGAAGGTGAGGTGGCAGGGCGCGTCCGCGCTCTGCGTCAGTTACGAAAAGAGAGCCAGCCATGGGTGTTGAGGATGAAGCGAAGGACAAGGTCGACAAGCTTGCCGAGCAGGCCAAAGGAGCGTTCGGTAAGGCGACCGACGACCGTGACCTGGAGAACGAAGGCAAAGGCGATCAGGCCGACGCCAACCCGGACGCCTTCGGCCAGGGCGAGACCAACTCGGGGCAGTAGCAGCTGATATAGCGAGAGCCGACGAGCCCCTCCTTCCCACAGGCGGGGGCTCGTCGGCTTTCTGTCCAAGTCCAGTCGGGCAACGGATCGGCTCATTGATCTTTGGTCTCTGACCAGTGGCTACCCGGTGCACAGAAGCGTCCGTACAAGGAGAAGCTCGAGGAGCAGGGGTCGGCGACGGGGAGCTGAGCTGAAGGACGATGAAGGCCGGGGCATTCCGCAGGGTTCGAATACGTACCGGTTACCAGCTACCCGAACGGAGTTGCACCCGATGTAGGTACCTCCCTTCGGAGAGGAGGGCGACTCGCCGGATGACGGTGCCGACTCCGGGCCCGGCATCTGACCGCTGCGTGCCTTGGTCATCGCGCCCACGCCTGGCCGGGCAGAACCGTTCGGAGCCGCCGCGCTGTGAGTGCGCATGGTAGATGGCCCGTCTGGCCATGTAAGTGTTCAGCAGGCCCTGAGAGGTGCCCGCACGCAGAGAGGTGATGATCCCTCGCAGGGCAAGGGCTCATCGACTGCGCCCGGGACGGTACGCGGCCGGCAGCGATGCTGCCATCGATGCGGGGGCTTGAGCGGTGCGGAGCGCCGGGCCGTCAGCCGCGGCCTGTACGAGGCGGGTGCCTTGGCCCTCGGCCATTTCGAAGGCGATGTACTGCACCAGGGGCACCGGGGTGTTCGCCGACAGCTGGAGTGCCCAGGCCGGTTGGTGGATGGCGTGGCCGCCCCAGATGGTCCAGGTGGGAAGAAGACCGTTGTCCTTCTGGGCGGCGAAGGCGTCGAACTGTATGCCGGCTTCCTGGGGGCCTGGGGCCTCCCAGGTGATGTAGCGCCCGTCGATGGTGTGTGTCCATTTTGCGTCGGTGAGCGGACGGGTCGCCTCGGTGATGGCGGTCTCGGGAGCGGTGGGGGACAGGCCGCTGTTCCAGGCGTTCTCGGTGGCTACTGGGTCGAGCAGAGCGCTCACGATCGCGGTGGGCGTGGAGGCGGTGGCCGTGCCGTGCCAAAGCCGGTCGCTGACCGGTGTCTCGTAGGCCGCGAAGGTCCACTTCGTCTCGCGGCCTTCGGCATCGTGGTCGAAGATTGCGCGCAGGGTCAGGGACTCGTGATTGGCGACGGTCGTGGAGTCCTCCCAGGTCCGGTACTTCTCCCACTCGCCCTGTTCCTTTAGGAACTTGCCCAGCAGTGCCTCATGGTCACCTGGGTCGGCCGCGTACACCGGCACCCGTTCTGTCGTTGCCTGGAGTTCCATGGGGGCGTCAGCGATGCGGGCGGCGTTTGCGGCCGACAGGGCGGCGAGGGCCTGGGCGGCCTGCTGTTCGGTGTCGGTGGTCGGTGCGGGGCCGGTGCGGACCGCATCGCCGTACAGGCGCTCGAAGTCGGCGATGGCCTCGCCTGGGGTGTCGTAGGAACCGCTGACGACGCGCAGGTGGTTCTCACCGTGGAGATGGACGCTGTTGGCGTGCTGGTAGGTACCCACGGCGACGGTGGTGTGGCCGTTGTGGGCGTGCTGGGAACCCGGAGGCGATGTCATCGTGGATCTTCTGGGCTTCGGCAGACACGAGCCGGATCTCGTCGCTGTCCAGCCAGGTCATCGGGTGGTTGGCCCAGGTCCACTCGGTGTCGATCTCTTCCTGCAGCTGGTCGGTGATGTCCACGGGGATGCCGGCGTTACGCAGGAGGTTGGCGGTGATGTTGGCGTAGTAGGGCTCCTCGTGGTCGATACGGACGAGGAGCATCGTGTCGTCGCTGACCGGCCGGAAGCCTTCCGAGGTGAGGGTAGCGCGGGCGGTGTGCAGCTTGGTGCCGGTGAGGGTCGCGACCACGGCGCTGGGGTGCTGCGGGTGCAGGGCGAGGTGAACGTGAGCGTCGGGTGCGGCGTCGGGCATAGAGGGCTCATTTCGCCGGTCCGGACCGATGCGGAGGTCGGCCCGGACCGGGGGTTCTAGCGGGTGGCTCGGACGGGTAGCGGGGCGGCCCGCGGAGGCGGCCCGGCCCGAGGGGCAGCCGGGGCGCGGGCCGGGCGGGCGGTGCGCGGCGTAGCCGGGCCGGTGGCCTGGTGCCAGCGGGAGCGCACGGCGGTCAGCTCGGCCAGCGCCCGCCGACTGCCGGTGATCAGCTGATGGGGGCTGTTCGCCGGGTCATGGGTGAGGGCGGTGATGTTGACGGCAGTGGTCTGTGCGCGGCTGAGCAGGGCACGCTCAAGGACCTTCTCGCCCCAGTGTTCGGGTGAGCCGACCGGCGTGGAGAGCACGTCAGCAGGTCGGCGGGGGCGATGTCGTGTGCGAGCAGGCCGCGGTGCTGGGCTTCCCAGAGCACCGTGATCGGGTCGACGGCCTCGCCGCGGTGCGTGAGCGCGGTGAGGCACTGCCACAGTGCCGCGTGCAGGGGGAGCGCGAAGTCCTCGGGCATGAGCCAGCGCATCTGGCTGGTCTCGGCGGGGTAGGCGGTCGCGGTGGCGGTCAGGAGGCGTTCTTCGTCGAGGGCTTCCTCGCCGGTGTCCCTGGCGGGTGCCGGCGGCAGCGGGGTGCGCGGTAGGGAGCCGGGGTGCGGGGTGAAGCGGCCGGAGAGGTCGTCCAGGAACCGGGCGAGGGTGTCGGCCTGCTGGAGGGTGGCCTTCGCGCGGTGGGGCAGGGTGGTGTCGATCGCGGTTTGGGCCAGGCGCTCGGCGTGCAGGCGCAGGCTGCGGCGGGCGTGGTCGGCGCGGATGATCCGGGCGTATGTGGCCGCGTGGCTCGGCCAGGGGCAGACCTGGATGAGGGTGTGCAGGTAGGAGGCGGTCAGCCCGGGGGCATGGGGGCGGGCTGCGTCCAGGACGGTGTTCGGCCAGGCCGGGCTCGTGTGGTGCTGCTCGGTGTCGGGGGCCGGTGCCGAGCGCATGGCGCGGAACAGTTCGCCGTGGGTGTGGTTGGAGAAGTGGCTCGGCTCCAGTGGGCCGATCTCGTCGAGGCGGTGGGGGTCCAACAGGAGTGCGCCGAGCAGGGATTGTTCGGCGTAGTGCACGGGTTGGGGCGGCGGAAGGTCGTCGTGCTCGTCGTCGGTGGAGGGAGGGGGCATCAGGCGGCTCTACCTTCTTGATCGGGTTGATCGAGCCATTCGTAGGGTTGGGTCGCCCAGGGGTGCTGGGTGTGGCTATCAGGCGGATGCCGTCTCGTGGTTTCCCTGGCTTCGTCGCCCAGCGCCCCACGACGACTCGGCCGCCGATTAGGAAGGGCGAACAAGTCGCTGTGTAGAGCAATGCTGGCGAGGTCGTCTGTGGCACGTACAGAACGAACACGCACGTCAGGAGCACGATGAGCCGGATATGGGCGGGGATCAACAGCGGCAAAGGGCACCATCACGGCCTCGCGCTGGACGCGGACGGCATGACGCTGCTGTCGCGACGGGTCGCCAACGACGAGCCCGCGCTGCTGAAACTGATCGGGGATGTCCTGGATCTGGCCGACGGCCGTGATGTCACCTGGGCGATCGACATGACCGGCGGCGAGCCCGCGCTGCTGCTGGCTCTGCTGGTCAGTCACGGCCAGGAGGTCCTCTACATGCCCGGCCGGCTGGTCAACCGGGCCTCCGACGGCTACCGCGGCGAGGGCAAGACTGACGCCCGTGATGCCTACGTGATCGCCGACCAGGCGAGGATGCGCCGGGACCTGCGGCCCATCCGCCCCGGCGACGAAGCCGCCGTCGAGCTGAAGCTGCTGACCGGGCGTCGGGCTGACCTGGTCGAGGACCGCACCCGCGTGGTCAACCGCCTGCGCGGCACACTGCTGTCCATGTTCCCGGCCCTGGAGAGAGCCCTGGACATGACCAACACCGGCCCGCTCAGGCTGCTGACGGGCTACCAGACTCCGGCCGCGATCCGCCGCGCCGGGGCCACTCGGCTGACGAAGTGGCTGGCCAACCGCAAGGTCCGCAACGCCAGATCCCTGGCCGAAGCGGCCGTCGAGGCCGCCGAACGCCAGCACACCGCCGTCCCCGGAGAGAAGACCATCGCCAAGTTGGTCCACACTCTGGCCGAGGAGGTGATGGCCCTCAACGAGCACATCGCCGAGCTGGACAAGCTCATTGAGGCCCGGTTTCGCGAGCACGAGCTCGCCGACATCGTCCTGAGCGTCCCGGGCATCGGCACGACTTTCGGAGCCGAATTCCTCGCCGCCGTCGGCGGCAGCCTGGACGAGTTCGACTCCCCGGACGCCTTGGCGGCCTTCACAGGCGTCGCCCCCCGACCGCGCGATTCGGGCAAGGTCAGCGGCAACCTCCACCGTCCGCTCGTCTATCACCGCAGACTCCAGCGGGTTTTCTACACCTCCGCGCTCGTCAGCGTCCGCTACGACCCGAACTCGCGGAAGTTCTGCGACCGCAAACGCGCCGAGGGCAAGAAGCACGTCCAGGCCGTTCTCGCCCTCGCCCGCCGACGCGTCAACGTCATCTGGGCCCTGATCCGCGACCGACGGCGCTACCAGGTCACACCGCCAGTTGCTGCAACCGCTTGACTTGGACCCGCGACTTCGTCCGAAAGCGATCAACGGCTTGTTCTCTGTCCTGCAAGATGGCAGCGACCGTGTGGCCATCGCCTTGATTGGAGAACGCTCGTGTCCGATATCCCTGCCGATCTGCGCTTCACTGAGAGCCACGAATGGGCACGCCTTGAGAGTGACGCCACTGTGACCGTCGGCATCAGCGACCACGCGCAGGAGGCGCTTAGTAACCTGGTCTTCGTCGAGCTGACCGAAGTAGGGGCGGTCTTCGCGGCTGGCGACGCAGCTGGGGTCGTGGAGTCCGTCAAGGCTGCCAGTGACATCTACGCCCCCGTCGCTGGAGAGGTTCTCGCCGTGAACGAGGACCTTGCCCGCAGCCCCGAACTGGTGAACGCAGACCCGTACGGCTCGTGGATCTTCAAGCTGAACCCGTCGAACGTGCAAGAGCTCGACAGGCTTCTCGACGCCGCGGGCTATAGGGCGGCCATCGGCGAGTGAGGACTGGGGCGGGGGGCGCCGGGGCGCCGCCCCCGCGGGGGGTGCCGGCCCGGCCCAGAAGCGGGGGAAG
>NZ_JBSFRK010000058.1:36094-42981 GCF_053589195.1 Streptomyces sp. NPDC003379 | reverse complement strand
AGTTCAGGTGATCACCTGAACTCCCCCCACTGCTGTGGCGGCGCGGCCGCCGGGTCACGCGCCCATCATGTGGGCCCCGCCGTCCACGTGGACGATCTCGCCCGTCGTACGCGGGAAGAGGTCCGAGAGCAGCGCGACGATGCCGCGGGCCGCCGGGTCCGGGTCGGTGAGGTCCCAGCCGGCCGGGGCGCGGGTGTGCCAGTCGTCCGCCAGCTCGGAGAAGCCCGGGATGGACTTGGCGGCCATGGAGCGCAGCGGACCGGCGGCGACGAGGTTGCAGCGGATGCCGCGGGGCCCCAGGTCGCGGGCGAGATAGCGGCTGGTCGACTCCAGGGCGGCCTTCGCGACACCCATCCAGTCGTACTTGGGCCAGGCGACCGTCGCGTCGAAGGTGACGCCCACCACCGAGCCGCCGCGCGGTTCGAGGAGCGGCAGGCAGGCGGTGGTCAGGGACTTCAGCGAGTACGCGGAGACGTGCACGGCACTCGACACGTCCTGCCAGGTGCCGTCCAGGAAGTGGAAGGCGCCCGGCGGCCCGTACGCGATGGAGTGCACGACGCCGTCGAGACCGTCGACGTGCTCCCCGAGGCGGTCCGCGAGACCGTCGAGGTGCGCCTGGTCGGTGACGTCCAGTTCGACGACCGGGGCGGGCTTCGGCAGCAGAGCCGCGGTCCGTTCGATCAGGGACATCCGCCCGAAACCGGTCAACACAACGTCTGCGCCCTCCAGTTGGGCTATGCGCGCCGCGTGGAAGGCGATGGACGCCTCGGTGAGGACGCCCGTCACCAGGACGCGCTTGCCCGCGAGCAGCCCGCTCATGACGCGACCACCGCCCGCGGCAGCGAGGCGACCAGGGCGGAGTCGTGCGGCAGCGCGCCGAGCCCGGCGGCGCCGCCGGGCGAGCCGATCGTGTCGAAGAAGGCGACGTTCGACCCGCGGTGGTCGCCCCAGTCGGCGGGCACGTCGTCCTCGAAGTAGATGGCCTCCACGGGGCAGACGGGCTCGCAGGCGCCGCAGTCCACGCACTCCTCGGGGTGGATGTAGAGGGCGCGGCCGCCTTCGTAGATGCAGTCCACGGGGCATTCGTCGATGCAGGACTTGTCCTTCACATCGGCGCAGGGCTGAGCGATGACATAGGCCATGCGGAATTCCTCATTCAGTGCGTCGTCAGGTCTCTTCGGTGGGCGGGGTCAGTCGGTGAGCGCGCGGTCGACGGAGGCGCCGGTGGTCCGCTCGCCCAGGGTCAGGACGGTCACGGCGAGCGCGGTCATCACGACGGCGATGACGCCGAACAGCGCCCCTGGCCCGTACGACTGGAGGACCGGGAGCAGCGCGAACGGCAGCGCGGCGGCGCTGAGTTTGGACAGCGAGTACGCGGCGCCGGACGCGGCCGCGCGGATGGCGGTCGGATACTGCTCGGCGAGATAGACGTGCGAGACGTTGGAGAAGAGGTTGCTGAACACGGTGTAGACGAAGCCGAACACCATGATGAGCGTCGGCGATCCCGCGTACGAGAAGCCGAGCCCGGCCACCACCATCGCGGCCGCCGAGGCGACCACCAGGGTCTTGCGCTCGACGCGGTCGATGATCGGCAGCGCGAGCGCGGAGCCCACGGGGTAGCCGAGGAAGCAGACCGCGGTGAAACCGAGGCCGGCGACGATGCCGTACCCCTTGGCGGCGAGGATCTGCGGCGCGAGCGTGCCGAAGCCGTAGTAGCCGACCGTCGACAGCGAGCAGAAGATCCAGAGCATCGTGGTGCGGCGCCGCAGGTGGGGCTGGAAGATGTCCCGCAGGCGGGTCGCGGGGGCGGCCGTCTCCTTCGCGGTGGACCCGGCGTCGACCACGGGCAGCGCCTGGACGCCGCCCGGGACCTCCGCCTCCATGCGGGAGACCAGCGCGTCCGCCTCGTCCTCGCGGCCGACCGTCGCCAGCCAGCGCGGGGACTCGATCAGCCGCCTGCGCAGCACCCACACCACGGCGGAGCCGAGGGCGCCGATCACGAAGAGCCAGCGCCAGCCGTCGATGCCGAGCGGCGTCAGCGGTACGAGCCACAGGGCGGCGAAGCCCACGGCGGGCACCCCGCAGAAGGCCAGGGTGTAGGCCCAGGCGATGAACCGGCCGCGCTTCTTCGCGGGCAGCACGTCGGACAGATAGCAGTCGGAGAGGGACTGCTCGGCACCGATGCCGATGCCGGCCAGGAACCGGGTCGCGATCAGCCAGGCCGCGTTCGGCGAGAAGGCGCCGAGCAGCGAGAAGCCCGAGTAGATCGCGAGGTTGATGAGGAACGCCCGGCGCCGCCCGTACCGGTCGGCGATCTTGCCGAGCAGCAGCGAGCCGATGAACTGGCCGATGAAGGCGGAGGCGAGGACCAGCTTGAGCTCGGTGGCACCGAACGCGAAGTCGTTCTGGAGGACCTTCGCGATGGTGCCGGAGAGGTTGTTCTCGAACGTGTCGAAGAGCAGCCCGACACCGATGACCGCGGTGATGCTGCGGTGGGTCGGGGTGATCGGCATCCGGTCGAGCCGGGCGCCGATCGAGGCGCTCGTGACGGCCGTGCCGGTGGTGCCGGCCGTGGCGGTGGCGGCCGCCGGTTTGGTGACCGTGTCGGCCATCAGGCGGCCCGTTCGATGTGCGCGTCGACCTCACCACGGCGGACCGGCGCGCTGACCTCGTGCAGATAGGAGGCCACCTCGCGGTAGGAGGCCCAGAATCCGACCTCGTGGTAGGGCACCCCGCGCTCGGCGCAGTACGCGCGGGTGAGTTCACGGGCCCGCCCCAGGTTCTTCTGCGGCATGGCGGGGAACAGGTGGTGCTCGACCTGGTAGTTGAGACCGCCGTACAGGAAGTCGATGAACCAGGAGGGACGGATGTTGCGGGAGGTGAGGACCTGCCGCTCCAGCCAGTCCAGCGTCTCCTCGTCGCCGTCACGCACGTCCATGCCCTTGTGGTTCGGCGCGAAGATCATGCCGAAGTAGACACCGAGGGTGGCCTGCTGCACGAGGATGAAGGCGACCGCGAGGACCGGCGACAGGACGGTGAAGACGCAGGTCAGATAGATCGCGGCGCGCAGCACGAGCAGCGTGGACTCCAGGACGGGACGCTTGGTGAGGCCCTGCGCGATCGACTTCACGGCCGTCTTGTGCATCTTGAACGACTCGAGGACGAGCAGCACGAAGAAGAGCACGCTCTGGTAGCGCACGATGAAGCGCTGCGTGCTGGTGCGGGTCGCGTACTGCTTGATGTCGAAGATCGCGGTGCGCCGCCCGATGTCCGGGTCCATGTCCAGGTGGTTGGGGTTGCTGTGGTGGCGGTTGTGGTGGTTGACCCACCAGCCGAAGCTGACCCCGTTGACGAAGTTGGCGTGGAAGTAGCCGACCGCGGACGCGGCCCGCTTGTCGCGGAACATCGCCTTGTGGCCCGCGTCGTGCCACATGAAGGAGGACTGGCCGCCGCAGAGGCCCATCCACACCGCCACGGCGAGCTGCCACCAGACGTCGCCGAGCAGGAAGAACGCGGTGAGCCCGGCCACCAGCAGTGTGGTGTTCCGGGTCAGCCGCCCTATGTAGTACCGGGGGTCGAGGTCGAGCAGACCCTCCGCCTTGACGCGTTTGAGGAGCTCGGAGAACGTGGCGGACGCCCCGGTGCGCGGCGGGACTCCGGTGTGCTGCGGGGCGACGGCGACACCGGTCTCTTGGACGTGCGGACGCTGCATACGAAGCTCTCCTCGGAAGAAGTGCCCGAACCGGGCGGCGGCGCCCGCCCGGCCGGTGGAGTACCGACGCCGGGCGAACGTGTGTGCAGCGTTCCGTGCAGTGCTGATGTGGCGCTGACTCTGGGCTGATCGGGCAGGTCGTACGGCGCTGACGTCAGACCGCCGGGTCCGGCTCGGCGCGCAGCAGGGTGTCCAGCTCCTGGACGACGGCGTCCGCCGCTCGGGCGACCTCCTCGTCGTCGGGGGCGCCGATGATGCCCATGAGCTGTTCCACCATGGCGTGCTTGAGCGCGTCGGTCGTTTCCGCGTTGCCACTCATCGTCATTCACTCCTGTCGGTCGTCCGAGGCGTGTGCGGCGGCTGCTCGCACATCAAAAGGCGTTGCACGCACGGAAGATGTGCGCGAAGGAGGCAAGCGAGGCCGGCCCGTCGAAGGCGACGTACTCCGGGATGGTCGCGTCGGGGGCCCACTTGTGCTTGTACGAAAGCTGCGTCTGGGCGGGGTAGAGCGCGGCGCCCTCGGCCCACAGGGCGTGCATCAGCCACTGGAAGGCCGGGCTGTGGCCGTCCAGTTCGTGCTCGGCGTCCAGCCCGGTGAAGGGCGTGAAGCCGAAGTGCAGCCACTGGACGCCCTCGCCGCGGAACACCTCGATGGCGTGCGCGTTGATGGCTTCCATCAGGCCCGGTGACCCGTCCGGCACGCGCCGGCTCAGGTCGTGCATCCAGCCCGCGCGACTGCCGAAGACCGGGGAGTACGAGATGTACGCCACCGGCGCCCCGGCGATCGTGCCGACGAACAGCCGCCGCCGCTCCTGCGCCTCGCCGCCGATCTCGCCGACGAGGAACTCCAGGGGGCGGGCCGCGCCCTTGCTGGACAGCCAGGCGCCGTCGATCGTCTCCAGGGCGTCCTGGTGGGCGTCGGCCTTGACCTCCTGGATCTGGAGGCCGTTGCGGTAGGCGCGGGAGATCTTGTTGCGCAGCTGCATGAAGCGGGTGCCGCGCAGGGTGAACTCCGCCAGGCTCACCGCCCAGGAGGCGCCGATCTGGTTGACGGTGAAGCCGAGACGCGCGTACCGCTCCGCGTCGTCGCGCTGCAGCTGGACGCCGACGTGGGTCAGCCCCTGCTCCTTCACGTGGTGCCGGAAGCCGTCGAGGAGGGCGTCGTACTCCTCGGGGGCGGCGAAGGGCCCACCGAACTGGACGGCGAACCGGCCGGTCCTGCGGTAGACGACGACGCCGTCCGCCCCCGGCAGCGTGAACGTACTGTTGCCGCTGTTGAGCGCGAGGAACGCGCTGGGATTCTCGGCCCGCGTATAGGTGCTCACAGCCTTGAGAATCGGATTTTCCACTACGGTCACGGTCATGATCCGTATCCCTTTCGGAAGCCGTTGCGGTCGATGAGAGTAGAGCACCGCCGCCCCTTTGATGGGAAGGGTGGAAAGCTCATGGCGCAGCCGCGTGACGGCATGTCAGAGGGGCGTCAGCGGCCCGTCAGAAGTGCCTGGCAATGTAGTTCTCGTGAACGACACGGGGAACCGGGTCGGGAACACGGAGAGGTGCCCGGAGCGGCTTATCGGGGACTTCGAGTTTCGGCTCAAGGTCGGGTCTTTCGGGGCCCACGCAGGTTCGAATCCTGCCCTCTCCGCAGGCACGGAATCACGTGCCCGTACGGCCAGGAGAGGTGCCCGGAGTGGTTTATCGGGGACTTCGAGTCTCGACTCAAGGTCGGGTCCCTCGGGACCCACGCAGGTTCGAATCCTGCCCTCTCCGCCAACGGAACAATGACCTCCACATCCACTTCGCCGGGCCTCCCCCGCCTCGGTGAAGCGACCGCCCCGGCGCCCCGCGAGAGCGGCTGGCATGCCGGGGCGGGCTTGCGTCCGCCGGGCGCGGCTCTTTTTTTGCTCAACGAACCCGCAGGTCAGACCCGTTTTCAACCATCTGACCCGGCTCGTTCAAAAAAATACCTTCCCAAAGGAATGATACCGTGAGAGGGTCTTCGCTGGAAGGGAGTCAGAGGCTGAGCCCCTGTCTCTCCCCGGTCGGGGACACCCAGAGATCGCCACGCCGACCTCCACCCGCGGTCCCCCACACCGCAGCACCGATGGCCCTGGCGACCCGGACGGTGAACCGCCCCGACGTTGCAGCGACGAAAGCCAAGGGGGAAACGGCATGCTGAGCTTTTCAATTCTCGGAGCACTGCAGATACGCACCACGTTAGGTTTCGCGGAGATCTCCGGAGATCTACAGCGGAATCTCATCCAGACGCTGCTCGTCAGCGAGGGCCGCCCGATCTCGGGCGAGAGCCTCGTGGAGGAGATGTGGGGCGATTCCGTCCCGGACAAGCAGGCCAACGCACTGCAGGCGCACATCAGCCGGCTCCGCCGCAAACTGAAGAGTTTGGAGCCCGGACTCCCCGTCTCCCGAGTGACCATTCACCCTTCCGGATACCGGCTCACCATCCATGAGGGCGAATTCGACGCCGCGGAATTCACCAAGGCGGTCCGGCAGGCCGAAACGGCGGGCGCCGCCGACGCCGCCGCCACGGCGGAATTGCTCGGCCGGGCGCTGGCGATGTGGCGCGGCCCCGTCTTCGGGGATTTCCCCGGCGGTACGATCTGCCAGCTGGCCTGCGCCCGTTACGAGGAATATCGCATGCGGGCCATGGAACTGCGCTTCGAGGCGGAGCTGCGTCTGGGCCACCATGCCGCGATGCTCGCGGAACTCCACGAGGCGCACAGCAACCATCCGTTGCGGGAACGCTTCTGCGAGCAGCTGATGGTCGCCCTCTACCGCTCCGGCCGCCAGGCCGACGCCCTCAACGTCTACCGCGCCATGCGTCAGCACCTCTCGGACGAACTCGGCATCGACCCGTCCCCCGCGCTGCGCGACGTGGAACACGCGATCCTCGCCCACGATCCGGCGCTCACCGGGGGTGCGCGCACTCTGCTTCAGCCGGCCTGAGGGGGGCGGGTGCGGCGTACGGGGATTCCCGCCGGGCCAGCGGGAGCGACGCGGACCGACCCCGGTCAACGCCCGCACCCGGCACGGTACCCACCACTCAGCACCACTCGATACCCGGCACACGTGACGCAGACGCCCGGGACCGGCGCCGGTCAACGCCCCTCACACGAGGGGCAACACCGCCCAGCGCGCCCCGAGCCGACACGCCCCA
>NZ_JBSFRK010000058.1:0-35994 GCF_053589195.1 Streptomyces sp. NPDC003379 | reverse complement strand
CACCCGGGGCATCAGCGACCCGCCCCGACGCCCACACACAGCCACGCCGGCCCCCAACCTGCACGGGCCAACATCCCGCACGCACACGGGGCAACACCGCCCAGCGCGCCCCGAGCCGACACGCCCCACACCCGGGGCATCAGCGACCCGCCCCGACGCCCACACACAGCCACGCCGGCCCCCAACCTGCACGGGCCAACATCCCGCACGCACACGGGGCAACGCCGACCCACCAGCGCGGACGGACGCCAGCGCGACCGCGCAGGGGGCATCAGCACCCGCCCAACACCCCGCACACAGCCACGCCAACACCCGGTCAGCACGGGCCAACACCCCGCACGCACGCAGGGCATCAGCGACCGACCAGCGCAGGCCGACAACGGCACGCCCACGCCCGGGACGGCAACGCCCGACCAGCGCCAGCCAACGCCCCGCGCAACAGCCGCGCCAGCACCCGACCAGCACCGTCAGCACACCACACCCGGAACCCGCACCCCGCACCCCGCACCCCGCACCCGGAACTCCGCACCCGGCACGTCAGCGCCCGGTCAGCGCCAATTGTCACCATCGGAACGGAAAGCGAGCCCCCGCCCTCCGCGGGGGAGCCCCCGTACGCGTCCCGCGCGGCGCGCATGAACCCCCGACCCATGAACCCCGACCACCGTATCCATCAGGAGTCTTCATGACCACGAGCCAGACCTCCGCACGCCTTGGAACCGCGGCCACGAACTCGTCCGCCGCGCGCCCCCTGCGTCTGTTCCTCGGTCTCGACGCCGCCGTCACCGCCGGCAACGGCCTGATCTACCTGATCGCCGCCGGCCCCGTCGGCGACCTCCTCGACATGAACGCCGGGCTCCTGCGCGGGATCGGCGTCTTCCTCACCGTCTACGGCGTGCTCGTCGGCCTCCTCGCCGCCCAGCAGGTCCCGTCCGCCGCGGCCACCAAGCTCGTCATCGAGGCCAACCTCCTCTGGGCCGTCGCCAGCGTCGCCACCGCGCTGTTCGGCTGGTTCGACCCCAACACGATCGGCACGGTGTGGATCCTCATGCAGGCCGCCGTCGTCGGCGGGTTCGCCGTGCTGCAGATCAACGGCCTGCGCAAGCTCACCAACTGAACCGCACCACGCAACGTCCCCGGTGACGGCAATCGGTAACCGGTAAGGGGAGAGATGAGACTCCAAGTCGCGGAGCTGGCGGCGATACGGGAGCGGGTCCTCGCAGGGCCCGGCGAACCGGCCACCGCCGCTCAGAAGGCCAAGGGCAAACTCACCGTGCGCGAGCGGATCGAACTGCTCCTGGACGAGGGTTCGTTCCGCGAAGTCGAACCCTTGCGCCGGCACCGGGCGACCGGTTTCGGCCTGGAGGCGAAGCGGCCGTACACCGACGGTGTCGTCACCGGCTGGGGCACGGTCGAGGGCCGTACGGTCTTCGTCTACGCGCACGACTTCCGGATCTTCGGCGGCGCCCTGGGCGAAGCCCACGCCACGAAGATCCACAAGATCATGGACATGGCCATCGCGGCCGGTGCCCCGCTGGTCTCCCTGAACGACGGCGCGGGCGCCCGCATCCAGGAGGGCGTCACCGCGCTCGCCGGATACGGCGGCATCTTCCAGCGCAACACCAAAGCCTCCGGTGTCATCCCGCAGATCAGCGTGATGCTGGGCCCGTGCGCGGGCGGCGCCGCCTACAGCCCCGCGCTCACCGACTTCGTCTTCATGGTCCGAGACACATCACAGATGTTCATCACGGGACCGGACGTGGTCCGCGCGGTGACCGGCGAGGAGATCACCCAGAACGGCCTGGGCGGCGCCGACGTGCACGCCGAGACGTCGGGCGTCGCACACTTCGCGTACGACGACGAGGAGACCTGCCTCGCCGAGGTCCGCTACCTCATCGCGATGCTGCCGTCGAACAACCGCGAGAACCCCCCGGCGCACGCCTCCGAAGACCCCCGGGACCGCACATGCGAGGCACTCCTCGACCTGGTCCCCGTAGACGGCAACCGCCCCTACGACATGCACAAGGTCATCGAGGAACTGGTAGACGAGGGCGACTACCTGGAGGTCCACGAACGCTGGGCGCGGAACATCATCTGCGCCCTGGCCCGCCTGGACGGCAAGGTCGTCGGCATCGTCGCCAACCAGCCGCAGTCCCTGGCGGGCGTCCTGGACATCGAGGCCTCCGAGAAGGCGGCCCGCTTCGTCCAGATGTGCGACGCCTTCAACATCCCAATCATCACCCTCCTCGACGTCCCCGGCTTCCTCCCGGGCGTCGACCAGGAACACGGCGGAATCATCCGCCACGGCGCCAAACTCCTCTACGCCTACTGCAACGCGACGGTCCCCCGCATCTCCCTGATCCTGCGCAAGGCCTACGGAGGCGCGTACATCGTCATGGACAGCCAGTCCATCGGCGCCGACCTGACCTACGCCTGGCCGACCAACGAGATCGCGGTGATGGGCGCGGAAGGCGCGGCCAACGTCATCTTCCGCCGCCAGATCGCCGCCGCCGAGGACCCCGAGGCCATGCGCGCCCGCATGGTCAAGGAGTACAAGGCCGAGCTGATGCACCCGTACTACGCCGCCGAACGCGGCCTGGTCGACGACGTCATCGACCCCGCCGAGACCCGCGAGGTCCTCATCAACTCCCTCGCGATGCTCGCCAACAAACACGCCGACCGCCCCGCCCGTAAACACGGCAACCCCCCGCAATGACGCTCTCCCCACCCGGAGGCCCCATGCGCACAGCCGACATCCGCATCGAAAAAGGCGAGGTCACGGCCGCCGAACTGGCAGCCGTAACGCTCCTCCTCCTCACCCGCGCCACACCCCCACCCAGCCCCTCCGCACACCGCCCCAAACCCACAACCCCCTGGCGCCACGACAACTACCAGGCCCCCCACAGCTGGCAAGGCTGAACACCAAGCCAACCAGCCATCCACCCACCACCTCCCAGCGCGCCCCCTATCCGCATGGCGAATTCCAGGGGGCGCGCTGTCACATTCCACTGAGGCACACTCCGCCCGTCGCGCACCGCACACGCCGAACAACCGCCACCGAGGTGGGCGATCACCACCTGAAGCCGCTCGGGACCGCGGCCGAGCAGCTCCGCGGCCCGGTCGAGCGCCCAGGCGTAGGACAGACCGTGAAAGCCGTAACGGCGCAGCCCGTACTCCTCACGCCACGCGGCCGGCACCGCGTACTCCCGTGCGGCCGCGGGCAGGCCCGCGTGGAAGACGGTGAGAGCCGGGGGAACGTGCAGCGGTGTGGCTCCCCAGATCGGGTCCGCTGTGGACGATGCGGTGGCCGACGGCCACCGGCGCGGGCACTCCGCCCAGCAGCTTCCGCAGAGAGCCGGACACGGATCCTTTCTCGCGCTCCGGGACCACGCCGATCCTCCTGCACGACAACGTACTGCCGCACGAGCCGCTGCGCACGGCACACACCAAGCAATACGAAGGGCGACACAACGCAAGGCAAGGCAACTCAACTCAACTCAACTCAACTCAACTCACCGATGAGTTTTCCCGCCCGGGCAAGTCTCACCACCGTTGTCACCATCACAGGAGGAACGCGTGGTTCAGCTACTGAGAGTCCAGAACTTCAACGTCTCAAGTGACGGAATAGGCGCCGGTGAGGACCAGACCCTCGAGAGGCCATTCGGTCATGTCGAGCCCGAGAGGCTGTTCGCCTGGGCCGGCGCCACAGCGAGCTGGCCCATGCGCACGGAACCCGGGGGGAGCCGGGGCCTGGACGACTACCTCACGCGGGACTACGCCCGCAACATCGGCGCCGAGATCATGGGCCGCAACAAGTTCGGCCCCCGGCGCGGGCCCTGGCACGACCACGAGTGGCAGGGCTGGTGGGGTGATGAGCCCCCGTTCCGCACCCCGGTGTTCGTCATGACTCACCACAAGCGTCCGTCGTTCACGCTCTCCGACACGACATTCCACTTCGTCGACGGCGACCCGGCCACGGTCCTCGACCAGGCACGGGAAGCAGCGCAGGGCAAGGACGTCCGACTCGGCGGTGGCGCCACCACCATCCGACAGTTCCTCGACGCCGACCTCGTCGACACCCTGCATGTGGCGGTCTCGCCGATGAAGCTCGGCTCCGGAGTACGACTCTGGGAATCCCCCGACGACCTGCGGGACCGGTTCCACTTGGAGATCATCCCCAGCCCGAGCGGCGTGACACACCACCTCTTCTGGCGAAAGTAGCCACTCCTCAAGGGCGGCCTCGGCCGACTGCTCTGCCCCGCCGGGGCTGCCCTGAGCCGCACCGTCCAGTCGCTCCTGCGGTCAGTAGTGATAGCGGGCTGCGAGGATCACGATCTCTTTGTCCGTGACCAGGTAGACGAGACGGTGCTCGTCATCGATCCGCCTCGACCACACCCCGGGCAAGTGGTACTTGAGCGGCTCGGGCTTGCCGATCCCCGTGAAAGGGTCACGCTTGAGGTCCTCGATGAGCTTGTTGATCCGAGCGAGCATCTTGCGGTCGTTCCTGAGCCAGGATGTGTAGTCCTCCCAGCCCTGCTCCTCGAAAGCAAGCCTCACGCAGCACCCTCAGCAGGGCCCACCGCGTCGGGATCAATCAGCTCGCGCTCCGAGACGTTGATGTTGCCCAGGGCGTTCTCGTACGCCTTGAGCAGGCGCCGTGCGTTCGCAGGCGAGCGCAGCAGGTACGAGCCCTCGCGCAACGCCGCGTAGTCCTCTGCCGAGACGAGTACGGCGTTGCCGTGCTTGGACACGATCTCGATGGCCTCGTGATCTTCGTTGACCTTCTTGATCAGCGGGAAGAGACCCTTGCGGGCTTCGCTCGCAGTTATAGACATGAGTTGCCTCCCTCTACCAAGTGGTACCGAATAACGTACCACTACTGCCCAGCATCATCCCAGTACGGAAAACAACCAGGGGCCCGACTCGAATGAGTCGGACCCCTCTGACGCGCACTTTTAACCAAGACAACGTGGCAAATTCGCGCCTAAACGTTGCAGCGGAACTCCACCACAACCGGTTTGACCTGCGGATATGCGGGCGCGTCCCAGCACCATCCCAGCACGGGAATCTCGACAAAGTACAAGAAGATTCGACGCCGAGAACGCTACCTAACATATGCGGGCGCCGGTGCACGGATGCTCGAAGCTCTGACCTGCTTTCAGCCGCAGTCCTCGAACCGCACCATTGAGCAGATCCACAACGATCCGGCTGACGACGAGCAGGCCCTGCCCTCACCCGTCGAGGCATGCCCTGGCACGGAGTGCGCGTTCCCGGCTCAGTCGGCGGTGCCGGGCTCCACGACCCACTCGGCTTGCAGCCCGCTCACCGAGGCGATCATGTCGAAGTCGCCGTCGTAGTGCAGGACCGTGGCCCGGTGCCGTTCGGCGGTTGCCGCGATGAGGACGTCGGCCAGCGACAGCGCCCGGTGAAAACCAGCGTTCAGCGCCAGTGCCTGGATCGCGAGTGCCCGCTCGAACTCCTCGTCATTGCAGGGCACGTAGTCGAAACCACGGAGCAGAGTACGCAGGCGCAGCGCCTCGGGCTTTCCGCGCGCCGAGTACAGAACCTCGTACTCGGTCGGGGCGCACACCGCTAGGAGCCCGTCACGGTCCAGCGCATCCAGCCGCGCCCGCACCGCCGGCTTGCCCCGGCGGGCCAGCGCGGACTTGTCGATGAGGTAGCGCCCCTTCACGCCGCCGAAGCCCCGCCTTCGCGCTTTAGCGAGCCGTCCGGATTCCGTGGCCCCGTCTGCGACCGGATCTCCGCGAACGCGTCCTCGAACTCACCCTCGTCAATGGCATCGAACAGCTCCCGGCGCAGCCGCAGCCTCACCCCCTCCTCCATGGCCGCCCGCACTGCGGCGGCCTTCGTCTTCACCCCGTACACCCGCATCGCCTGCTCGACGATCTCCTCGTCCAGATCGATCACAGTCCTGGCCATCAGCTATCCCTCCACAGTCCGACGACCCACCGATGATATCAATTCAGACTTAGAAATGACATCAGGAAGCTGAGGTCCCGAGGGCACCTAGATCAGGGGCCGAGTCGCTCCGGACCGCCCCAGTACCCGGCGTTCGCCTCAACCCGACCAGTTCTCTCCCTAAACTGCCGCGCGAAGAGAGCGCAGACAGTGGGGTGGACCTATGCGCCGGACCGTACGACTGGAACTCCTGGGGCTTGCTGACACAGACGATGACGAGTTGCTGCGCCTTGGAGGACAGCTGCGGCGCTCGCTCCAGGAGTTGGTCGTACTGGACGTACGGTCCGGGCGCTCGGCAGGCCATATCTCGGAGGGAGTGAAGAGCAGCGAGCTGATCGCCGCTGGGTCGGTTGTCGTTACGGCCGCGTCGCTTGCTCTGCGTCAGGTCCTCCTACTCGCCGACACCTGGTTGAAGAACCGGCCTGTGCGCGGCATCAAGGTGGAGATGGAAGGCCGCGTGATCGAGTTGAGTGATGCCACGGCGGCCGAGCGGGCTCGTTTGATCGACGAGTTCCTCGCTCACCGCGGGGTTCCGGCCGAGGGCCAGTCCGAAGAGCGCTCCGCCGACCAGTCCTGACGATATGACCGCCCAGCCGTTCGGCAACGGAAACCGTGGGGCTCTGCTCATCGGTACAGGGACATACGATCACCCGGAACTGCCGGAACTCCGTTCACCCGAGGTGGACTGCACTCGCCTGGACGCCCTGCTGCGTGACTCAAAGATCGGCGCCTTCGAGGTGCAGACACTCATCGATGCCAACCGCGCCACATTGGAGCGGGCAATCGGCGAGTTCTTCCTCAGTGCTTGGGGCAACGACGTACGTCTCCTGTACCTCTCTGGTCACGGGATCGTTAGTCGTAGCGACAAGCTTCACTTCGCCATCCGTCAGACGGATCCCGCCCGGCCTGCCTACACAACGATCTCGGCGGCGTTCATCCACGAGGTCATGGATGAATGCCGCGCTCGGAGCATCGTCGTGATCCTCGACTGCAGACCGGCATCCATCAGCAGCTTCGAGGCCGCCCTCGCCTCTTCGCCACTCACGGGGGCTACGCGTAGCCCGGAGAGCACCCAGCTCAGGCGGGACTTGTTCGTGCGGGCATGGACAGCCTCGATGATGGCGAGTGAGCTGATTAGGACCTCACATACCGTGCGAGCGCGGCTCGGCGGCCAGAGCCACCACCTGCTCGTCGACGAGCAGCTTCGAAAACCCCTCGCTGTCGAGGACCAGCGTCCCCTTGTGACTCAACTTGTGGCGGGCCACTCGCCCTCCTCGGCGAACACCTCGTCGAAGACCTGCCGTGCCCGTCGGCGAGCCTGCTCGGAGACGGGCCTGTTACGGCTCTCGTAGTCCGCCAGGCACTCATCAAGGACCTGGCCGCGCAGCTCACGTTCGACCGCGTCGGCAACAAAGGCGGAAAATCCCGCTTACCCGTGCCCGGATCGCCTCCGCGGTCCCCTCCGGCAGCGAGAGGCTCACTCGCGTCGCCGGTGCGCGGAGCCTCAGATTCGTAAACCAGGCGTGTGGATAGCCCTCACCCACCCGCTCCCTCGCATCGGGTAGCGCCGTCCGAAACCCAGCACGGGCGTTCTCATCCCATCCCAGCACCATCCCAGCACGGGAAAAAGCCAAGGGCCCGACCCCGAAGAGCCGGACCCTTCCTGACCTGAACGTTTGCCAGATCAGCGACGTGGTGGTACGTGACCCGCTACACGTTGAAGCGGAACTCCACCACATCCCCGTCCTGCATCACATAGTCCTTGCCCTCCATACGCGCCTTGCCCGCCGCGCGCGCCTCCGCCACCGAGCCCGTCTCGACCAGGTCCGCGAAGGAGATGACCTCGGCCTTGATGAAGCCCTTCTGGAAGTCCGTGTGGATGACACCGGCCGCCTCGGGGGCCGTCGCGCCCTGCTTGATGGTCCAGGCGCGGGACTCCTTGGGGCCTGCCGTGAGGTAGGTCTGGAGGCCGAGGGTGCGGAAGCCGACGTGGGCCAGGGTGGCGAGGCCGGGCTCTTCCTGGCCTACCGACTGGAGGAGTTCGAGGGCCTCGTCGTCGTCGAGTTCGGCGAGGTCCGACTCCAGCTTGGCGTTGAGGAAGATCGCCTCCCCGGGGGCGACCAGCGCGCGCTGCTCGGCCTTGAAGTCGTCGTCCGTCAGCTCGTCCTCGTCGACGTTGAAGACGTAGAGGAAGGGCTTGGTGGTGAGGAGGTGGAGGTCGTGGAGGAGTTCCTCGTTGCCCGAGCCCTGGACGATGCCCTGGGAGAAGAGCGTGTCGCCCTTTTCCAGGATCTCCTTCGCCGCCTCGACCGCCGCCACCTTCGGAGCGATGTCCTTCTTGATGCGCGACTCCTTCTGGAGGCGCGGCAGGACCTTCTCGATGGTCTGGAGGTCGGCGAGGATCAGCTCGGTGTTGATCGTCTCGATGTCGTCCTTGGGCGAGACCTTGCCGTCGACGTGTACGACGTTCTCGTCCTTGAAGGCGCGGATGACCTGGCAGATCGCGTCCGACTCGCGGATGTTCGCGAGGAACTTGTTGCCCAGGCCCTCGCCCTCGCTCGCGCCCCGCACGATGCCCGCGATGTCGACG
Source organism: Streptomyces sp. NPDC003379 (assembly GCF_053589195.1). Classification (NCBI taxonomy): domain Bacteria; kingdom Bacillati; phylum Actinomycetota; class Actinomycetes; order Kitasatosporales; family Streptomycetaceae; genus Streptomyces; species Streptomyces sp. NPDC003379. The sequence goes on along the minus strand of NZ_JBSFRK010000058.1, from coordinate 27,428 downwards.
AAGTCGACGGTCGCGGGGAGGACCTTCTGCGAGCCGAAGACCTCGGCCAGCTTCGTCAGGCGGGGGTCGGGGACGCCGACCACGCCGACGTTCGGCTCGATCGTGGCGAACGGGTAGTTGGCCGCCAGCACGTCGTTCTTGGTCAGGGCGTTGAACAGGGTCGACTTGCCGACATTGGGCAGACCGACGATTCCGATCGTGAGCGACACGTTGCGACTTCCCGTACGTCAGGGCTGGGTGGGGCGGCCCCTTCGTACGTGAGCTTCCATGAACTTCCATGAGCTTCGTACATGGGCCGATCCACCAGTCTACGGCGTGCCGCCACCGGCCCCTCCGGACGGCCGTCCACCCGGGCCCCGCCCTGTCGAACGCATGGCCAAGGTCACCCAAAGGGCGTGTCCCGCGCCTGATTCCGCGCGGAAGCCGACCTAGGTTGGTCCAGTGGAGCAACACAGGACGCGTCCCCCTCAGCCTCAGCCCGCCCCGGAGGTCCAGCCCGAGCCGAGGGTTCAGCCCGAGCCGAAGGTGACGGTTCGGTCCGACCCGGAGGTGAGGGTTCGGTCCGCGCCGGAGGCTCAGTCCGCGCCGAGGGTGCGGTCCGACCCGAAGGTGAGAGTTCGGTCCGAGCCGGAGGTTCAGCCCGCGCCGAGGGTTCACCCCGACCCGAAGGTGAGAGTTCAGCCCGACCAGAAGGTTCAGCCCGCGCCGAGGGCTCATCCCGACCCGAAGGTGAGAGTCCAGCCCGACCCGAAGGTGACGGTTCGGTCCGACCCGGAGGTGAGGGTTCGGTCCGCGCCGGAGGCTCAGCCCCAGCCGGCCGGGCCATCCCAGCCGGCGGGTCCGTCCGAACCGACGCGGCCATCCGGACCCACGGGTCCGTCCGAGCCGACGGCCCCGTCCGGCCCGAAGGGCGCCGCCACGGACGCGGCCGGCCGGACCGCGCCACTGCCCCCGCAAGGCCGGGCCGCCGAGCCCGGCACCGTGTACCGGGCCGCGGCCCGTCCGCGCCGGCCCGCCCCGCCCTTCGTCCGGGCGCTGCGCCGCACCGCGCTGTACCGCTGGGCTCAGCGGATGCCCAATCCGCGCCTCACGGGGCTCGGCAGCGGTCTGTTCTGCGCGGCCGTGATGTTCGTGTTCGCCTGCGTGCTGAGGCTGCTGTTCGGCGGCTCCGTCGTCGCGTACGGCGTGCTGTTCGTGCCCGTGGCGGCGCTCACCGCGCTGTGGGTGCGCCCGGCCGACCTGGTCGCCGCGCCGGTGACCGTGCCGATCGCCTTCGCCGCCGGGATCCTGCCGATCTCCGGGGGCTCGGGCGGGCTCGGCGGCCAGTTCATGGGGCTCGTGACGTCGCTGGCGCTGTACGCGGGATGGCTCTACGGAGGCACGCTCGTCGCCGGACTCATCGTGACCGTACGCAAGGTCCGGCTGATGTCCGAGCCTCCCGGGCAGCCCCACCCCGCGCCGCGGCAGCCGGGCGGCAAGCGCCTCCCCACCGTCTGACGCCGCCGTCGGGGAGAGGCCCCGCGGGGCGCCGCCGCTACACCTCGCCCGCCGCCGCCATCGCCGCTCCCACGATGCCCGCGTTGTTCTGCAGCTGCGCCGGGACGATCTCCGCCGAGATGCCCTCGATCAGCGGCAGGAACTTGTGCGCCTTGCGGCTCACACCGCCGCCGATGATGAACAGCTCCGGCGAGAACAGCATCTCCACATGGGCCAGGTACTTCTGTACGCGCCTCGCCCAGTGCTCCCAGGTCAGGTCCTCGTCCTCGCGCGCCTTGGAGGAGGCCCGCTTCTCCGCGTCGTGGCCGTTCAGCTCAAGGTGGCCGAGCTCGGTGTTCGGCACCAGGCGGCCGCCCGTGAACAGGGCGCTGCCGATGCCCGTGCCGAGGGTGAGCATCAGGACCGTGCCCGTACGCCCTTGGCCCGCGCCGAAGTGCATCTCCGCGACGCCCGCCGCGTCCGCGTCGTTCAGGACGGTGACGGGGACGCCGCCGAGCCGGTCGGAGACCAGATTGCGGATGTCCGTACCGATCCAGCTCTTGTCGACGTTGGCGGCCGTGCGCGCCGTGCCGTCGGTGATCACGCCGGGGAAGGTCGCCCCGACGGGGCCCGTCCAGCCGAAGTGCTCCACGACCTCGCGCACGCCCCCGACCACCGCGTCCGGCGTCGCCGGATGCGGGGTCAGGACCTTGTGCCGCTCCTGGGTCAAGTCTCCGCGGTCCAGGTCAACGGGAGCGCCCTTGATCCCGGATCCGCCGATGTCCACACCGAAGATCTGCATGGCCCCCACGTTACGGCCGGGGTCAGCGCTGTGACAGTTCGGCCGCCTCGGCGCGCAGGTCCCTGCGGAGCTCCTTGGGCAGCGAGAAGGTGATCGACTCCTCGGCCGTCTTCACCGTCTCCACGTCGCCGTAGCCCCGCTCGGCGAGCCATTCGATGACACCGTCCACCAGGACGTCCGGCACGGAGGCGCCGGAGGTCAGGCCGACCGTGGTCACGCCCTCCAGCCAGGCCTCGTCGATCTCGTCGGCGCCGTCCACCAGGTGCGAGGCGGGGGCGCCGGCGTCGAGGGCGACCTCGACCATGCGGATGGAGTTCGAGGAGTTCTTGGAGCCCACGACGATGACCAGCTCGGCCTGCTCGGCGAGCTTCTTCACCGCGATCTGGCGGTTCTGCGTGGCGTAGCAGATGTCGTCGCTGGGCGGCGAGAGGAGGTTCGGGAACTTGTTCTTCAGGGCGTCGACCGTCTCCATCGTCTCGTCGACGGAGAGTGTCGTCTGGGAGAGCCAGACGACCTTGTCCGGGTCGCGGACCTCGACGTTGGCGACGTCCTCGGGGCCGTCGACCAGCGTGATGTGCTCGGGCGCCTCGCCGGACGTACCGATGACTTCCTCGTGGCCCTCGTGGCCGATCAGGAGGATGTCGAAGTCGTCCTTGGCGAACCGGACGGCTTCCTTGTGCACTTTGGTGACCAGCGGGCAGGTCGCGTCGATCGTCGCGAGCTTGCGCTCGGCGGCCTCCGCGTGGACGGTCGGGGCGACGCCGTGCGCGGAGAACATGACGATGGAGCCCTCGGGCACCTCCGCCGTCTCGTCGACGAAGATGGCGCCCTTCTTCTCCAGGGTCTGCACCACGTATTTGTTGTGGACGATCTCGTGGCGGACATAGATCGGGGCCCCGTACTGCTCCAGGGCCTTCTCGACGGCGATCACGGCACGGTCCACGCCCGCGCAGTAGCCACGGGGAGCGGCGAGCAGGACACGGCGGGAGCCAGGCGTTGCAGTCATGCACACCATCGTAAGGCCGCGTCCAGCGCGTCAAAGATCGGACGGTTGGGGAGACTGGGGGCCTGCGCTGCTCCTGCGTTGATCTACGGAGGCACGATGTCCGGTCAGTCCGCCCGTACGGGAGCTCCTGCCGCGGGCGCCGAGCCCGCCGACGGCGGTGGGCTGCGGCGCACGCTGGGCTTCCGGGACCTCGTCGTGTACGGCCTGCTCTTCATCGCCCCCATGGCGCCGGTCGGTGTCTTCGGAACGCTCGACGCGAAGTCGCACGGCGCCGTGGCGCTCGTCTATCTGGCGGCCACGGTCGCGATGGCGTTCACCGCTTTCAGTTACGCCCAGATGGTGCGGGTGGTCCCCCAGGCGGGGTCCGTCTTCGCGTACGCGCGCGTGGGGCTCGGCAAGGGGCCCGGGTTCGTCGCCGGGTGGATGGCGATGCTCGACTATCTGCTGATCCCGGCGGTCGCCTACCTCTTCTCCGGGATCGCCATGAACTCGCTGGTCCCCTCGGTGTCTCGGTGGGTGTGGACGGCGATCGCGGTGCTCATCACGACCGCGCTGAACCTGTGGGGCGTGCGGGCCGCGGCGCGGGTCGGCTTCGCGGTGCTCGCCATGGAGATCGTGGTCCTCCTCGTCTTCGTCGTCGCGGCCGTCGTCGTCCTCGTCCAGGACGGGGCGCGGCGGGACTGGCTCTCGCCTCTGACGGGTGACGGCTCCCAGGGCGCGTTCGCGCTGTCGGCGGTGGTGGGCGCGGTGTCGATCGCCGTCCTGTCCTATCTGGGCTTCGACGCGATCGCCTCCTTCGCGGAGGAGGTGACGGGGGGCTCGGCGAAGGTCGCACGGGCGGTGCTGTTCTGTCTGGCGCTCGCGGGTGTCCTCTTCGTCGCCCAGACGTATCTGGTGGCGCTCCTGGAGCCCCTGTCGTCCGCCGAGCTGGCCGCGGATCCGGGCAAGCAGGGAACTGCTTTCTACGATGCCGTGAACTCGGCGGCCGGGACGTGGCTGCATGATCTGGTGGCCGCCAGCAAGGCGATCGGCGCGGCGTTCGCCGCGCTGGCCGGGCAGGCGGCGGCGGGGCGGCTGCTCTTCGCGATGGCGCGGGATCGGCGGCTGCCGAAGGTCCTGTCCCGGACGGACTCCGGTACGCCGCGGGTCGCGCTGCTGTGTGCGGCCGTGGTGACGATGGTGGCGGCGGTGTGGGCGGCTCGGCGGGACGACGGGATGGACCACCTGGTGTCGGTGGTGGACATCGGGGCGCTCACCGCGTTCCTGCTGCTGCACGCGAGCGTGGTGGGGTGGTTCGCGGTGCGGCACCGCGAGGCGGGCTTCAGCTGGTGGCGGCATGTGCTGGTCCCTGTGCTGGGGGCGGCGATCGTGGTGGCCGTCATCTGGGAGGCGTCCGGGGCCGCGCAGGTGGTGGGGGCGGTGTGGCTGGGGGTCGGGCTCGTGGTGCTTTTCGCACAGCGGGGCCGTGGGGGGGTGTACTAGACCGCCGCTTCGCGGCGGGTGTCTCCCACCCACCCACCCGTTTGCCCCGCGTCGAATCCGCACCGAACGAACCGTTTGCCCCGCGTCGAATCCGTACCGAACAAGCGGCCCCGAGCTGTCAGACCCTGCGGCTACGCTCGCCGTATGGCTCTCAATACGTCTGCTGACGCGCCGCTGCCCGTGGGGCAGGTGTCGCGGCTCATCGGCAGCTGGATCGACCGGCTCGGTGCCGTCTGGGTCGAGGGGCAGATCACGCAGTTGTCCCGCAGACCCGGCGCCGGCGTGGTGTTCATGACGCTGCGCGACCCGTCGCACGACATCTCGGTGAGCGTCACCTGTTACCGCCAGGTGTTCGACGCCGTGGCGGACGTCGTCTCCGAGGGCGCCCGCGTCGTCGTCCACGCCAAACCGGAGTGGTACGCGCCGCGAGGGCAGCTGTCCCTGCGGGCCGCCGAGATAAGGCCGGTCGGCGTCGGTGAGCTGCTCGCGCGGATCGAGCAGCTGAAGAAGAGCCTCGCCGCGGAGGGCCTCTTCGCGCCCGGGCGCAAGAAGGCGCTGCCCTTCCTGCCGCAGCTCATCGGCCTCGTCACGGGCCGCGCCTCGGCCGCCGAGCGGGACGTCCTGGAGAACGCCCGGCACCGCTGGCCGGCCGTCCGCTTCGAGGTGCGCAACGTCCCGGTCCAGGGCGTGCACGCGGTGCCGCAGGTCGTCCAGGCGGTGAAGGACCTCGACGCGCTCGACGAGGTCGACGTGATCATCGTGGCGCGGGGCGGCGGCAGCGTGGAGGACCTGCTGCCGTTCTCGGACGAGCAGCTGATCAGGGCGGTGGCCTCGTGCCGTACGCCGGTGGTCTCCGCGATCGGTCACGAGCCGGACAACCCTCTCCTCGACCACGTCGCCGATCTGCGGGCCTCCACCCCCACCGACGCCGCCAAGAGGGTCGTGCCGGACGTCGGCGAGGAGTACGAGCGCGTGCAGGCCCTGCGGGAGCGCGCCCGGCGCTGCATGGACGCCTTCCTGGACCGCGAGGACCGCGGCCTCGCACACGCCCTGGCCCGCCCCTGCATGGAGCATCCGCACCGCATGGTCGAGGAGCGCGAGGAGCAGGTCTCGGCGCTCGTCGACCGCACCCGCCGCACGCTCGGCCACCTGCTGGACCGGGCGGCCTCGGAGCTGACGCACACCCACGCGCGCGTGGTGGCCCTCTCCCCCGCGGCGACCCTCCAGCGGGGGTACGCGGTGCTGCAGAAGGTGGACGGCGCGGTCGTCCGGGCCCCAGAAGAGGTGGGCGCCGACGAGGAGTTGAGGGCCCGCGTCGCCGAGGGCGAATTCACCGTACGAACCGCACGAACCGCACAAATCGACAATTAGGGTGGGCGCATGACCAGCAAGACGGACGAGGCCACGGGCCCGGCGGACGCCCTCGGCTACGAGCAGGCGCGGGACGAGCTGATCGACGTCGTACGCCGCCTGGAAACCGGCGGCACGACCCTGGAGGAGTCGCTCGCCCTGTGGGAGCGGGGCGAGGAGCTGGCGAAGATCTGCCGCCGTTGGCTGGACGGCGCGCGCGCCCGCCTGGACGCGGCGCTGGCGGGCGAGGACGCCGGGGACGCCAGGGACGTCGATGACGGCGAGAGCGAGAGCGACGGCTAGGGGCAGGACGGCATCGAGGACCGAAGGGGCGCACCCCGAAGCCTCTGTGAGGCGGATCACGGCGACGCCATTTTGGTTGAAACTTAAACGTCATCTGTCGTACTGTCGGTCGTGCCAGCTGATCCACAGCACGTAACGAGAAGGTAGATCCATGTCTCTCGCCCTTGACCCCGCCGCCCAGGACCTGCTCTTCCGCGAGGCCCGCACCGCGAACACCTTCACCGACGAGCCGGTCACCGAGGAGCAGGTCCAGGCGATCTACGACCTGGTCAAGTACGGCCCGACCGCCTTCAACCAGTCGCCGCTCCGTGTCACCCTGGTCCGCTCGCCCGAGGCCCGCGAGCGCCTGGTGCAGCACATGGCCGAGGGCAACCGTCCGAAGACCTCGACCGCGCCGCTGGTCGCGATCCTCTCCGCGGACAACGAGTTCCACGAGGAGCTCCCGGCGCTCTTCCCGCACTTCCCGCAGGCCAAGGACGTGTTCTTCGCCGAGCGCCCGGCCCGTGAGCAGGCCGCGCTGGTGAACGCCACGCTGCAGGCCGGCTACTTCATCGTCGGCGTCCGCGCCGCCGGTCTGGCCGCGGGCCCGATGACCGGCTTCGACTTCGCCGGCGTCCAGAAGGAGTTCCTGGACGACGACCACACCCCGCTGATGGTCGTCAACATCGGCAAGCCGGGCGACGACGCCTGGTTCCCCCGCTCCCCGCGCCTGGCCTACGACGACGTCGTCACCACGGTCTGAGCGAAGCGACCGCGCACACGCGCACACGCGCACCGCGCCAGTCACGCGAAAGGGCCCCCGGCACACCGCCGGGGGCCCTTCGCGCGCTCGTCACCCAGCCACCCAGTCACCTGGTCACCCAGTCACCCAGTCACCCAGTCACCCGGTCACCACACGCTCACGTCGTCTTCAGCGCCTCGACCATCTTCGCCAGCTGCCCGAACGACGCCGTACCCGTGACGACCGTCGTCGCGCCCTTCTCGGTGCTCACCAGGGCGTCGTACGTCGAGCCCTTGTACCGCTGCCACGTCCGGCCGCCGATCTTCTCGGTGGCGTCGGTCTTCGCGGCCTCCTGGGTGGCGTCCTCGATGAACTTCACCGGCTTGGCGGTGGACTGCTTGACCGCCACGTACTCACCGTCGGGGTCGAGGAAGCCCAGGTGCCATTCGTCGTGGGCGGCGCCGTCGAACCGCACGGACGTCGGCTTCCACTCCTTGGACAGGCCCTCGGGCGCCGCCACCGGATAGGCCGCGGCCCGCCGGGCCGTCAGGAGCTCCACGCGGTAGTCGACCCGCTTGGCGGGGGTCTTGGACTCGTCATGCGGGACGAAGATGTAGCTCACACCCGCGACCAGGGTGATCACCACCAACGACCACAGCATGTTCTTGACGGTCTGGTTGCCTTGTCTGCCTGCCACGCCCCCCATGGTCTCAGGCGCGGAACGAGCGCCGTCCCCCGGTGCCACCCCCGCGCCTCCCCCACCCGTCCGGCCCGCTCATGCGTGGGGCCCACTGCTCATTTTGTCGACCTACGGATAGAGTCGTTCACAATCCCTCATCCGGCCGTCGTCGTATCAGCAGAGAGGTGCGTCCCGATGACCGAGCATCATCTTCCGTCCGAGCTCGAGGTTTCCCCCGAGGCTCCCGACCGCAACCTCGCCCTGGAGCTCGTCCGGGTCACCGAGGCCGCCGCCATGGCCGCGGGCCGCTGGGTCGGCCGCGGCGACAAGAACGGCGCGGACGGCGCCGCTGTCAGGGCCATGCGGACCCTCGTCCACACCGTCTCGATGAACGGCATCGTCGTCATCGGTGAGGGCGAGAAGGACGAGGCCCCGATGCTCTTCAACGGAGAGCGCATCGGTGACGGCACCGGCGCCGAGGTCGACATCGCCGTCGACCCGATCGACGGCACGACGCTGACCGCGAAGGGCATGCCGAACGCCATCGCCGTACTGGCCGCCGCCGACCGCGGCTCCATGTTCGACCCGTCCGCCGTCTTCTACATGGACAAGCTGGTCACCGGCCCCGAGGCCGCGGACTACGTGGACATCAACGCGCCCGCGTCGGTCAACATCCGCCGCGTCGCCAAGGCCAAGAACTCCTCGCCCGAGGACGTCACGGTCATGATCCTGGACCGCCCCCGCCACGAGGGCATCGTCAAGGAGATCCGCGAGACGGGCGCCCGCATCAAGTTCATCTCGGACGGCGACGTCGCGGGCTCGGTCATGGCCGTGCGCGAGGGCACCGGCGTCGACCTGCTGATGGGCATCGGCGGCACCCCCGAGGGCATCATCTCGGCCTGCGCGATCAAGTGCCTGGGCGGTGTGATCCAGGGCAAGCTGTGGCCCAAGGACGACGCCGAGCGCCAGCGTGCCATCGACGCCGGCCACGACCTGGACCGCACGCTCTCGACGGACGACCTGGTCAAGGGCGACAACGTCTTCTTCGTCGCGACCGGCATCACCGACGGCGAGCTGCTCCAGGGCGTGCGCTACCGCGCGGCGACCGCCTCGACGTCGTCGCTGGTCATGCGCTCCAAGTCGGGCACGATCCGCAAGATCGACTCCGACCACCGGCTCTCGAAGCTGCGCGCCTACAGCGCGGTCGACTTCGACCGCGCGAAGTAGTCCGTACGGCGAAGGGGGCGTCCCGTGCGGGGGACGCCCCCTTCGCCGTACGTCCGGGGCGGGGCGGGACTATCCCGCGGCGGCGATGCCCGCCGCGTGCGCCGCCTTCTGCAGTTCGAGGTCGCGCCTGCGGCGGCGGGCGAGGACCACGCGGCGCTCGGCGGCGGTGAGGCCGCCCCACACGCCGTACGGCTCGGGCTGGAGCAGGGCGTGCTCTCGGCAGTCGACCATCACGGGACAGCGCGCGCAGACACGCTTGGCCGCCTCCTCGCGCGAGAGCCTGGCCGCGGTCGGCTCCTTGGACGGGGCGAAGAACAGTCCGGCCTCGTCGCGGCGGCACACGGCTTCGGTGTGCCATGGAGCGTCATCGGTCCGATCCCGTGCCGGCGCCCGCTGCACCGGAACGACGGCGACCTGCAGGGACTGACGCGACGGTTGCAGCACGGTCCACTCCTGACGACGGCTTCGCGAGCGAGAGACGATGCAGCAAGGTCTACCCGCTGTGTGCGCGCCTATGCACTGAGTTCCGATGCACGGAGGTTCTCCTTCCCGCGGCGGGGCGCGGGGCGTCAGTGCCCGAGGTGTTTGCGCAGCTGTCGGTGCAGGTCACGGACCAGTTTGCCGCGCTTGGGCCGTGCCTCGATGCTGCCGAGGATCGCCGTGCCGTCCACGAAGACGACGGGGGCGTCCTGCTCGGGGGAGTCGAGCGTGTCCACCTCGAAGCTGCCGAGGACGCCCGTGCCGCTGCCGCGCAGCGACACGTTCTCCGGGACGCGGATCTCGACCGAGCCGAAGATCGCGTACGCCTTGATGACCACTTGGCGCTGCTCGAAGATCGCCTCGCTCAGGTCTATCTCCACGCTGCCGAAGACGGCGTACGCATGGGTGCGGCGGGCGACCCGCCAGCGGCCCTTGCGGACGGAGCTGCTGAGGATCGCCACCAGATTCTCGTCGGCGACCGGCGGGACCGCTCCGGGGGACGGCCGGGCGGGGGCGGGCCGGAGAGCGGGCCCGGACCGGGTCTGGTCGTGGGAGGCGGGCAAGTCCCTGACGAGCGGCCGCAGTTCGGCCATGGTCTTGGCGCGGTAGACCCCGTCGACGCGGTCCGCGTGCTCCTCCGCGGTGAGGCGGCCCTCGGCCAGGGCCTCGCGGAGGATGTCCGCCGTGCGGTCCCGGTCGGCGTCGGAGGCGCGCAGCGACCCCGACTCGTCGGCTGTGGCGGGAGCGGGCTGCGGGAGGCGCTTTTCGAGGTCCACGCCAGCAGCGTACCCAGACGCGATAGATCGCGACCAGCCCCTGTGGACAACCGGCAGGGAGCGGCCCCGCGGCCTACTGAGCCTTACCTCACAGACCCGGCCCGCCGCACGCGTTCTACGCTGGTCGACGCGTCGCCAATGGAGGCCCGCCGCTGTCTGCCGAGTGAGGAATGGCCGTAATGCCAGAGTTTGAGTACTCCGATCTGCTCCCGCTGGGAGAGGACACCACCCCGTACCGGCTGGTGACCTCCGAGGGTGTCTCCACTTTCGAGGCCGACGGGCGGACGTTCCTCAAGGTCGAGCCCGAGGCGCTGCGCACGCTCGCCGCCGAGGCGATCCACGACATCCAGCACTATCTGCGGCCCGCGCACCTGGCCCAGCTGCGGCGCATCGTCGACGACCCCGAGGCGTCGTCCAACGACAAGTTCGTGGCGCTGGACCTGCTGAAGAACGCGAACATCGCGGCGGCGGGCGTGCTCCCCATGTGCCAGGACACCGGCACGGCCATCGTCATGGGCAAGCGCGGACAGCACGTCCTCACCGGAGGTGAGGACGAGAAGGCGCTCTCCCACGGCATCTACGACGCCTACACGAAGCTCAATCTCCGGTACTCGCAGATGGCCCCGCTGACCATGTGGGAGGAGAAGAACACCGGCTCCAACCTCCCCGCGCAGATCGAGCTGTACGCGACCGACGGCGGCGCCTACAAGTTCCTCTTCATGGCCAAGGGCGGCGGCTCCGCCAACAAGTCGTTCCTCTACCAGGAGACGAAGGCCGTCCTGAACGAGGCCTCCATGATGAAGTTCCTGGAGGAGAAGATCCGCTCCCTGGGTACGGCGGCCTGCCCGCCGTACCACCTGGCGATCGTCGTCGGCGGCACCAGCGCCGAGTTCGCCCTCAAGACCGCGAAGTACGCCTCCGCGCACTACCTGGACGAGCTGCCCGCCGAGGGTTCGGTGACCGGGCACGGCTTCCGGGACAAGGAGCTGGAGGAGAAGGTCTTCGAGCTGACGCAGAAGATCGGCATCGGCGCGCAGTTCGGCGGCAAGTACTTCTGCCACGACGTGCGCGTGGTGCGGCTGCCCCGCCACGGCGCCTCGCTGCCCGTCGCCATCGCCGTCTCCTGCTCGGCCGACCGCCAGGCCACCGCGAAGATCACCGCGGAGGGCGTCTTCCTGGAGCAGCTGGAGACGGACCCGGCGCGCTTCCTGCCGGACACCACGGACGATCATCTCGACGAGGCCTCCGACGTCGTCGAGATCGACCTCAACCAGCCGATGGACGCGATCCTCGCCGAGCTGACGAAGTACCCGGTGAAGACCCGCCTCTCCCTCACCGGACCGCTGGTCGTGGCCCGCGACATCGCGCACGCCAAGATCAAGGAGCGGCTCGACGCGGGCGAGGAGATGCCGCAGTACCTGAAGGACCACCCGGTGTACTACGCGGGCCCGGCGAAGACCCCCGAGGGTTACGCGTCCGGCTCCTTCGGGCCCACCACCGCCGGACGCATGGACTCCTACGTGGAGCAGTTCCAGGCGGCCGGCGGCTCCAAGGTGATGCTCGCCAAGGGCAACCGCAGCAAGCAGGTCACCGACGCGTGCGACGCGCACGGCGGCTTCTACCTGGGCTCGATCGGCGGCCCCGCCGCGCGGCTCGCCCAGGACTGCATCAAGAAGGTCGAGGTCGTCGAGTACGAGGAGCTCGGCATGGAGGCGGTCTGGAAGATCGAGGTCGAGGACTTCCCGGCCTTCATCGTCGTCGACGACAAGGGCAACGACTTCTTCCAGAACCCGGCCCCCGAGCCGACGTTCACGCACATCCCGGTACGCGGACCGGGTCTGAAGTAGCACACGCCTCCTGCGGGTGCGCCCCGAAGGGGCGCGGGTAACCGCGCGCCCAGCCACGGCGCACCCGCGGAGAAGGCAGATCCTCAGGCGAACCGCTGGTTCGCGGTCCCCGCGCACTTCTGGAGCCGCAGCGGCTCCTTGGCCCCCGCAAGGGTCAGACACAGCTCACTCGCGGCAGCGGGCCGCACCGTCCCGGCCTCACGGACGAACTTCTGGTTGCCGCCCCCGTGGCAGTTCCACAGCACAACGGCGGCGCCTTCCTTGTAGGCACCGTCAGGCACATCCAGGCACCGGTCCTGCGTCAACCCGGTATGCAGGGACTTCTGCCCGCCGTCGTACCACCAGGTCTGGTTGCGATTCCCCGTGCAGTCCCAGCCCTGCACCTTCGTACCGTTACGGCTCTTGGACGCGTCGACGTCCACGCACGTACCGGTGGCCTCGTTCTTCAGTGGCTTGTACGCGTCGGCGAAGGCCCCCTTGTACAGCTTCGGGCTGCCCGTGCTCGCCGGGTCGGCGCAGCCGGCCTCGCGGTGGCCCGACTCGTACAGCTGCGTCAAGCAGGACGCGAAGGCGGCGTGGCCGCGTGCGTTGGGGTGGAAGGACTGGCGTACGGAGTTGGAGTCCGGCGGGAAGGGGTTGGACACGTCTACGTAGAGGCCGCGTGCCCAGGTGTCCTCCATGCAGACCTCGTGGCCGTGGAAGAGGCGGGAGTTGTCGAGGTAGGTCGCGCCCGCGTTCCTGGCCGCCTTGCGCATGCCCGTCTCGAACGTCGGCACCGCGTAGTTGCGGCCCCACTCGGTGTCGGAGTCGTAGCCGAGGCCGCCGCAGGCCGGCTTGCCGGGGAACTTCGGGTTGTCACGGAAGTCCGGGCCGATCGGGCTCGGGTAGCCCATGGCGACGAGCTGGTAGTCGCCCTCCTGGTAACCCGCGTCCTTCATGACGGTCCTCAGGTCGCGGATGGACTGCTCGACCTTGGGCACGAGGGCGTCCACGCGCGCCTGCCAGCCGTCGTGGTACTTGCCGGCGCAGGCGCCCTGGCTGAGTAGATAGCGGGTCACGCAGTCCGTCATCACCGGCGCGAACTGGAGGTCGTCGTTGGCGCCGATGACGAGCAGGATCGTCTTGATCCTCGTGTTGCGCGCCTTGACGGCCAGGCTGTCGCTCTGCACCAGCTCGTCGGCGTACTGCTTCTGCCCGCCGATCCTGATGTTGACGGTCTGCGCTCCCGAGCAGGCGACGTTGTACGTCACGTCGGCCGGGATGCCGGTGCGGTGGATCGCGGCGTCCGGCGAGCGGTGGCACCAGTTGTCGGGGCCGTCGGTGCCGGGTTCGTACGTTCCGACGCCCTCGCCGGAGATCTCGCTGTCGCCGAGCGAGATCAGGCCGGTCTTGCGGTCGGCCATCGGTCGCTCGGCGGGACTGCCGTAGAGCTCGGTCGCCTCGGCCGCCCGGATCTTCTCCAGCTCGGGCGGGAGGGGCGCCGCGGACATCTGGGCCCCGCCCCCGTCCGCCGCCCGGGCGGGTACCGCGGCCGCCGTGCCGAGCACGGCCGCCATCACGGCGGTCGCCGCGAGCGTACGTCGCAGACGGGCCCGTCCGCTGTGTCTGGTGCGCTTCATCGCGCCTCCCCGGATTGGTGTTACCCACGGTTTTTACTGGTGGGTAGAGGTATTGGGAATACCTGGAACAAGACAAGTGCTCAACTTTCCAACGGGGTTGAACGGAGAGGTAGGTTCAGGGCATGACCAGCGACGCCAGCGACGACCGCACCGGTGAGTACCGGATCGAGCACGACTCCATGGGCGAGGTGCGGGTCCCCGCCGACGCCAAGTGGCGTGCCCAGACCCAGCGCGCGGTGGAGAACTTCCCCGTGTCGGGGCAGCGCCTGGAGCGTGCGCACATCGCCGCGCTCGCGCGGATCAAGGCGGCCGCCGCCAAGGTCAACGCGGGCCTCGGGGTGCTCGACAAGGACATCGCCGACGCCATCGCGGACGCGGCGGCCGAGGTCGCCGACGGCCGCTGGGACGCGCACTTCCCCGTCGACGTCTTCCAGACCGGCTCCGGCACGTCGTCGAACATGAACACCAACGAGGTTCTGGCCACGCTCGCGACGGAACGGCTCGGTCGGGACGTACACCCCAATGACCACGTCAACGCCTCGCAGTCCTCGAACGACGTCTTCCCGTCCTCCATCCACATCGCGGCCACCGGCGCCGTCACCGGCGATCTGATCCCGGCCCTCGAACATCTCGCCGCCGCCCTGGAGCGCAAGGCCGAGGAGTTCGCGGACGTCGTGAAGTCCGGGCGTACGCACCTCATGGACGCGACGCCCGTGACGCTGGGCCAGGAGTTCGGCGGGTACGCGGCACAGGTGCGGTACGGCGTCGAGCGGCTCCGCGCCTCGCTCCCCCGGCTCGCCGAACTGCCGCTCGGCGGCACGGCCGTGGGCACCGGCATCAACACCCCGCCCGGCTTCTCCGCGGCCGTCATCGCCGAGGTCGCGCGGGCCACGGGCCTGCCGCTGACCGAGGCGCGCGACCACTTCGAGGCGCAGGGCGCGCGGGACGGCATCGTCGAGACCAGCGGGCAGCTGCGGACCATCGGCGTGGGCCTGACGAAGATCGCGAACGATCTGCGGTGGATGGCGTCCGGCCCGCGCACCGGCCTCGCCGAGATCAACCTGCCGGACCTCCAGCCCGGATCGTCGATCATGCCGGGCAAGGTGAACCCGGTCATCCCGGAGGCCGCGCTGATGGTCGCCGCGCAGGTGACCGGCAACGACGCGACGGTCGCCGCGGCGGGCGCCGCCGGCAACTTCGAGCTGAACGTCATGCTCCCGGTGATCGCCAAGAACGTACTGGAGTCGATCAGGCTGCTCGCCAACGTCTCGCGGCTGCTCGCCGACCGGACCGTCGACGGGATCACCGCCAACCGCGAACGGGCCCGGGAGTACGCCGAGTCGTCGCCGTCCGTCGTCACACCGCTGAACAAGTACATCGGCTACGAGGAGGCGGCGAAGGTGGCGAAGAAGTCCCTGGCCGAGCGGAAGACGATCCGCGAGGTCGTGCTGGAGGCCGGCTACGTCGACCGGGGCGACCTCACCCTGGAGCAACTGGACGACGCCCTGGACGTGTTGCGCATGACCCGTCCCTAGCGACGGCCCCGCCCGGCACACCAGGGGCGTCTAATATCTGTCCATGACAGACCTCGACGGGAAGACGGCGGACGGTGCGGCGGCCCGGTGGGCCCCCGGTGACCACATCCTGTGGCGGTACCGGGAGAACGCCGGGGACCGTGTGCACATCTGCCGTCCCGTCACCGTCGTCCAGGACAGCGAGGAACTCCTCGCCGTGTGGATGGCGCCCGGCACCGAATGCGTCAAGCCGGTGCTGGCCGACGGCACTCCCCTGCACCACGAGCCGCTCGCCACCCGCTACACCAAGCCCCGCACGGTCCGCAGGGACCGCTGGTTCGGCACCGGCATCCTGAAACTGGCCCGGCCCGGCGACCCGTGGTCGGTCTGGCTCTTCTGGGAGCCGGGCTGGCAGTTCAAGAACTGGTACGTGAACCTGGAGGAGCCGCGGGCCCGTTGGGCGGGCGGCGTGGATTCCCAGGACCACTTTCTGGACATCTCCGTACGCCCCGACGGCAGCTGGCAGTGGGAGGACGAGGACGAGTTCGCCGAGGCCCTGCGGGTGGGCCTGATGGACGCGGGAAAGGCAGCTGACGTACGTGCCGCGGGGCGGGACGCCCTTGACGCCATCGACGCCTGGGGGGCACCGTTTTCGGACGGCTGGGAGCGATGGCGTCCCGATCCGTCCTGGGTCGTACCACCCCTTCCGGATGACTGGGACCGTACCCCCGCGCGTGTGTCCTCGTGAGACCCTTGATGTGCCCCAGTGGTTCAAACGTAGGATCGTCCTCCGCAAGGGCGCGCAGCAACAACTCCGTGGGTCTGCGCGGTGTCTGACAGGAAGTCATCGAGGGGCGGCAGAACGTGAGCGAGGACCGCAGGGGCCAGGCAGAGGCCTTTGACGCGATCGGGCAGCACTACGACGACGCCTTCCCGCACAAGGAGGGTCAGCTCGCCGCCGGACGCCGACTGGCCGAGGCGCTGGCGCCCGGCTCCCGGATCCTGGACGTGGGCTGCGGCACGGGCCTGCCCACCGCCCTGCAACTGGCCGAGAAGGGCCACACGGTCCTCGGCACGGACATCTCCACCGGCATGCTGGGCCTGGCCGAAAAGAACGTCCCGGCAGCCGAGTTCCGGCAGATCGACATCGCGGACCTGACGGCCGAGGGACCGGCCGGAATCGGCCGCTTCGACGGCATCGCCTGCTTCTTCGCCCTTCTGATGCTGCCGCGCCCCGAGATCCCCGGGGCGCTGCGGCGGCTGCACGGCCTGCTGCGGCCGGGAGGCCTGATGGAGCTGTCCATGGTCGAGGCCGACCTGGACGACGCGGTGATTCCGTTCCTCGGGCACACGATCCGGGTATCGGGTTACCTGCGGGAGGAACTGCGGCAGGTCGTGCGTGACGCGGGCTTCGAGATCACCGGCGAGGACACGTACTCGTACGCCCCCGCGAGCAGTGACGTACCACCGGAACATCAGGTCTTTCTGCACTGCCGACGCGGCTGAGCGACGTGCAACGCTGGACGGCGCGCACGGCGCGCAGCCCCGGACGGACGGATTCGAATCGCGTGACGGAGCACCTCACCCCCCACGAGGGTCGCAAGGCACCAGCTGCCCGGCCGACCGCCCCCGCGGATCCCCGCGGGGCGCTGCTGCGTTCCCCCGAGACGCCACAGGGTGCGGGCGACGCGCCCCAGGGAGCATCCGTGCCGCCGACCAGTGAGCATTCCCAGCCGTCCGCCGCCGAGCCCGCCCCGGGCAGGCCGCGTCCGGCGCCCGAGGTCGTACCGGCGCAGTCCGGACCCGTGGGCCCGCCGGACGGCGAGGAGCGGCGCACCGGTCAGCCGCGGCCCCCGGGCACCGGGCCCGTGGCGATGCGGCGCGACGGCGACCGGCTGCGCTTCGTGGGCGCCGCGACCCGGCGGATCGCGCGCGGCATCGACCTCGACGAGATCGTGATGGGCCTGTGCCGGGCCACGGTCCCGACGTTCTCCGACGCGATACTGGTCTATCTGCGCGACCCGCTGCCCGTCGGCGACGAGCGGCCGACCGGCCCACTGGTGCTGCGGCTGCGCCGCACCGACCGGCTGCGCTCCATCGAGGAGGGCGCCGACGAGCCGGACACCGACGGCGGCACGCCGCCCTCGCTCCAGGTGGTGCAGCCCGACATCACCGATGTGATGGGCACCGCGGAGCTGTGCGAGGTGCGGCACGGCGGCGCGCTCGCCGAGGTCCTGCGCGGGGTGCGCCCGGTCTTCGCCGACTCGGCGGCGGCGCGGGCCGCGCTGCCCGAACTGCTCGGCGAGGGGCGGACCGTGCCGTCCGGGCAGCGGGCGATCCTCGCGCCGCTGCGGGGCCGCCGGAGGGTGATCGGCGCCGCCGTGTTCCTGCGCCGCCCGGACCGTCACGCGTTCGAGGCGGAGGATCTGCTGGTCGCCGCCCAGCTGGCCACGCACAGCGCGCTGGGCATCGACAAGGCCGTCCTGTACGGCCGCGAGGCGTACATCGCCGACGAGTTGCAGCGCACGATGCTGCCCGAGACGCTGCCGCGCCCGACCGGGGTGCGGCTCGCCTCCCGCTATCTGCCGGCCGCCGAGACGGCCCGGGTCGGCGGCGACTGGTACGACGCGATCCCGCTGCCGGGCAGCCGGGTCGCCCTGGTCGTGGGCGACGTGATGGGGCACTCCATGACGTCGGCGGCGATCATGGGCCAGCTGCGGACGACCGCGCAGACCCTCGCCGGGCTCGACCTGCCGCCCCAGGAGGTCCTGCACCACCTGGACGAGCAGGCGCAGCGGCTCGGCTCGGACCGCATGGCGACCTGCCTGTACGCGGTCTACGACCCGGTCTCGCACCGCATCACCATCGCCAACGCCGGGCACCCGCCGCCCGTGCTCCTGCACCTGGGCGGCCGCGCCGAGGTGCTGCGGGTGCCGCCGGGCGCCCCCATCGGCGTGGGCGGCGTCGACTTCGAGGCCGTGGAGCTGGACGCCCCGGCGGGCGCCACGCTGCTCCTGTACACGGACGGGCTCGTCGAGTCCCGGCTGCGCGACGTGTGGACCGGCATAGAGCAGCTGCGCGAACGCCTCGCCGCGACCGCCCAGTTGACGGGCCCCGACCATCCGCCGCCCCTGGAGGCGCTCTGCGACGAGGTGCTCGACATGCTCGGTCCTGGCGACCGGGACGACGACATCGCGCTGCTCGCCGCCCGCTTCGACGGGATCGCGCCGAGCGACGTCGCGTACTGGTTCCTGGAGCCGGAGAACGCGACGCCGTCCCGCGCCCGCCGCCTGGCCCGCAGCGCGCTGGTCCGCTGGGGCCTCGAGGACATGACCGACTCGGTGGAGCTCCTGGTCAGCGAGGTCGTGACGAACGCCGTGCGGTACGCGTCCCGGCCGATCACCCTGCGGCTGCTGCGCACCGACGTCCTGCGCTGCGAGGTCGGCGACGACGTCCCGCAGCTGCCCCGGCTGCGCCAGGCGCGCGCCACGGACGAGGGCGGCCGCGGCCTGTACCTGGTCAACAAGATGGCGCGGCGGTGGGGCGCCACGCGGCTGAGCACCGGCAAGGTGGTCTGGTTCGAACTGAACCGGAGCTGACGCCCGTTCACCGGTACGAAGGAAGGCGCCCGGAACCTCGGAGGTCCCGGGCGCCTTTCCCGTACGCGCGAAGCGCTGTCAGTCCCTGCCGGACAAGCGGCCGTCGGGATCCTCGGGGATCTCGATCGTGGACGACGGATCCGGCTCGTCCGTGGGCGGCTTCATCGTCGGACTGGTCGGCGGCGGCGTGGTCGGCGGCGTCGATGACGACGACGGCGACGGCTCCGAGGACGGGGTCGACTTCGGCGGCTTGGACGTGGGGTCCTTCTCCGGCTTCGTCGGCGTGCTCGACGGCTCCCTGGGCGCCTCCGACGTCGGTTCCGGGGGCGGTGCGACGGCCGCGCCCATGTCCGTTTCGAGGTCGAAGGTGCTCGGCGAGCCCATCGCGTCGAAGGTGTACGCCGCCCAGATCTCGGCCGGGAAGCTGCCGCCGTCGACGCGCGGCAGGCCGCCCGCGCCCTTCATGGAGACCTGCTTGTTCTTCTCGGGGGTGCCCGGGGCGCCCTCGCCGAACAGGCCGACGGAGGTGACCAGCTTCGGCGTATAGCCGGTGAACCAGGCCGACTTGTTGTCGTCGGAGGTACCGGTCTTGCCCGCCACGTCCTGCACGGGGCTGCGCACCGCGTGGCCCGTGCCGTCGTCGACCACGCCGGTCAGGACCGAGGTGATCGAGTCGGCGGTGCCGCGCTTGACGACCTGGTCGCCGATCGGGTCCGGCAGGTCGATCGCACGGTCCTTGTGCTCGACGGAGCCGACGAGGGCCGGGGTGACCTTCTTGCCGTGGTTGTCGAGCGTGGCGTACACGCCCGCCATCTCCAGCGGGCTCGCGCCCATGGAGCCCAGGGTCTGGGCGGGCACGGCGGGCAGGCCCTTGACGTCCATGCCGAGCTCGCCGGCCGTCTCCATCACCTTGGGCATCCCGACGTCCACGCCCATCTGCGCGAAGACGGAGTTGATGGACTTGTTCATCGCCTTCTGGACGGTGACGGGGCCGTAGTCGACGTCGTCCTCGTTCGGCGGCGCGAAGCCGACCTCGCTGCCCTTGACCGGGCGCCTGCTGGTGCCGTCGTAGATGGTGCCCGCCGTGATCGGCTTGCCGTCCTGGGTCGTCGCGCCGTTCTCCAGGGCCGCGGCGAGGATCAGCGGCTTGAAGGTGGAGGCCGACTGGTAGTCGCGGCGGGTGGCGTTGTTCGTGTAGTGCTTCACATAGTCCTGGCCGCCGTACATGGCGAGGACCTTGCCGGTCTTCGGGTCGACGGACGCCGCGCCCGCCTGGACCCGGGCGTCTGCCTTGTTCTTCTTCCGGTCCAGCTTGTCGTTCAGCCTCTTGTCGACGGCCTTTTCGAGCTGCTTCTGCTTCTTGGGGTCGATGTTGAGCGTGATGGTGTAGCCACCGGCCCCGAACTCGGCCTCGCTAAGACCGCTGTTGCGCAGCACCTCGCGCTTGGCCTCGTCCACGAGGTAGCCGATCTGTCCCTCACGGCCGGGCGGGGCCTTGGGTTCCATCGGCTTGGCGAACTTCATGCCGTCCCGCTTGGCGGAGTCCAGCCAGCCCTCCTCGACCATGTTGTCGAGTACGTAGTTCCAGCGCTGCTTGACGAGCTTCCTGCCGGTCGGCGTCGCGGCCTGCCAGTCGTACTGGCTCGGGGCCTGGAGGAGCGCGGCGAGGTAGGCGCCCTGCTCGACCTTCAGTTTCTTGGCGTCGACGCCGTAGTAGGCCTGGGCGGCGGCCTGGATGCCGTAGGCGTCGCGGCCGTAGTAGCTGGTGTTGATGTAGCCCGCGAGGATCTTGTCCTTGCCCATCTCGCGGTCCACCTTCAGCGAGATGACCAGTTCCTTCAGCTTGCGGCTGACGGTCTGTTCCTGGCTCAGGTAGTAGTTCTTGACGTACTGCTGGGTGATCGTGGAGCCACCCTGCTTGCCCTTGCCGGTCACCGTGTTGAGCACACCGCGGGCCGTGCCCTTGAAGTCGACGCCCTCGTCCTTGTAGAAGGACTTGTTCTCGGCGGCGACGAAGGTCTTCTGGACGTCCTCGGGGACCTTGTCCAGGTCGACGATCTCGCGATTCACGTCGCCGGTCCGGGCGATGACCTCGCCGTTGCTGTACTTGTAGACGTTGCTCTGCATCTTCGCCGCGGCATTGCCCTCGGGGACGTCGACGACCATGTACAGGATCACGAAGCCGAGCATGCCGAGCAGGCAGAACCCGAAGAACGTCCCGAGGAGCTTCTTCCACGTGAAGAAGCGGCGTATGCCGGTGCGCTTGCCGCCGGACGGGCGCCCGCGCGCTGCCCGGCGGGCACCGCGCTGCCGCGCTTGTCGTTCTTCGGCTCGGCCCATGACTGAGAGTGCTCCGCTTCGGTCTCGAACGATTCGTGCTTCTGGTCTTCAGGTCAGCTCATGAAGCTAACACCGCACCTGGGGACAAAGGTCATCCGATCCGGTCTTTTCCGGACGTGACAATGAGCACCTGCCCCTTAGGAACCGACGGTTTCAGACGGTGGAAGGTTGCCCTGTTCTCGAACTCATGAACCGACCATGGGCTGATCACGGGGCGTATACACCCCACGTATACACACCGTGTAGAGTGCCGCGCATGTCCATTGGCCACACCCTTCTGGGTCTCCTGGAGTCGGGCCCCCGGCACGGCTACGACCTCAAGCGCGCCTTCGACGAGAAGTTCGGGCACGACAAGCCGCTGCACTACGGACAGGTCTACTCGACCATGTCCCGCCTGCTGAAGAACGGCCTCGTCGAGGTCGACGGCATCGAGGCGGGCGGCGGCCCCGAGCGCAAGCGGTACGCGATCACCGAGTCCGGCATCACGGATGTCCAGCGGTGGCTCGCCACCCCCGAGAAGCCGGAGCCCTACCTCCAGTCGACCCTGTACACCAAGGTCGTCCTCGCGCTCCTCACCGGCCGTGACGCCGCCGAACTCCTCGACGTCCAGCGCGCCGAGCACCTGCGCCTGATGCGCATCCTCACCGACCGCAAGCGCAAGGGCGACCTCGCCGACCAGCTCATCTGCGACCACGCGCTCTTCCACCTCGAAGCCGATCTGCGCTGGCTGGAACTGGCCGCCGCGCGCCTCGGCAAGCTCGCCCAGGAGGTGCGCTCCGCATGACCCCCGCAGGTTCCCTTCTCACGGCCCACGGACTGCGCAAGGCCTATGGCCCGACCACCGCGCTCGACGGCGCGGCGTTCTCCATCCACCCCGGCGAGGTCGTTGCCGTCATGGGCCCCTCGGGCTCCGGCAAGTCGACCCTGCTGCACTGCCTCGCCGGGATCGTCCGCCCGGACGAGGGCTCCATCACGTACAACGGCCGTGAGCTGACCGGCATGCCGGACTCCGCGCTGAGCGCGCTGCGGCGCAGCGAGTTCGGCTTCGTCTTCCAGTTCGGGCAGCTGGTGCCGGAGCTGACCTGCGTCGAGAACGTCGCCCTGCCGCTGCGGCTCAACGGCGCCAGGCGCAAGGACGCCGAGGCGACCGCCCGCACCTGGATGGAGCGCCTGGAGGTCGACGACGTCGCCGCCAAGCGGCCCGGCGAGGCCTCCGGCGGCCAGGGCCAGCGCGTCGCCGTGGCCCGCGCGCTCGCCACCGGCCCGCGCGTGGTCTTCGCCGACGAGCCGACCGGCGCCCTCGACTCGCTCAACGGCGAGCGCGTGATGGAGCTCCTGACCGACGCCGCCCGCTCGACCAACGCGGCCGTCGTCCTGGTCACCCACGAGACGCGTGTCGCCGCCTACTCCGACCGCGAGATCGTCGTGCGGGACGGCAGGTCGCGTGACATGGAGCGGGTCGTATGAGCCTCGGCACCCGCGCCAGGGCCGGTACGCGGCCCCGAGCACCCGGCGCCGGGCAGACCGCGCCAAGGGGCGTGCGCGCCTACGCCCGCGACCTCGCCATGGGCGTACGTTTCGCCGTCGGCGGCCGTGAGGGCTGGACCCGCACGATCCTGACGGCGGTCGGCGTCGGCCTCGGTGTGGCGCTGCTGCTCGGCGCGGCCTCCGTGCCCGAGCTGATGGAGCGGCGCGAGGACCGCTCGGTCGCCCGCTCCGCCGAGGACCAGTTCTCCGGGAAGAAGGTCGGCAAGTCCGACTCGACGGTCCTCCAGCGCGACCTCACCACCGACTTCCGTGACATGACGGTGAACGGCCGCGTGCTGCGCGCCGAGGGTTCGCACCCGGTGCTGCCGCCCGGCCTGGAGAAGATCCCGGCGGACGGCGAGATGGTCGTCTCGCCCGCCCTGCGCGACCTCCTGGACAGCTCCGAGGGCGCCCTGTTGAAGGAGCGCTTCGGTCAGTACCGGATCACGGGCACCATCGGCGACGCGGGCCTGATCCACCCCAAGGAGCTGTACTACTACGCCGGTTCGCACGCCCTCACCCCGGCCAAGGGCGGCCACCGCGTCGCGGACTTCGGCTACGCACAGCCCGCCGAGCCTCTGGACCCGCTCCTGGTCGTACTCGTCGTACTGGCCTGCGTGGTCCTGCTGACGCCGGTGATCATCTTCATCGGTACGGCCGTCCGCTTCGGCGGCGAGCGGCGCGACCGGCGCCTCGCGGCGCTGCGGCTCGTCGGCGCCGACGCGTACACCGTACGGCGGATCGCGGCGGGCGAGTCGCTGAGCGGGGCGCTGCTCGGTCTCGCCGTGGGCGGCGTCGCCTTCCTGGGCCTGCGCGAGCTGTTCGGCATGTTCGACCTGACGCAGGTCAGCGCCTTCCCCTCGGACGTGGTGCCGCTGCCCGGGCTCGCCCTGCTGATCCTCGCGGCCGTGCCGGTGACGGCGGTCTTGGTCACGCTGATCTCGCTGCGTGCCGTCTCCATCGAGCCGCTGGGCGTCGTCCGCAGCTCCAGGCCCCGTCGGCGCAGGCTGTGGTGGCGGCTCGTGATGCCGCTGCTCGGCCTCGGCATCCTGCTGGCGGCGGGCCGCGTCGGCGGCGACATGGGCCCACCGGTCTACGCCATCGGCCTGGGCTCGGCGCTCACGCTGGTGGGCCTTGCCGCGCTGCTGCCGTGGCTGGTCGAGGCGAGCGTGGCCCGGCTGCGCGGGGGCGGCCCCGTGCCCTGGCAGCTGGCCACGCGCAGGCTCCAGCTGAGCAGCGGTACGGCGGCCCGCGCGGTCGGCGGCATCACCGTCGCGGTGGCGGGCGCGGTCGCCCTCCAGATGCTGTTCGGCGCCATGCACGACGACTTCAACCGGGTCACGGACAACGACCCCGGCCGCGCCAAGCTGGTGGTCAGGGCCGATGTCGGCGACGGGGAACTCGCCGAGCGGATGATCGACAAGTTCCGTACGACCCAGGGCGTCAAGAACGTCATCGGCACGGTCACGACGTACGCCGTCAGGCCCGGCAAGCTGAGCGCCGACACCCTCCGGCCCCTCACGGAGCTGACCGTGGGCACCTGCGCGAACCTGCGCGAGCTGGCCCGCGTCGGCGCGTGCGAGGACGGCGACACCTTCGTCGTGCACACCGGGAACAAGCGGCAGAACCAGTGGGTCGACGCGTCGGCCCGCCCCGGCGAGCAGCTGGACCTCAACCCCGTCAGCTGGGACGAGCGCGGCCACCGGCACGTCCTGTGGACGCTGCCCGCCGACTCCCGCACGGTCAGGGCCCGCCCCGACCCGGGCGGCGAGCTGCACGACGGCGTCTACGCCACCCCGGGCGCGGTCGACCGGGCCAAGCTGGTCGACGCCTCGACGACCGCGATGATCCAGGTCGATCCGGACGAGCCGGACGCCGAGGAGTACATCCGCAACACCGCGGCCCACGTCGATCC
Organism: Streptomyces sp. NPDC003379; assembly: GCF_053589195.1. Lineage (NCBI taxonomy): Bacteria > Bacillati > Actinomycetota > Actinomycetes > Kitasatosporales > Streptomycetaceae > Streptomyces > Streptomyces sp. NPDC003379. Next base: position 2,765 of record NZ_JBSFRK010000058.1, on the reverse strand, counting down.
GTTCCTCGACGTGATGACGCTGCGCGCGGTCGAGCGCGACAAGCAGTACGCCACCATCCACACGGGTATCCAGGCCGGCGCGATGGCCACGATGATGCTGATCGCGGCGTCCATGCTGGTGTCGATGCTGGAGCAACTGCGCGAGCGCAAGCGCCTGCTCGCGGCCCTGACCGCCTTCGGTACGCGGCGCGGCTCGATGGCGTGGTCGGTGCTGTGGCAGACGGCGGTCCCGGTCGCGATCGGCCTGGCGCTCGCCATCGCGGGCGGCCTCGGCCTCGGCTATGTCATGGTCCGCATGATCCGGAAGTCGGTCACCGACTGGTGGATGTTCGTCCCCCTGACGGCGGCGGGCGCGGTGCTGGTGGCGGTGGTGACGTTGCTCAGCCTGCCGCCGCTGTGGCGGATGATGCGCCCGGAGGGCTTGCGGACGGAGTAGCCCCCCCGCCCCGCGCCCGAAAGGGCCGGTGCGGGATCACACCACCCGCACCGGCAACGGCCGCACCGCCCCCCGCAAGGCCCGCGCCAACTCCTCGTACTCCGCCGCCCGCGCCGCCCCCGTCCGCATCGCGAGGGCGATCCGCCGGGTCGGTGCCGGGTCCGCGAAGTACCCGGTGAGCAGCTGGTTGCTGCGGCTCGTCTCCACGCGCACGGCCGTGCGCGGCAGCAGCGTCACGCCGAGGCCGCCGGCGACCAGCTGGACGAGGGTGGAGAGCCCGGCCGCGGTCGTCGTCACCGGGGCGTCGGCGCGGCCCGCCTCGCGGCAGATGTCCAGGGCCTGGTCGCGCAGGCAGTGTCCCTCGTCGAGCAGCAGCAGGTTCAGCTCCTTGAGCGCCTCGCGCGGGATGCCCTCGCGGCCGCCGAGCCAGTGGTCCAGGGGCGTGACCAGCACGAAGTCCTCGTCGAAGAGGGGAAGTTCGGTCACGCCGGGCACTCCGAGCGGCACGGCGAGCAGCAGCAGGTCGAGCCGGCCCGCCGCGAGTCCTTCGAGCAGCGAGGAGGTCTGCTCCTCGTGCACCTGGAGGTCCAGGTCGGGGTACTTCTCGTGGACCAGCGTGATCACCGTCGGCAGCAGGTAGGGCGCCACGGTGGGGATGACGCCGAGCCGCAGCGCCCCGGTGAACGGCGCCTTGACGGCGTCCGCCTCCTCCAGGAGCGCCTCGACCTCGCCGAGGACCGCCCGGACCCGCCCGGCGAGGCGCTCACCGGCCGGGGAGAGCAGGACCTTGCGCGTGGTCCGCTCCAGGAGCTGGACACCCAGCGCCTCCTCCAGGGCCGCGACGGCGCCGGACAGGGCGGGCTGGCTCATCCCGATCGCGGCGGCGGCATCCCTGAAGTGCAGATGCTCGGCCACCGCGGCGAAGGCGCGCAGCTGCGCCAGGCTGGGCTGCTTCACGCCGTTCTGCTTGCCACCCATCTGTTTGCCCCTATATATGGCTCGCACTGATAACCACCTCCGATCAACATGACCCACTCTAGCTATTTCCCTAATCAATGCGCCCTGTGCCACCATCGACATCTGTCCAACCCCCCAGGAAGCTCCCCAAAAGGGATTTTCTCTGTCGCAAGGAGTACGTGTGCTCACTGTCGGTGACAAGTTCCCCGAGTTCGACCTGACTGCCTGTGTCTCCCTGGAGCAGGGCAAGGAGTTCGAGCAGATCAACCACAAGACCTACGAGGGCAAGTGGAAGATCGTCTTTGCGTGGCCCAAGGACTTCACCTTCGTGTGCCCGACCGAGATCGCGGCGTTCGGCAAGCTGAACGACGAGTTCGCCGACCGTGACGCCCAGATCCTCGGCTTCTCCGGTGACTCCGAGTTCGTGCACCACGCCTGGCGCAAGGACCACCCGGACCTGACCGACCTGCCCTTCCCGATGCTGGCCGACTCGAAGCACGAGCTCATGCGTGACCTCGGCATCGAGGGCGAGGACGGCTTCGCGCAGCGCGCCGTCTTCATCGTCGACCAGAACAACGAGATCCAGTTCACGATGGTGACCGCCGGTTCCGTGGGCCGTAACCCCAAGGAGGTCCTGCGGGTCCTCGACGCCCTGCAGACCGACGAGCTCTGCCCGTGCAACTGGACCAAGGGCGAGAACACCCTCGACCCGGTCGCGCTGCTCTCGGGCGAGTGAACGGAGCCTACTGACATGGCACTCGACGAACTGAAGTCCGCCGTACCGGACTACGCCAAGGACCTGAAGCTGAACCTCGGCTCGGTCATCGGCAACAGCGACCTTCCGCAGCAGCAGCTGTGGGGCACCGTGCTCGCCTGCGCGATCGCGTCCCGCTCCCCGAGGGTCCTGCGCGAGCTGGAGCCCGAGGCGAAGGCGAACCTCTCCCCCGAGGCGTACACGGCCGCCAAGTCGGCCGCCGCCATCATGGCGATGAACAACGTCTTCTACCGCACGCGTCACCTGCTCTCCGACCCGGAGTACGGGACGATGCGCGCCGGTCTGCGGATGAACGTCATCGGCAACCCGGGCGTGGAGAAGGTCGACTTCGAGCTGTGGTCCCTCGCGGTCTCCGCGATCAACGGCTGCGGCCAGTGCCTGGACTCGCACGAGCAGGTCCTGCGCAAGGCCGGTGTCGACCGCGAGATCATCCAGGAAGCGGTCAAGATCGCCGCGGTCATCCAGGCCGTGGGCGTCACGCTGGACTCCGAGGCCCACCTCGCGGAGTAGTCTCCGCACCGTCGATCACCGGCTTCGCCGGGTTCGTCCTCAAACGCCGGACGGGCTGAATTTCTTCAGCCCGTCCGGCGTTTCGCG
>NZ_JBSFRK010000057.1:0-48083 GCF_053589195.1 Streptomyces sp. NPDC003379 | reverse complement strand
GCCAACGCCGCCTGAAAAGGCGCCCCGTGGGTCGGGCATATCCCGCTCCGCGGGATATGCCCCGGCAAGCCGGGGCATAGAGCGCGAATTGCGCAAGCGCAATTCGGATTCCGGCGCAAGCGCCAGAATGGAATTCCGCAAGCGGACTTCAAAAGGAAGGGCAATTCGCGCAAGCGCGAATTGTGGGCACCCGCGCAAGCGCGGTTGCCTTGGCTGGCTACGAGGGGAGGTGCATCACGTGCGAGCCTGTGTAGGGCTTGGGGTTACTGGCCACCACCCCCGCAACGGATGTGACGGACCGTCGGGTTGACGGGATGCCGGCCCGACCGCAGTGACGGGCTCCGCTGCGCTCCACCCGAACCCCTCCCCCGCCCTCGAAACCGGCCGCTCACGTTCACCAATACCCCGCCAGCCTACCCTATGAACCGTGCCCGTGGGGCGGGATTCAGCCAAGTATCAGCCTACAGGGGGAAGCTGCCGCAGGGATGATGCATCACGGCTGCTGGCTGTGTAGAGTCTGGGACCAGACACCATCCCCCCGGCCCGCCACTCACCGCGCCGGATTCCATTTCTCGCTGCTCGAAGCATAGGAGAGTGTAAAAGCATGGCGAACGTGAGTTTCTACGGGTCTGGATATTGCGGCGACTGCGACACCACATGGGAATTTGGGCCTGTCGACGACGGAACCATTCTCGAATCCGACCACGAGTGCGCGCCCGAGCAGGACGGCGAGTAAGCCATGGCCGTGAAGCTGCGTGAACACCAGATTGAGGCCATGGCCGCCATCGTGCGCGGCCTCGATATCCCGCCGGGCGGCATTCCCTGGAATGGTCTGCGCGGGCAGGTGCACGCCGCGTGCGGGACAGGAAAGACCATCATCGCGGCAGCATCGGCAAAGCGGATTGTGCCCAAGGGCCGCATTCTCGTGGTGGTGCCGACCCTGGATCTCCTGGCGCAGACCGTGAAGGCGTGGAGCGGGGCCGGGCACAAGGGGCCGGCGGTCATGGTGTGCTCGCCGCTGGACGACCCGGAGCTGTGGCACCTGGGAGTGCGGTCCACGACCAACCCGGTGCAGCTGGCGCTGTGGCACTCGACGGGGCCGGTGACCATCTACGCCACCTACGCGTCGCTGGGCGTGCTGGTGGAGTCGTTCGAGGGCGCCTACGGGCAGAAGCTCGCCCCGGTGGACCTGGCGGTGGTCGATGAGGCGCACAGGACGTCGGGCTCGATGGGTAAGGCGTGGGCGGACATCCACGACCAGACGAAGATCCCGGCGCACCGCCGGCTGTACCTGACGGCGACGCCGCGGATCTGGGAGGAGCGGCTGAACCGCGAGGTCGCCGAGGGAGTGCGTGACCCGCTGCCGCGCGAGATGGCGGCCTCGATGGACGACGAGAAGGTCTTCGGGCCGGTCCTCTACAAGCTCTCGCTGGCGTCGGCGGTGTCGCGGAAGCTGCTGGCGCGGTACCAGATCATCGTCCTGGAGCTCCAGGACCCGGTCGTCACTCCGGACCGGCTGATGGGCGAGGAGCGGCACACCGAGGAGGTCCGCGGGCAGCGCCTGGGGACGCTGCAGGCCGCGCTGCTGCACACGATGGAGCAGCACAACCTCCAGACGTGCATCACTTTCCACCACCGGACCATAGAGGCCGCGGCGTATGCGGAGGGCCTTCAGCGCGTGGCCAAGCGGCTGCACGCCGACCAGCCGGAGAAGTACCCGGCGGAGATCTGGGCGGACTGGCTGTGCGGCGAGCATGTCCCGGAGCGCCGGCGGGAGGTGCTGGGGAAGTTCGGCTCCACCGCCCGGCGGGCGGTGCTCTCGAACTGCCGCGTTCTGGGGGAGGGTGTGGACATCCGGGCCGTGGACTCCGTGGCCCTGCTGGACCCCAAGGGCGCGCCGCACGACATCGTGCAGGCGATCGGCCGGGCGCTGCGTCAGAAGCCCGGACAGGGAAAGCTCGCTTCTCTGATCGTGCCGGTATTCCTCCAGCCCGATGAAAGTCCGGAGGATATGTTCACCTCGGGTTCGTACAAGCCGTTGGTGAAGGTATTGGAGGGTCTGCGGGCTCACGATGAGGAGGCCGTGGAATTGCTGGCGATCCCGCAGGAGCCTCAGAAGGACGTTGCGCAGCCCTCCGAATACATCGGTGCCGCGCCCGGTGATAACGAGGAAGAAACCCGGTTGCTGCTCCGTTTTGCGGCTCCGCGTGATCCGGTGATGGTCGCGAACTGGGTCAGTTTCAACGTGATCGACACGGAGCGGCAGGACTGGGCGCGCGGCTGGGCGAAGCTCAAGGAGTTCACCGAGCGTGAGGGCCATGCCCGGGTTCCGTACGAGCACAGGGAGGGCGCGTTCCCGCTGGGGACCTGGGTCGCGGAGCAGCGCCGGGCGTACGGGGCCGGGCAGATGAACGGCCGGCGCGCGGCGCGGCTGGAGAAGCTGGGCATGGCCTGGTCGGCGGCCGATGCGCGGTTCCAGGAGAACCTGGCGGCGGCCCGGGTGTACTACGCGGAGCACTGGACGCTGTGCGCTCCCCGGTCGGCGGCCGCGCTGGACAAGCCGGTGGGGCAGTGGTTGAGCAATTTGCGCCGTCCCGGTGCGCTGGAGGGGCACCCGGAGTGGGAGGCCGCGCTCCTGGCCGTGGACGAGGACTGGAACCCGTCGTGGCCCACGGAGTGGCAGCGGCACTACGCCGCGCTGCGCGAGCTGGTGCGCGACGAGGAAGGCCCGGCGGAGGTCCTGCCTGGCTTCACCGTGCACGGCATGGACGTCGGCAAGTGGCTGGCCCGGCAGCGGAAGCTCGAAGTGTGGGCGGCTCTGGCCGACGGGCAGCGCGAGCGCCTGGAGGCCGTCGGCGTCACCCCGCTCGCCGCCCCTCCGGCCCCGGTGGAGCCGGACGTGTCCGCCAAGCCGTCCACAGCGCCCGTGAGCGCCTTCGAGAGGGGCGTTGCGGCCCTGGCGCAGTACAAGGCCCGCACGGGCTCTGTGAAGGTCCCCAGGGCCCACGTAGAGCGCCTTGAGGACGGGAGCGAAGTGAAGCTCGGGGTGTTCCTCAGCAACAGCAAGAGTCGCCGGGGCAAGCTGACCGCCGACAAACTCGCCGCGCTGGCCGACCTCGGGCTGGAGTGGGCGGCATAGCCACGGCCGCGTGGCAGTGGGCTGCCCGGACTGCGGGCCCCCAATGCGTTTAGATCTTGCGCTGCGGCACCAATACTCGATCACACATGCGCCATTCGGCGTTCTCTGGGTCCGGAATTCCCGGAGGAATCGACCTCCAAACAGCGCCATCGTCGTCCACCCACAGCAGACCAAGAGCGTGCAGATCGTGCACAGCTGCCAGGGCCTCTTCTTCGTCTAGTTGCTGTGCTTCCATCACTTCAGCAAGAAAGGACGAGGTGCGTACGACCTTGTCCAAGGTGAAGGCAGCACCGGGAACGCCGGAGCGTCCATACGTGTCTGCGTAGCGGATCAACACTTCCAGCATGTGCTCGTTGATCTCGGCTTCACCTGGCTCCATATCGGCGTTCGCCTGCCTGGCGAACTGGCGAGCGCCCGAGGCCCCTAGCCGCTTCACCATGGGCCCGGGCCGGTGCCAGTTGTCGGACTTGTACCAGCTCCCTGGCGGGTTCAGGTCTCGGAGGCAGGGGCGCTTCGGCAACTTCGGCGGCTGGGGCCCGATTCGTTCAGCCGCCGCCTGCCTTCGCCGCGCCTCAGCCTTCGCACGCTGACTCACAACCATCTTCTTCTTCGTTTTCGACACACCCACTAAACGGCAGGGCAGACGGCATGTACTGCTCTGTCATGCGTTCGGCGCACTGACCACCCCGGCCCAGCCCCGGCCGCGGTCACAGACCGCCGTCTCCAGGCGCCCCCGGTCCGTACAGGATGCCTTCGACGACGGCGTGGAAGCCGTTGTCCAGAGCGTAGCGGGCGGTGCGGCGGGGCTGGGGCTGGACCGCAGATGACACGGATGTGGCTACGCACGCGGACAAGCTCCAGTCGCTCGCGGCCGGAGGGGGCGACCTGGGCGTAGCCGGTGTCGTCAGCGGGTGAGAAGTCCTGTCCCGCCCGCTACGAGCCAGGATCCGAGGCCGAGCGTCACAGTGGCCATGGCGGTGATGAGTCTGCTGGGCCGGTTCTGCAAGGTGATCCGTAGCGCGCCGATCCGAATATCCAGGAACGGACGCTCCGCACCGCTCTTTGGTTTCTGGCTCATGTGACCGCCTCTTCGAGGCGGTCACGGATACGTTCGGTGATCTTGGCGACCAGCGGGCCGGTCACAACGATCTCGGGCGCCTCACCCAATTCCCGATACCTTTGCTCCAGTTGCTTGATCGCTTCACCGAGGAAGGCGCCTGAGCCAAGAGCAGGATCGCAGAGGGAGACACCGCCCTGCAGCAGTACCTCGTCACCCATGGCGTCCAGAACGGCTGCCACCGTCTGCTCAACGAGCAGTTGCGGGGTGTAGTACCGCCCGCTCGCCTTGGTGGCTCGCGAGGGGCTTGGCGGTGCCGATGTGGTAGCTGCGGTGCGGACCGTTACCGTCGTCCCGGGCGGTGCGTCTACGGTCACTTCGCCATCCGGACCACTGGTTACCACGACTTGGTCAAGAACGGCCCGTCGTGCGGTGCCTGAGGGGCCGTCGATTCGCTCGACAGCGGCGTCCCCATCTGTCAGCAGGCTGGCGTCCGCGACCTTAACTGGTGTGCCCTGCCCACGCCCCCAACGCACAGGGCTGGGAGTTCCCTCCAAGTGCCGCAGCGTCCGGACGCCGGAGAAGCGCACACGCCACCGGTCGGGGTCGCCCGAGTCCGTGACCGCACGCCACGGTTTCCCCTCCGCGTCAGCGACGACCTTGTGCACCGCGAGGATGACGCCCTGCGCCACCCCGACTACATACTCGACCTCGTCAGGGTCAAACAAGGTCGGCCGCCGTGAACGCGCGTGGAACGGACTCCATTCCCCCAAGATCAATTCATCCTGGGCACGCTCCCCCCTCGCCTGTTGCGCCGCTTTCGCGCTCACGAACAACGCCTTCGGCATGTCCCACCCCGACTCTGATTGATGCCGTCGCCAGAGCAGCCTACACAGCATTAGCTGAGCTTTTTATGTTTTCTCGTAGCTAAGGCGTCTGCGGTCGTTCGCCCCGGTGGCGGCCCGACCGGTCCGTTTTTACGAAGCACGAGCCCAGGGCTCATCTGGCCAGGCTCCACATCAACGCGTCCCTGACCTGCGGTTTGCACCACTCGCCGGGGTGAACACGATGCACACGCAGCCCCGCTGGAGTCGGCGGCGGCGTAAGGCTGACGGGCAGGACTCCGAGGGGCGTTGGGCGACTCGGGGTCCTTCGCTGTCCGGGGCCAGCGGCGTCGATCCCAGGGCCTACACGCACTGAGGTGCGATGCCCGGGGATTCTGAGCTGCGGCATCGCACTGGTGTGCGTGTAGGCCCTGGGATCTTCGAGGTGCTCCCCCGGCGAACTACGGGGCGGCCGGAGCTGGTCAAGGAGTCGGGGGAGGTCGTGGTTCCCGGCAGGGGGAGCTGAACCAGCCGACTTGGCTCCTGACTGACCTTGAATCTGTGGCTCCCTGGGGCAAGCGGTCTTGGGCTTCCCCGGGTGGGGAAGCCCAACCATCTGACTTGGTCTTCGTGGCGTACTTTGAAGACTTCCAGCGGGAACGAGCGGCGCGTGGGCGGGAACCATCTGACTTGGCTTTCGTGACTCACTTTGAATCCTGCGGCGTGTCCGTACCTCCCCGCTCGGCCGGACCGGGATGATCAGCGTATGAGTGTGGAGTTGCCGGTGGCACAGTGGGACGAGTTGTGGCTGCCGTTGCGGCCGTATGCGACGAACCGGCTGCAGGAGGGGATCCGGCGGGAGCGGCGGCCGGTGGCGATGACGCGTCGGTACGTGGAGGCGAACCCGTCGGCGGTGAGCAATCTTCTCGTCGTGGATGTGGACCACTCGGATGCGGTGCTGCGGGCGGTGTCGTCGGTGGGGTCGCATCCGCTGCCCAACGCGGTCGTGGAGAACCCGGTGAATGGGCATGCTCATGCGGTGTGGGCGCTGGCGGAGGCGGTGACGCGGACCGAGTACGCCCGGCGCAAGCCACTGGCCTACGCCGCCGCCGTCACCGAGGGCCTGCGCCGCGCGCTGGAGGGCGATGCGGCGTACTCGGGGCTGATGACGAAGAACCCGCTGTACACGGACTGGAGCACCGAGTGGCTCCACGGCGGACTCCACACGCTCGGCGGCCTGGAGGAGGCGCTGGACGGCCATATGCCGCCTTCGCGCTGGCGTGAGACCAAGCGGTTCCGCACCAACATCACCGGGCTGGGGCGCAACTGCTCGATCTTCGAGACGGCACGGACCTGGGCGTACCGCGAGGTACGCCACCACTTCGGCAGCTCCGACACCCTCCACACCGCCATCCACGCCGAAGTCCGTACCCGCAACGCCGAGTTCACGGAGCCGCTGCCGAAATCTGAAGCCCGCGCGATCGCCAACAGCATCCACCGGTGGATCACGACCAAGTCGAGGATGTGGAAGGACGGCGCAGCTGTCTACGAGGCCACCTTCGTCGCCATCCAGTCCGCCCGCGGCAAGAAGGGCGGCGCCAAGGGCGGGAAGGCTTCCGGGCAAGTACGAGCTGCGCGCCGGGACGAGCGCGCCGCAGCAATGCTGGAGTACATGAGGGGGACGTCGTGACGCAGGAACCCAGCCGTGAGCGCCGTACCGTGACGGCCCGTGAACTTGCGGACCGGTTCGGAGTGTCCCCGCGGACGGTGGTGCGCATGATCGCCGAGGAACGCACGACGTACGAGGGCCGCTCCCGGCAACGACGGGACCAGATCGTCGAGCTGCACCGGCAGGGGCTGAGGGGTTACGAGATCGCGCGCGAGCTGAATGTTTCCGCCGGTCTGGTGTCCATCCGGCTCAAGGAAGCCCGCTCAGCCGGTGTCGACCTCACCCGCTACGCCGCTGCCGGTGAAACCCAGGAGCAGGGCCAGGCGTAGCGAGCCGGCCGGGTCAACCCTCGGCGCGCTCCCTCTGGCTCTTCCGCATCTTGCGGGCCATGTCGACCTGCGTACGGATCACCGTGTCGAACAGGGCCTCCGGATCGCCGTCGGGGCCGGCGCTCGCAGCCAGCAGCGAGGCGACTTGGTGAGCGAGGACAGTGACCACGTCGGCCGTCCCCACCGGGCCGCGGACCTCGATCAGCTTGCGCACGGCGTCGTCGATGCGGTCCATGGCCTCCTCGCCCTGGAGGAACAACCCGAGCCGGTCGGCAAGGAACATGCGGACGACCGCCACACCGTCGGCCAGGGCGGTGTCCACGTTGAAGTCGGCGCGGGCCTTCTCCGACTCCTTGAGCACGGCCGGAATCGTGTACGTCCGCTGCTCCGGGATGAGGCCCTCCTTTCGCCACTTCGCGTACGGGATCGGGCCGACGGCATCACGGCGTGCCCGGTGTTCGTTGGTCGGGCGGCCGCCCTTGGTGCGGCAGGCCTGCCCTGCGGCCGCCTTGCAGGTCGGGCATTCGACACGGCGCATCCACGAGCGCACGAGATCCGTCTCGGCATCGGAGCGGAGGTGCCGTCGCCACTCGCCGCCCCACGGGACGCTCTGCGGTCCGTTCTCCACGCCCATTGGCCCCCCTGGGTCCGGTGGTGTGCGCCGTCTTGCCGTGACGATGACCGTACCGGCGGTGACGCGGTTGATGGGCCCGTACGCCGGTGTGCTCCCGCCTGGCGTTAAGCGCTCGTTGCCCAGGGCGCGCCCGTGACGGAATCCTGGGGCCATGTCACGGGGCATGGGAAAGGTTCAGCGGGCCGTCCTCGCGTATCTGCGCAGTGAGCCCGCCGGGCGCAGCAGGTTCGACGGCGCTCCGAATCTGACCTCGGTCAGCCAGCTCGCCCGCGTCGTCTACGAGGTGACCGAGCCGAGCGACGCGCAGCGTGCTGCGGTGCGGCGGGCCGTGCGCGGCCTCCAGGACCAGGAACTGATCGAGGTCCACCGTCGCGGTGTCGGCCGGACCTACCGCCAGCGCCGGGCCCATCCGCGCCGTACGTACCCGCGCTACGAGTACCACCTCGCGCCGTGCCCCGGGCCGCAGGAGGAGTGCGCCGGCTGCGCGGTAGGCGACGTGGCGCGCTTCGACTTCGACCGCGACGTCGTCGAACTGTTCGTGCACCACTTCGGCGGCCTCATGGAGGCGAACCGGCAGCTGTGGCGCTCCACCCTGCATGGATGGCACTGGTACGCGGTCGAGCAGCCCCGGCCCGACTCGGACTACCGCACGTACGAGGTGGAGGTCACCGAGCTGTGCGCGCGGCGCGCTCTGACCGTCGACGAACACGCCCAGGCCGAACGGCAGGCGCACGCCTTCCTGGCACCGTTCGTCGCCCAGACCCGGGCAGAGCGCGAACTTGAGCTCCCGCGTGGATGAGTGCCAGGCCATGTGCGTGCTGGTCATCCGAGTGGGAGGGGAAGAGGGAGCGAATCCTCGCCATCGTCAGCGAACAGCTTCGTCACGAGGGGCTGAGCGGCCTCCAGGGAGTTGAGGATCTGGCGGCACTGGTGGTCGGCCCAGGACCAATCGCCATCGAACATGCGGTGGGCGTGGGCGTTGCGCAGTTCCGTCCGCATCGTCCGCGTCTCCTCGAAGGCGGCGCTGACCAGCCCGAGGGCCATCTCCTCGTGCATGTTCCGCTCTCGGACGCCCAGGACCAGGGAGCCGAGCATCGTGGCAGCTGTCTCTGCCCGGCCCGGGGCCAGCGGCTGCTCGCTGGACATGGCGCCCATCCAGCGCTGGAGGGACTCGAGGTCATCCGCAATCTTGCAGAGCAGTTCCAGAATCTCGTTGACCAGGTTGTTGAGGTCGATCGTGCAGGACCAGTGCAGCGTGTCTCCCTCCACCTGGACGTCGTGGTGATGAATCGGCTCCACCGGAATGCCGGCGAAGTCGGTGACCGTCCCGTCCGGGCCGAACTTCCAGCTCGCCGCCGGCCGGTCTCCGCGTTCGGGCTTGGTCACCAGGGCGAACAGGGCGGCGCGGCCTGTATCGAGGTCTAGGCGCGCTTCCACGGCGGTCAGTACGGCGTCGTCCGCTACCTCGAGCAGAGCATCGAGTGCGGCATCGCTGTCGAAGTGCGTCATCGTCCGCCTCCGTCGGTCGCGTTCAGCAGGGTCGTCTTCAGCCGGGCGCGGCCGCGGCTCAGGTTCTGCCGAACCGCTTCGTGGGTCATACCGAAGACTTTGCCGATCTCGCTGGTGGTGAAGCCATCCAAGTGCCAGGCCAGCGCCGCGCGTTGCATCGGCGGTAGTTCGGCGAGCGCTTCGTAGACCCGGGCTTCTTCTTCTTTGAGTTCCACCGAGCGCAGCGGGCAGACGCCGCCCGGCAGTTCGGGGAACTCTTGGGTGAGTTCCTCGCGGCGGGCGGGCTGGCGTAGGTAGAGGCGCATGGCGACCATGCGCAGCCAGGCGGCCGGGTGCTCGATGAACTCCCACTTCACGAACGCTGCGGCGAAGGCCGCCTGAGCCGCTTCAGCTGCCTCATGGCCGCCGGCGCCCTGTCGCATCAGGTGCCGGATCAGCTTGGCCATGTGCTGCTCGTAGAACTGGGCGAACTCCACCCGGGCGACGCTGCCATGCCCCTGCGGCTGAGCGACGGGAACGCGTGGCTCTGGCGCAGAGTCGGCGGAGGCATGGCTGGTCGTGTACCTGTGGTGCACCAGAGGCTCCAGCTCCAGCTGGGCGGTCTCCAGATCAATCTCGAAGTCAGCCATGAGCTTCCCCGCCCGCCGCCCCGATCTCTATGCGTACTTCCTCGCCGACCCGGCGCTCGGTAACCACGCTTCCCGGCGGCAGGCCCCGGACGCGCTCGCTGGTGCCCTGCTGGATCACACGGGCCAGCTGAACCTGAGCCCGGCTGCAGATCCATCGGTATAGAAGCCGTCCGCTCAACACGACCCCGAGACCCACTAACCCGATCACTGTCTCTGGCACCCGTCCCCCTCCCTCTTCACGGGGTGCCCGGCGCACCCCGTACATCAAGGGAGTGCAGCGAGGGCCCGCGATCGTGACATCACTCCGAACGTGACGTGCGTCTCATGGAGACGTAGCCGCGCCGGTGCCAGGTCAGGATCGGTGAGGGTGCGTGTGGTCACCGCACGACGGCCTTCTTGTCTAGGGACCCGCGTACGTGTAGCCGAAGCGGTTGTAGAGGGTTGGGCCGGCGGTGTTGTCCGGGCGGACCAGCAGCGAGGCGTAGTCGGGGTCGATGGCCTTGACGAGTTCGGCGTGGAGTCGGGAGCCGATGCCCTGGGACTGGCGGGCCGGTGTGACGGCGAGCTCGCACAGGCCCATGAGTCGGCCCGTGCGGATGTGCTGGGGGATTTCGGAGAGCAGCTCGGGGCCGTACACGTACTCGAGGGTGCACGGGAAGGCGTAGCCGAAGCCGACCATGCTGCCCTGCGCATACGCGGCGATCAGCGTGCGGACAGGCCGTCGGCGGAGGCGCCCGAGGTGTCGACCGGCTCCAGGTGTGGGTTGGACCAGATGTCCGTGATCGTGTCGAGCGGCGACGGCGCTCACCAGTGTCGCTGTGGGATGAGCGCCGCTCGTTCGTGTGGTTGTGGCAGCGGCCGGTGCCGTTGCTCCGCTACCGTGCCGCTATGAGTGAGCCGTTCGCCCAGGGCGAGGATCATCCGGCGTGTGGCATCTGCCCGTCGAAGCGGCTGCCGCGTGAGGCGTTCGTCGTGTACGACCGGCCGTCTTGGGAGTGCCCGTTCGATCCGGCCGACGGCTTTCGGTACACCGCCGACCGGACTCCGGCCTGTGTGCACCCGCACAAGGTGGGGCTGGAGCCGGACCGGACCGCCCCTCCGCCGAAGGAGGTCCCGGCCGCTGAGCCGGAGGCTATGCCGCGGCGGCGGAGAGGATGGCTGCCTTCCTTCCTCGCTCGGTGACACCGATCTGGGCGTAGACCTCGTCGAGGACCTTGCGGCGCCGTTCGGTCTCGTCGGCGTCGATCCAGAACCGTTCGTTCACCGGTCCCCACGCGGCGCGGTACGCCTGGTGGGTGAAGTCGCCCGGGTTCCAGGTGCCGCCGGCGAACCCGTCCTCCATGTCGGTGGCGTGGACGAATCGGCTACCGGTCCGTTCCTGGATGCGGGACAGCACGGTGAACTGAGCGGTGAGAGCGTGTGACATGACGTCGACCGGGACCGGCTGGGCGAGTTCGGCCGCCTTCTCATCCCCGTCGGTCAGCTCGTACATGGCGGCCTTGAGGGCCATGAGGCGGGTGGTCTCGGTGAACAGCGCAGGCGCGTCGGCGACCGCGTCGTAGTCAAGGATGATCGGGTAGCCGTAGAAGTCGTCCCAGTCGCTGCTGTACTTCGCGCAGCTGTCCCACAGGCGGGCCCACTCTTCGTCGGCCTTCCAGGTGGTGAGGATCTGCCGGGCGCGGGCCGCGACGGTCTCGGGCTGGATGAGCGTGCTCACGATGGTGCCCCTCTCGTGTGTCGAGCGGTGCTGCCCGGCCCGGCGGGCCGGGGTAGTGCCGGCGCCGCGTACCCGGGGACCGTGGTCACGCCCGGGTACGCGACGGCTCAGGGGACGGGGACCGGGGAGGTCTCCGTGAGGAGGTCGAGGCGTTCGTACAGGGCGCGTACGAGTCGGGCGCGGCCTTGGACGCAGCGCGCGGCTCCTTCCAGCGGTCCGGACAGGCGGCGCTCGGCTTCCTCGAGGAAGACGTCGGCCAGCGCGCGGGCTTGGTGGTCTGTGGGCAGGCGGGCAGCGGCGCGGCGTACGTCGCCGGCCACTGACCGTGCGGCGCCGGTCAGCAGCAGCGCGATCTGTTCGTAGTCCGCCGTGGCGAGAGCTGGGTCGCCTTTCCAGGCGAGGACCGCCTTCACCAGGCACTGAGGGGCTGCGCGATCGAGGGGGAGCTCCTCTTCGAAGCGTCCCTCGGGGTCGTGCAGGACGGTGTGCGTGTGGCTCATCGGGGCCTCGCTGTGGGGGCGGGTTGGGATGTGCGCGGTCTCGTTCGTCTGGCTTCGACCACAAGGCGAACGTACGGCGGCTGCCGATGCGGTAGGACTGACCGTGAGTACGGGTTTCGGTGCGTAGGGCGACCGGGGAGCAGGCCGGTATGGGCAGGCCGCGACGGACATCAGCAGGTACGGTGACCGGCTTCGTGCTGCGCCTGGCGCGCGAGTCGATCCCGTGCACCCAGGCGGCGATGGCGGAGGTCCTGGGCGTGGACGTGGACACGTTGCAGGGCTGGGAGTCGGGGCGGCGCCCTGTGGCGAACATGAGGGCCGGGGCGCTGCTGGAGCTGCGCCGGCGTCTGCCGGCGCTGGGCGCGGACGCGAGCCTGGTGCGGTGGCTGGAGGCGGCGATGGACGCGGACCGGATCATCGCGGCCGGCCTCGGTGGCGACGTCGGCGGCCCGCACCCGCTGGCCGGGTGGGTCCACACCCGGGACACCGCGCACATGCTCGCCTGGGCGCTGAACGGCAGTGTGCCGCCTGCGCTCGCCGGACGGTTGCCCAAGCCGCGTCGCGGGCCGGTCGCCGCTGCGCCGCAACTGGCGGCCGTGGACCGAGCAGCGTTCTTCGACCACTTGCGGGGCACCACCGAGCACGCGGCGACGCTGGGAGGGCCGGGCGCGCTGCTGCACCGCCAGGCGCTCTATCTCGCTTCCTATGACCACGGGCCGGACGCGGCCGCGTGGACCGCGCACACCCTGCACCGGCGGCGCGATGTCCTTGCCCGACGTGGCTGGTCACCGCACTGGGCAGAGGCCCGCTCCACCGCCACGGCGCTCGCCCGGCTCGGAGACCCGCAGCCGCTGCTCGACTTCATCGACCGCGCCCTGGCCGACGACGACACCGCGGAGGCCGCGAACCTCAACTACTGGGCGTTGTGGCTGGGGGCGCTGCCCGTGCCGCAGCCCGACGACACCTTCATGCGCGACCGCGACCTCACCGGCTGGGATCCCGTCACCCTGCTGCGCGGCCTGGCGCGCGGGCTGCACCTGGCGCCCGGCTACGCCGACCTGTACGCGCACTCGCTGTGGGCGCTGCTGACGGCGTTCCCGTGGCTGTCCCAGGCCGCCGGACCGATCGCCGCTCCGCTGCGCGAGCGGACCGGCCTCCTCCTGGACGGGGCAGCCCTGACGGCGAGATCACGGTGCGAACTGGCCCATGTCCACTACGTTTTCGATCACAACTGCTGACACCGGAGGACCGCATGGCCGATGACACCACCAGGGGCACCGCGAGCTTCATCTCCGAGATGGGCGTGCTCAAGCGCGTCGCACGAACCGGCTGGTGGTTCACCGGCAACAAGGCCCCCGAATCCGTCGCCGAACACTCCTTCCGCGTCGGAGTGATCGGCTCAGTGCTCGCCATGATGGAAGGCGCCGATCCCGCCCGGGTCGCGCTGATGTGCCTGTTCCACGACTCCCAGGAGACCCGGATCGGGGACATCCCGCACATCGGCCGCAAGTACCTGCGCGCGGCGCCGAACGGCGAGGTGACCGCCGACCAGGTCGCCAACGCCCACCCGGCCGTCCGCACCGGCGTGCAGAGCGCGGTCGACGAGTATGAGGCCGGCGAAACCCCGGAGGCGATCGTCGCCCGCGACGCGGACAAACTGGAGTGCCTGGTGCAGGCAGTCGAGTACCAGGAGCAGGGCTACAGCCTCACCCAGAACTGGATCGACACCAGCCTCGCCTCGCTCAAGACCCCGTCCGCGAAGGCCCTCGCGGACGCCGCGCTGAGCATGAACTCGCTGGAGTGGCAGAAGAACTTCCTGCCCTGACAGTGCCAGGCCACGGGGAGATACCGATCCCCCGGGGCCCGTGGTGTATCCGCCTCGGGGTCAGACCTTCCCGGCCACCGTGGCGTGATCTTGGGTATGGGTGAGGCACGCCCGACGCCTGATCAGAGACCACAAGCGCCTGCCCGAGAGCTCCAAGGCGATGATTCGCAGCGATCAGGCTGATGACCCGGCGTCTCACCCGCCAGCCCGTCCACCCCACCGCAGCACGTCCACGGCCAGGCGAAGCACTCAAGGCGGCCTGACTGGTTCGTTCCTACAAAGCAGAAGCCCGGGGCTCATCTGGCCAAACTCCGCATCAACGCGACCCTGACCTGCGGCTTGCACCACTCATCAGCCGGGATGAACACGATGCACACGCAGCCCCTCTACACGTGACACGCCTGCGGCGGATAGTGCGGCACACCCCGTTCAGGATCGGGTCTGCCATGCGATCCGAGGCTGTGACCGCAGGTCGCACGTCCAACGTTGCCCGCACCCGCTCAACCTCCACCCATACCGGCCCAACGCGCCTCTCGGCAGACCCGTCACCGGGCTGGGTTTGAAATCAGGCTCTTTACGCCGGAGGAAGCCCTGCGTTGATGATCTCCAGTGCCTCGCGTCGGGCCACCGGGTCGTCGATGATCGCCAGCGCATAGTCGGCAAGCTGCCGGAAGAGCACCGTTGCGATCACCGGCGGCAGGTCCTGCTCCTGCCGGTACTCCTCGAACGCCAGGCTCAGGGCGACGGCGACACCCGTACTGCTCAGCTGCTGGCCGGCCTTGTGCAGAAGCTTCGACTGGAACTGATCCACTATGTGCGGATCATCGTCAACAGCCCTGAGCCGACGGGCCAGTTCGGCTCGGTCAGGGAGGGCGACTGTGACGGAGGACATGCCCCAGAGCGTACCCTGGCGCGCTTCCTTCCCGGCTTTGGCCGCCAACCGCCCCGCCTTCGTCTGAGAGGACCCTCAAAGCACCGTGGAGACCTTCTTCAGCCCTGCCCGTCGGTCCGTCTGGGCCGCCGGCCCCTACCTGCATTTCCTCGTGCTGCTGAACCGCCACGACAACTACCGCGCCTACGCGCGTGCTCACCGCGACCTCTTCAGCGGCTTCAGTGAACTGGGGGTGGTTCCCGAGGAATGGCTTCACTGCACAGTCCAGGGGCTCTACCACCCGACGACTGCCGAGCAGAGCGAGCAGCTCATCAACGCCACCCGCCGCGAACTCGTGGGAATGCGCGCATTCACCGTTCAGATGGGCCCGACCTGGCCAGGTGTCACGGCCGTGACCGTGGCCATGTACCCGGAGGCCGGCGTGGCCGAGCTCAACAGGCGTGTCCGGGCCGCGGCCGAGTCGGTGCCTGGCATCGAACTGCGCCCGGCGCCAGCGAAGATGTGGGCTCATTCGACGTTGGCCTACGTCAAGGACGGCGACTTCGACGACCGCCCCCTGAACCGAGGACTTCGCTCCCTCCGCCCCGAGCGGGTCGACGTCACCATCGATCGTTTCTACCTCGTCAGCCAACACCAGCGCCCCGACCTGGGCTACTACACGTGGGACGTGATCGAAGAGTTCCCACTCTGCTAGGTGTTGCGCCTCATGCCCGTTTACGCCGTCATGACCACCGCCACGGACCCACCAGGAGTCCGCCACGCGGCGGTGCCGTGGCCGGCCTCGCGCGCGTTGAAGCGTGCGCGGCCCGAGCGTGCGGCGGCCGACCATGGGGGCGGGCCGCGGTTCGGCGGTCGCGGCGGTGAGGCGTTCGACGGCGAGCTGGACGCGCAGCGCGGGCTGCGGTCAGCAGGGCCGGGCGGCGAAGGAGCCTGCCAGGGCGCCTCATCACTGACGGACGGACGGGAAAACCTGCACGTCACAGCACGTGGTCAAGGGGTCCAAGGCGCGCCGACTACTTCCCTGGGGGACCCCTGTGGGCAGTACCGGCCCGGTCCGCCGGGTCCCAGCGCTTGGCCCGGGTCCGGGGCAGCGCCGCCTCCAGGGGCACTGCCTGGTGCAACGTGTGCCGCAGCGCTCAGCGCAGCAGGTGCGACCGGTCGTGGCGCGAGGCACCGAGGCTCCCCTTCGGTCTGGCCTCACGCGAGGTGGTGCAGGTGGACGTGCTTTCCTCGGTGCGTGCTCACGCGGGCTGTGAGCGGCTCATGCAGCCTCGTAATCTCGTTCCGTTCACATGTCAAAGACAGGGGGCGCTCAATGGCGAAGCCGGTACGTGCAGCACTGGGGGACGTCTGGCTGACCTGCCAAGTTTGTCAGGGAGACATGTTCCGAGAGCGGAGTGTCTTGCTCAACAGCACCGGTATGGAGTTCTTCAAGGTGGCCTGGGCCGACGAGAGCGCTACGGGACTGATCTGCTGGCGGTGTGGCTACGTGCATCTCTTCGTCAATAAGGACATCAAGCTCTATCGGGCGGACAAATAGCGAAGTTGACGGGCAGGATTCCCGGGCGCGTTGAGCGACCCGGGATCTCTCGCTGCTCCGGGCCAGCAGCATCGCGCCCCAGGGCCTACACGCACCTCTGTGCGATGCCGTAGGTCCTAAGCAGCGGCATCGCACTGGAGTGTGTAGGCCCTGGGGTCCCGGGTTGTTCCCCGTGGGCTATGTGGCGGCTGCGGGTTCCCAGGAGGGATTCCGGGGCCGGTGCTACCTCGAGCGGGGGTCAGGCGGGGAGTGTGTCGATGGCGGCCTGCCACGGGTAGGCGTCGAGGTCGCCGTGCTTGGGCTTGTGCGGCACGAATCCGCCCTCCCCGAGCAGCACGGTGACGCCCGCTTCACGCAGGAAGGCGATGTGGCCGGCCACGGCGGGGTGTGCGGCCTGGGCGTCGTTGAAGTGGGGCAGGGCGGTGATCGGCAGGCCGAGGCCGATGCCCTCGGTGATGAGGCCGAGGGCGAGGGTGTCGCTGATCGCGGTGGCCCATTTCGCGAGCGTGTTGTTGGTGAGCGGGGCCACGAGGATCGCGTCCGGGGCGGGCAGGACGTCCGGCTGGGAGGGCAGCTTGTACTGCCAGCGGACCGGGTGTCCGGTCAGCTCCGTCAGGGCCTCGATCTCGCCTTCGGCGTCCTCGTTGAGCCATCGGTACGCGGACGGCGTGAGGATCACGCACACGTCCCAACCGGCCGCCTGGGCGGCGCGGACGGGTACGTGGAGGCGTCGGGTGGGCGGGGCGGCGCAGGCGATGAGGTACAGGGTGCGTGTGGTCACTGTGTGGTGGCCTCGCGGTCGACTTGGAGGAGGAGAAGGTCATAGACCGGGCCGCCGGGTTCGTTGCGATAAGGGCCCGCGTACTTGTACCCGAGGCGCTCATACAGGGTGCGCCCGGCGGTGTTGTCCGGGCGGACCAGGAGCGAGGCGTAGTCGGGGTTGATGGCCTTGAGGAGCTCTGTGTGGAGGCGGGAGCCGATGCCCTGGGACTGGCGGGCGGGGGTGACGGCGAGCTCGCACAGGCCCATGAGGCGGCCCGCGCAGATGTGCTCGGGGATCTCGGGCAGCAGCTCGAGGCCGTACCAGTACTCGGGGGTGCACGGGAAGGCGTAGCCGAAGCCGACCATGGTGCCGTGCGCGTACGCCGCGACCAGGGTGAAGCCCTCGTGCTTGAGATGGCCGGTGATCTGGCGGCGCAGTGCGGGGGCTGTCAGGCCGTCGGTGGAGGCGCCTGGGTTGTTGACGAGTTCAAGGTGGGCGTCGGCCCAGAGATCGGCGATCGTGTCGAGCATCGGCGGGATGTGGCCGGGGCCGTAGGTGCGGATCACGACGTCGGTGCGGGTGGTGCTCACGCCCGTCCTCCTCCAGTGGCGGTGGTGGTGCGGTACTCCTCGATCCAGTCGGCGACCGCGGGAACACGGCTGTGCCGCTGGAGTGCGCCCGCGACGTTGTGCAGGGACTGCAGCAGGCGGTCGGAGCGCACTTCGGGGAGGAACGCGAGGGCCCGGCCCGCGGCCTCGGCGGCAGCCTCTGGCTCGGGACGGTCCCTTACCGCATGTTGGATGGCCACGTCGGCCGTGTACAGGGCGCGGTTGCGGGCGAAGGCGTGGCCGTGCAGGAGGACGGCCTGCTCAGCGCCGGCGGCGGCGCGCTCGTGCTGGCCGAGGTCGGCGCGGGCGAGGCTTTCCAGGCCCGCGAGTTCGCCGGGTGCGTAGAAGGAGAGCCAGGGCGGGTCGGCATCTGCAGGGCCCTTGGCGTAGAGGGTGTGGGCGCGGACGATCGCCTTGTCCGCGGCGCCGGCGTCGCCCATCAGCGCCCAGCCGCCGGCCTCGCGCATGTGGAACAGGGAGAGCAGTCGCGGGGAGCCGAGGTGGCGGGCGACGGTCTGTGCGCCCTGCGCGGCGGAGATCGCCTCACGGGGGCGACCGGATGCTTTGGCCAGCAGGGAGAGGCAGCCGAAGGCGTGCGCCTCCAGCTCGGGATCGTCGGCGATCCTCGCGGCCGCGAGGGCCTCGCCGTACAGCGAGTGCGCATCCCCGGCGCGGCCGGAGTCGTAGAAGAGCCACCCGGCGGCGATCGACAGGGCGCCGGTCGCCGAGCGCAGCTTCGACTCGGTGCGGCTGGTGTGCGTCCCCGACTGCAGCCACTGGTAGGCGGTGTGCAGCGCCTCGGACGCGGCTTGGCGCAACGGCGCCGAGCCGTGGTCGTGGTCCTTGGCGTACAGCTTGACCACGGCCGCCTTGACGGCACGCACCTCGCTGGCGCCGATCTTGCCCGGCGCCTGCCCCTTACCGAGGGGCAGAGCCAGGATCGTGCCCGTGCCGTCGAACAGGAAGGCGCGTCGGTACACCGAATCCTCCTCCTGGAGCCCGTGCGGTGGGGCGGCGGGCAGTACGGGCAGTGCTGGTGTGGGCAGGCTGAAGCCGAGGTCGGCCATGCTGCGCCCGGTCATCGTGGTCAGGATGCGCTGATACACGGCGCGGGGACAGCCGACATTTCCGTCTTCCCAGTCCGCGATCAGCCGTGATCCGCAGGCGACGTTCTCGCCCATCGCCTTGCCCGTCTCGTTGACCTTCTTGGCGAACTCGCCGCGGCTCATCTGGAATTCGAGTTCGCGGGCAGCCCGCAGCCGGGTGTTGGGGATGGGCTTGCGGTGGTCGGCCATACCGGCTCCGGGTCCGCGCGACGGACGGGTGCGGCGACCGTACCGCTCCCCTGGTTCTCCTGCCCCGGCCTTGGCCTCAGTTCACCCCGCAGGTCCGACTTGCATCGTTCTTTCATCGGTTGGCCGTCGCACCCGGCTGCGCGCTGCTGCTTGCGTGGACAGTGACGTGACGACTGATCAGGGGAGAGCGCCGTGGCGAATTCATCCGCCGGCCCAACGGTGAAGAGCGAGAAGAAAACCCCGGCGCCCACGTGGCACGAGCTGGCCGAGCCCACCGCCGAGAAACATGCACGGTGGGAGCGCGCCAGGGACCGCACCCAGTGGGTGGCCTGCGGAGACTTGTGGGACGCGGTGTCCATCACCCCGATGGACACCGGCCTGGCGGCGCTCACCGCACTGCGCGCCGGAACCTGCCGCGGCTATCCCGTGCTCGCCGACCATCTGCGGGACGTGCTGTATGTGCTGGTGGCGGCTGGCACCGGCAGCTCCTGCGTCGGCGTGCCCGGCGTCCGCGTGCTCTCCAGGGGGCACCAGCTGCTCATCCCCTCGAGCGAGTTCGACGGCACGGCGGTGGCCCACTGGGTCAGTTCCCCGCGCGAACAGCCGCCCGCCCTCGTCGGCGCCGACCAGCTCGCGGCCCACCTGCACAGGCTCGCCGAGCCCGCACACGACAAGGCGGCCACCCCATGAGCTACACCGTGCTCCACGCCCCGGGGGGCCAGTCCGAGGGAGAGCTGCGCTGGATCGCACCACCCACGAGCGGTTGGTCAGGGCTGTCCTGGCGTGGTCCGACCCGCAGGCGCTGCAGCCCGACGACTACGCACAGGTCGGTTTCCTGCTCGCGGGGGCGGCGCACGCGGTCGCGGACGATGTACGCGAGCGGGCCGAGCGTCTCCCCCAGGACGACGGTCGGCGGCTGTTCGCCGAGATCGTGCTGGGTGAGGCCGAGGGCCGTCTCTCCCAGCCATGCCGGACGCTGCGCCGGGTCCAGAATCGGGGCAGGCTGCTGCGCGCACTGTATGAGCGGCTGGACCGGCTCCAAGACACCGCTCCTGTTGCGGAGGCGACCGCCACGGCCTCTCCCTGATCGTCGGCCGGTGCTGCCTCCCCCGTCGGCACCGGCCGACCGCAACGAAGCTCGCGGCGGCCGCTGTGCACCAGTGGCCGCCGAGAGCTTCTCCTTCAAGCCGCTCCCGGCCGATGAGGCCGCATCACCCCGGCAGCCGTGACGGTGTCTGGGCTGTACGGGTGACCAGGGGCCGCAACTGCGGTGCCGGAAGGCGCAATCCCCCTACCGTGCGGGCCATGGAACACACCCCGATGCCCGAGCCGATGCGCCGCGCCGTCTACCAGCTCACGTCCGAGGCCGTCGAGCGTTGCCAGGAGGTCATGAGCTACGCCGGTTCGGACGTCGCCCGGGACTGGAAGCGGATGACGCTGTACCGGGCCACGGACGCGGCGGACACCATGAACTGCGTGGCCATGCTGATCGCCGCGTACTGCGAGGACGTCGGCGTGAACCCGGAGACGCTGCGGGGCTACCTCCAGCTCAGCCAGCAGCAGGACCGCGCGAACGGCCCCCAGGACCACGACCGGGCGCACCTGGACGGACTGCTGGGCAAGGAGGCACCCGCGGGCAGTGACGAGATCGGGGCGGTGCGGACGATGTACGGGCGGGGGCAGCGCCAGGCGGAGCAGGCGCAGCAGCCCGAGGACGCCCCGGAGGTGTTGTTCACGATGGCGTGTCTGCACGGGCTGCGGGCCAGGCTCTGCGACGACCTCAGCTCGCTGGACCGCTTCCCGCCGGAGGTGGCCGCGATGGCCCGGAAAGTCGCTGAGGCGCTCGAAGTGCCGGAGCTGGCGACGACGTAACGGCGGAGTCGCGCAGTCGTTGGACAGCGCGACTCCAGGAGTCGGGCCCCGGGGATGTCATGGCCGCGCCCCCGGGCCCGTGGTGTGTCCGCCTCCAGATCAGTTCTTCCTGGCCGCCGTGGCGGCGGCCCAGTCGGCGGCTTCGGTGTCGGTCAGGAGCAGGACCTGCGTCGGGTGGGCGGTGGTGCCCTGGACGACGTGGACGCGGCCGGGGCGGGTGCTGCTCTTCGGGGCGGGGTGGATCTGCGGGGCGAGGCGGCCCCAGGTGCGGGTGGTGACCCGTCCCAGGATCACGGTGGAGAACTGCTCGCGGGCGAAGGCGCCCAGCGGGGTGGTGTCGAGCGGGCCTCCGAGGAGGACGTGCATGCGGGCCGCGCGGCCCGCGAAGAGGAGCCCGTGGAGGGCGTCGAGGGCCGGGGAGGTCTTCGGGTCGTTCGCCTGGCGGACCTTGTCCCAGTAGCGGGTCAGCTGCCTCAGCGTGTGGTGGGCGACCTCGAGCAGCACCGTCAGACGCGGCAGGTCATCGCAGTCGCCGTGCTGGTCGCCGTGGGCGATGCGGCGCTGCAGTTCGGTCCGGAGGCCGACCAGGGCGTCGTGGATGGCCTCGATGTCGCGGCAGTAGGTGACGTTGTCGATGCCAGAGGCCCACGTCTGGGAGATCCGCTTGGAGTCGAGGACCACGGTGTGCGCGCCGTGGTGCAGGAGCTGGGCGGCCAGGGTGCGCAGGACGGTCGAGGTGCCGCCGCCGGTGGCGGAGCAGACCAGGACGTGCGGCGATTCGGTGTCCCAGTCGATGCTGACCGGCTGCCCGTCGGCTCCAAGGCCGATGAGGGCCTGGGAGGCCGGTATCGCCGCCAGGTGCTCGCGCAGGCCCGGGTCGGTGAGGCGCAGCAGCTTCGGGAGGGTGCTCTTGTTCTTGTTCCACTGCATGGTGCGGTGTTCCTTTTCTGTGCTGGTCCTGGTGAACCGGGTGTTCTCCAGGGGGTGGATCGTGTCGGCTGAAGCGGACAGGGCCCGGTCAGTCGAGGTCGGTGGTGCCGGTGGCGGCACGGGGCCGGTTGCGGGCCCACTTCTTGAGGTCGCCGACGCGGTAGAGGAGTTCGGCGCCGCGCTTGCCTGCCGGGGCGGGGAAGGCCGGGTCGTTGGCGCGAGCGAAGCGCAGCGCGGCCAGGGTGATGCCGGGCAGGTGGTGTTCGGCGGCCTCGCGGAGCCCCACCACCTGATCGTCATCGACGGGGGCCGAGGTCGCCGGCGGCGTCGCCGTGGCGTTGGACGCGAGCTCGCCGGGCGCGGCGGCCGGGGCCGGGGCGGAGTGCAGGGCGTCGGTGGGCCGGTCCCCGCCCGCGAGTTGCTCGGGGACGGGCGGGAGGCCGGGGACAGTGGCGGGCCCGGCGTCGGCGAGGGAGTCGGTGGGCGGCTTGTGCAGCTGCACCGGGACGGGCCTGTCGGCGGCCGCGGCCTTCTTGCCGGTGGTGGCCCACTCGCGGGCTTCGGCCTCGGTGAAGAACAGGATCTGCGTCTCCCGCGCGGAGCCGCCGCTGACGACCTGGGCGCGGCCTCGGTGTTTGGTGGACTTCGGCGCGGGGTGGACCTCCGGGGCGAGCATCCTCCATGCGTTGACGCTGTATTTGGCGAGGATGCGGGTGGAGAACTGCTCGCGGACCTCCGGGCCACCGAGGGCGCGGGCGGTGGCGGACTGCGCGACCAGGAGGACGTGCATGCGCAGCTGGCGGCCCATGTAGAGGATCTCGTTGAGCGCGTCGACGGCCGGAGAGACCTTCGGGTCGCCGGACTCGCGGGTCTTCTCCCAGTAGCGGGCGAGCTGCTTCATCGTCGCGTTGACCTCTTCGAGGAGGATCAAGATGCGCGGGCCGATGGCCTTGGGGTCGGCGTCGATGCCCAGGTCGTCGGCGACGCGGGTTCGGCGCCGGCCTTCCATGCCCAGGGCGATGAGCTGGTCGTGGATGTCGGCGATGTCGCGGCAGTACGTGACCCCGGGCAGCCCGGACGCCCACGGGTGGGAGATCCGCTTGGTGTCGAGGACGAACACGCGGCTGCCGTGGTGGAGCATCTGGCAGGCGATGCACCGCAGGGTCACCGACTTGCCGCCGCCCGTGGAGGCGTTGACCAGGATGTGCGGGGACTCGGCGTCCAGGTCGACGGTGACGATCCGCCCTGCGGAGCCAATCCCGATGACGGGCGCGGACTCCTTGGCGGCGGCCACGATCTCGCGGACCTTGGGGTCCTTGAAGGCCGCCTTGGCCGGGGGCTTGCGGGTCTTCTTCACCGTCACGTACGTCTCGCGGCCCGCCAGGTGCCAGGAGAAGGTGACACCCTCCAGGGCGAGCTTGGTGGTGATGATGTCGACGACCAGGTCCTTGGAGAAGTCCAGGCGTCCCGGCACGTCCACGCGGATCACCGCGTCGTCCTCGCTGAAGTTGCGCGGGATGTGGAGGTAGCGGCGCGGGTCGGTCTGCTCCGGCAGGCGCAGCGGCAGCGCGAGGGCTTCGTGCAGCGGGAGCACCCACTCCCGCATCAGTTCCCGGCGCTTGCGGGTCAGCGTGAGGTAGGCGGCGGTCCCCACGGCCGCGGTCGACGCCGCGGCGATCCCGGTCTGCTCCAGCGCGGCGATCGCGGGATCGGGGTCGGCCCATATCTGCTGGGCGGTGGCGACGGTGGCGTCCTGGTGGACCCACCCGGCCTGGTAGCCGCCCGCCCCGGCGGCGGCCAGCGCGCTGATACGGAAGGTCAGGCGCTTCCACCCGGCCCGGTAGGAGGACCGCGAGACGCGGCCTTCGACCTTCGGCAGGACCCTGGTGCCCGAGCGCCAGAACGTCGCGTCGGTCCGCTTCACCCCGTCCATCGGCCGGCCGGCCAGGAACCGGCCGATGCCGAACACGAGGGACTCGGCGGTCTCCTCCACTTGCTTGTCGAACTTCGTCTGTGCCATCGGCCGTGCCCTTTCGGTGTGCGTCCCGGCACCTCACACCCGGAAGCGGACACGAACCGTAAAGCCGCTTGCCTGTGGATAGAACGCGGCGAAAAGTGGGCCCTGACCTGCGATCTGTGGATGTGACGACGCATCTCAGTTGGCAAGTCAGCACGTTGGTTGGCAAATGTCGCCCTTGTGGGTTTGTGGTTACTTTCCGGAGCGATGTGGTGTGATCGTCTGCGGTCGGTGTCGAGGTTCAAGCCAAGGCGCGATTTGCGCTCTATCGCCGCAGCGGCGCGGCCCCGTCAATGGAAGCTGTTGTCGTCGTGGTCTGTCGTACCGGGCGGACTGTCGTACTGCCTACTGGCGGGAGTATGGGATGACGGCGGAGCCCTTGATGCGCCCGGTTCGTGAGGTGGGGCAGGTGTTGTCCGATGCTGTCTCGGTGACCGGTCCGGGTTTGCGGGAGGCGGTGAGCCGGTTGCCGGAGCGGGTGCGGCGCCCGGTGGGGGTGCACTTGGGGTGGTGGGACAGTTCCGGCAGGCCGCTGCAGGGGCGGGCAGGGAAGATGATGCGGCCTGCGCTTGCCCTGCTGGCGTGTGAGGCAGTCGGTGGCGAGACTGCGGCGGGTGTACCGGCGGCTGTGGCGGTGGAGCTGGTGCACAACGCCTCGTTGCTGCATGACGACCTCATCGACGGGGACCGGCTGCGGCGGGGCAGGCCGGCGGTGTGGTCCGAGATGGGAACCGCAGCCGCGGTGCTGGCCGGAGACGCGCTGTTCTTCCTCGCCGTGCAGGTTCTCGACCAGGGCCCACCCTCGCTGCGAGCCACTGAGGCGAGGGAACTGACCGGGGCTGAGCAGGAACTGATTGAGGGTGAGTACGCCGACATCCAGATGGAGAACACGGTCGGGCCCTCTGTTGAGGAGGTTCAGGCGACGGCGGCGGGCAAGACCGGCGCCCTGGTAGCCGCCGCGTGCGCGCTGGGGGCACTGGCTGGCGGTGGGGACGAACATCGGGTCACTCACCTGCGGGCGTTCGGAGCCCATCTGGGTGCGGCCTTCCAACTCGTCGATGACCTGCTTGGTATCTGGGGCGACCCCCGGCGCACCGGCAAGCCGGTCGGCTCCGATCTGGCCGCTCGCAAGAAGTCCCTCCCCGTGGCGGCCGCGCTGGGCGCCGACGGGCCGGCCGCGCACCAACTGCGCGAGCTGTACGCAGGCCCAGGCCCCTTGTCGCCCGCTGAGCAGGAACTGGCGGCCCGTCTGGTGGAGCAGGCCGGGGGACGCGCCTGGGCGAAGAAGGAGGGCGAACGGCACACCAGGCTGGCCCTCGAGCGCCTGCACGCCGCCGGTCCCGAGCCGGTTGCCGGGGCGGAACTCGTCGCCTTGGCCCGCCTGTTTACCGCCCGTGATCACTGAGGACTTGCAGCAGACCGGAACAGGACCCCCACAGTGGAGGCACGGCATGACGACCACTCTCAGCAGCCTCATGAGCAGCCTGCCTCCCGAGGGCTTGCACCTGTACTGCCCGGTGCCCCTGCGGGAGCACCCGGCTGGCAGCCAGATGCTCGATGGAACTGGCGCCGCCTGGGCTGTCGAGCAGGGACTGTGCTCCCCCGGCTCCCGCCTGACACACATGAACCTCGGTGGGCTCATCGCTCACGGGATGCCCTTCGTCACCGAAGCGGCGGGGACCGCCATGACGTGTTACAGCTACTGGGCGTTCAAGTGGGACGACCATCTTGACACTCTCACCAGCGATCTTTCCCGGGCGGTCGCCCTGACCGGTGAGGCGAACCGGGTCCTGTACGAGCCGCCGGACGCCCCATTGCCGGCTGACCCGTTCCTCAGCAGCCTGCGCGACCTGCGGAAGCAGATGGAAGAGTGCCTTGGAACTGACGGTATGGCAGCTCTCCGTGCCGAGAACACCCACTGGTTAGGCGGGCAGTTGTGGAAGGCCGCGCTGCAGTCTGCCGCTACGGCCGCCCCCACAGTCGGCGAGTACCTGCGCATGCGCTGGTCGAAGGCCGGCGCCAGCGCCCTGGCCTCCTACACCGCGCCGGGCGCCGGGTACGTGATGACACCAGCCGAACTCTACGACCCGCTGGTACGGGCCTTCACTCAGGCGGCGTTCTACCCCTGCATCATCATCAACGACCTCGGCAGCCTCGCCAAGGAAGCCCAGGAGGACGGCGAGGTCAACATCTTCTCCGCCCTCGCCGCCGACCAGGCCCTCGACACCGCCGCCGCTCTGCTCAAGGCCGCAGAACTCTACGAACACATCCTCTGTCTCATGCTCCGCCTACAACAACGACTCCTGCAGGACCCCCGGCCCGCCGTCGCCCGCTATGCCGCCGAACTGCCCCAGTGGATTCCCGCCACCGTCAACTTCACCGCCACCAGCGCCCGCTACCTCACAGCCGAAACCACCAGCGACAATGACGGCCCCCCGGCGCTACCCACTCTTACCCCCAGCCCCACGCCTCTCCTATGGGACCCCGACGACCTCACCCCGCCCCCATACCCGGACATCGCCTGGATGTGGCGGCACCTCAACCCATGAACGATCACAAGCCGTGATCACGGGTTGCCAACTAACCTGCGTCACCCGTGCCAACCACATGGCGTCATAGCCCCGTAACCGCAGGCAACCTGCACCGATTCTTGCCAACAGTCCTGCGTCGTCACAGTGGATAACTTTCCGGACCGAAAATCCGCAGACGCTCCGCCTGTGAGCCGCAGTCGGTACAACAGGAGATGCAGGACCGATCTAGGGGAAGAGGGACCGATGGCCGAGCACGAACAGCCGGGCAGGCGCAGCCAGTTGGACCAGCGGGACACGGACGTACAGGAGATCTGGGACCGCGAGATCGCCTCGCCCGGCGGGCCGCTGCCCGGCGCGGTGCTCGAGGTGCTGGAGCACGCGGACGGCTGGGTCGGGCACGTGCAGCTGGTCACCCGCCGCCCGGCGAGCGACATCGACAAGGCCGCGGCCGCCATCGAGGACGCCTTCGACCTGCTGGTCGGATCGGTCGTGGTCGACTCCGGAGGCAGCGGCGCGGAAATCTGGGCGTACCAGCGGCCCTCCGCCGCCCGCCACCACCGGCTTCGGCCGATGAGCGTCCAACAGCGCGGCCAGCTGGACGACGACGGCCTGTTCGACGGCGACCGCGCCACCCTGGAGGACTGGGCGTCCAAGTACGCGCGCGTCTGGAAAGCGATGCGCGAGGGCGGCACGGTCGACATGGAACGCTTCCTGCGCCGCCTGGCCCGCCTGGAGGCCGGGCTGACCGACGCCGCCCACTACGCCAAGCACGAGGTCCTCGTCGACATCGTGGAGAAGGCTGGCCTGCCGTACGAGAGCCTGTCCGAGGACGTCGCGTCCGGGATCGGCATGAAGCGCCGCTGACGGCGCAGGCGCGCGCCGGCCCACTCCTGCGGTAGGGGCGGGCCCGGCTGCTTACGGTGGGGCCGTGACTTCGCCCTCCGACGACGCAGCCCGGCCGGTGCCGGTGCGAGTCGTGCTGCCCGCCGACCCGGTGCTCGGGCACCCGGAGCAGGAGGTCGTGGCACGGCTGTGGAGGCGGCGGCAGACCGAGAACGGGTGGGTGTACCTCGTGGGACTGCCGTCGTACCGGGACCTCGAGGACGGCGGCGTGGAGACGGCGGAGTACCGGGTGTGGGTCCGGGCTCCCGACCACGTGCGGCCGGTCGACGGCGTCGACTACGACCAGGTCCCCACCGAGCCCCTTCCGCCTGCGCCGAAGTCGATGGTCCGTGAGGTCCTCGGGGAGCGCCGGCCTTCGGGCTGGGTGCTGGCGAAGGCGCGCGAGGGACAGGGCCCGGCCCGTGGTGTGCTGCACGCGCCGGACTGCGAGGAAGCGCCGCAGGGGGCGCCGCTGCTCGATGTGGAGCAGGCGCTGAACGTCGCGGAGAACCCGGGCACGCGGCTGTGCGCGCTGTGCGGGTGTGCTCAGGAGCTGACGCCGATGCTGAGCGGCTTCGACCACATCACCGACTCCTGACCTGCCGTGGTCACGAGGTGCCCTCAATGGTGACGGGGACTTCCAGCGGCACGATCCACTCACTGCCCTTGGACCTGGCGGTGATGCTCAGGCGTACCGGTTCGTTCGCGTAGTCGCGTTGCCAGTCGTGCGTGTTGGTCGTCGACCACGGTGGCGGGGTGGTGGGGGTGAGGCCGTATCGCGTCCACTCGCCGATCGCCAGCTGCTGCGGAGCGACCGTCCGGCCGGTGTCGTCGCGGCCGTCCGCGCTGAACTTCCACGGCCCCCAGACGTGGGCGCGGACCTCTTCGGGAGCCGGGGCACCTGCGAGCTGGGGCCCGCCGCCCCGGTGCGGGTTGTCGTTGCGCAGGGACGCTGTGATCTCGATGGCGCCGTGGGACAGCAGGCCGGGCGGGCCTTCGAGGTGGACTCGCAGCATGGCGGTGGAGCGGGCCTCGTTAGCCACGACCGTGCAGCGGAAGTGCGGGGTGAGATCAGCGTGCAGGCGCTGCTGCTCGATCCGGGACAGGGTCTGTGCAGCCCCGTTGGCGTTGCGCGCGGCCCTCCAGGAGCCGATGGCGGCAGCGGCAGCGACGACCGCGACGGCCAGAGCCAGGGCCGCGATCGTGTCGGTGGTGGTCATGGGGCCGGACGCTATCGCCACTGCAGGTCACAGGTCAGCGCCCTGGAGATATGGCCAGCGGCGGGGGACATCGTCCAAGGTGGGGCGATGAGCGCACTGCGACCCGGTGACATCACCGACGAGATGATCCAGGCCATGGATGCGGCCAAGCGGCAGGGACTGCAGAAGGATCTGCGCGCCCTCGCCGCCAACATCCGCGCCGACGCCGAAGGCCGCTACGACAGCGCGGAACCCGGGTGGCGGGCCGGAGTCGAGTGGGCGCTGCTGTGGATCGAGAACACCGCCAGCCAGCTGACCGAGGGCAGGCCGGGCGCCGAGGCCGGCGGCCGGGGTCAGGGCGTGTCGCCGGAGTAGTAGAAGCGGCACACCACACCCGGGCCGCCCGATGGGCGCGGGTCGTCGGGGCGCGGGTCGTACAACGCCCGGCCGCCGGGCCACCGCCCCAGCTCGGTCATCAGGGCGACGCCGTCGTCTATCTCTTCCGGCCGCCAGCCCGTGATGTCGAGCAGCAGGCCGTCCAGCGGGCCGCCGACCAGCGCGGCGTACGTCTGGTGCGGCAGCGGGCCCGGGTTGGGGCCGTCGTGGTCGTGGCCGTACACCCGGCCGCGCAGCAGCTGCTCGTCACCCTCGTTCATCCGACCAGCCTCCCAGCCACCGCCGACAGCGGAAGGCCGGCGGCGACCGATAGTTCGGCCTCTCCCGTCCTGCGGGAGGGCGCGGGGGTGCCCTCCCGCAGGACGGGTATCAGGCGCAGGGCAGACGGTCGGAGACGGGCCAGTCGATGCGCACTCCCCGGCGGATCAGCGCGGTGATGCTGTCGATCTGGCACGTGGGCGGCTGCTCCTGGGTGAAGCGGCGCAGCGCCCGGTACATGCCGTCGCGCAGTTGGCCGTCGGTCATCGTGGGCGCCTGCTCCTGCAGTTCGTCGAGAAGCTGCCCGGCGCGGGCCGCACGGGACAGCGCGGCGTCGGCGAGCGGCCCTCCGGTGAAGCCGTTGCGTACGGACAGGCCGGGCTCGATGAAAGATCATGGTGACTATCCTCTCCGCCCAGCCGCACTGGTCTCCCGGTTGGAGACGCGGTCGCGGGACCGAGCGGGCGGGAACGTAGAGCACCGACCGCGTTAGCGTCGCGTCGTGGCAACCGGCAGGGGCAGGCACGGCGTGGGCCAAGCCGGATCCCACCGCCAGGCCGCCCACCGGTCCGCCTGCGCGAAGATGCCGGAGCGTTCGGTGAGCATCGCCAGGACCTCGCTGCGAGCGGTGTCGACGGCCCGGTGCTCGGTGTCGGAGACGATGCCAAGGCGCCGCACGTGGGCATACTCGTCTTCGTCCTTCCACTCCCAGCGGGTGAGGTCGGGCGCGACGACCAGGTCCACGGCGAGGTCGAGGGTGTCGAACCCGGCCTCGGCGCGGCGGGTGGGGTGCTCGAAGTTGACGTACCAGTTCCGCAGCCGGCGCCCGTCCCCGTCGGGTACGAAGAAGGCGTTGACGCTGAACCAGGACGTGGGCGGCTTCCACAGCAGCAGGTCGGTCTCCTGCCATACCGCTCCCTCGAGCTCCCACTCCCCCGTCGCCATCGCGTCGAACGCCTCCGTACGCACCGAGCGGTCCCCCTCGGTGCGGGCCTGCGCGTACAGGGCGGGCCAGCGGGCCTGTGCTCCGGGCGCGCAGGCGGTCACCAGCGCCTCGCCGGCGTCGGTGAGGACCCGCAGCGCCTGCTCGCTCCACACCCGGCCGGAGCGGTGAACATCGCGTCGCACGACCGTCTGGCCCGTCTCGAAACTGCGCACCGGATCCTCCTTGGCGTCCCCGGCCGGGATATCCCGGCCGGGCTTGCCCACCTCAGCGCGCCCCGGCCGGTGTGGGCAAGCCGCCGTCCGAGAGTGGTTTACCCAGGGTCCCCTTGGGCTTGCCCTCGTCTACCGGCGGCGGAACAGGCCGCGGTTCTTCTTCGCCTTCGCTTCGGCCGCCTCCCGCGCCGCAGACTCCTCCGCCTCGCGCCGCGCGACGCGCTCCGCCTCCGCACGGTCGATGTCCTGCTGGCGGCACGGCCCGCACAGGTCATCCCCGGTGCTACGCCATGAGGTCTGCACGATCAACTGCCAGCGCTCGTCGGTAAACTTCGTCCCGCAGCGGGCGCACACCGGCCGCTTCGCCTCACGTTCGGCGGCTTCTCGTTCCGCCTGGCGCCTGCGGGACTGCTCCACCTCCACCCGGTACAGCCGCTCGCCGTCCGGGTTGTCCAGGGCCTCGCTCAACGTCTGCCACTCCTCACGCCCGAGCCGCCGCCACACCCTGCCCGCTGCCCCGGCCGGGTCGGCGGTGATCCGCTCCAGCTCGGTGACGACCACGGGCACCGCCTGGTGGTAGTCGACGGCCGTGAACCCGGCCTACGGGTACGGGGTGCCAGCGAAGTAGCGGCGGGCGCTCTGCTCCAGGCGCCGCATCCGGCTCTCACGCTGCGCGGCGGTCTTCCCCGTGAACACGAACGCCACCGGCACGTACCCCTCCCGCCCGGTCGCCGGGTAGATCCGCGACCACAGCCGGAAGTCGTGCACGGCCGCACCCTGCCGACGGGCTGCCCGCTCGAGGTCCTTGTCGACCTTCGGCGCCAGCAGCTCGAACCAGTCGCTGTACCGACGCAGCTTCGCCACCAGGTCGTCGACGGGCTCATTGACGCGGTCGACCTCCAGGAGCATCGCGGGCACCCCGGCGTCCGGGGCACGCATCGTCAGGTCGGCGTACTGGGTGTACCCGTACGGCAGGCGGTGGGCGATCTCGGTCTGCCAGGACAGCGGGGTGCCGAACCCGGCCCCGGTGAGGACCGAGGCGGTCATCGTCACGGCGGCGGCATGTTCGTCGAAGCCGTCGCCGTCGACCGGCTCTCCGTCGTCGTCGTACTGGAGCTTGCGCAGCACCGACATCCGCACGCTCTTCGGGAGCAGCTGCTTGGCTTCCTTGTGCCCTCGCTCGGTCAGCACCCACAGCTGGTGGCCCGACTCCAGTCGTGTCTCCACCCGGACCTTCCCCTCGCCCTTGAGGGCGTTGAGGGTGTCCCTCGTGCACCGGTTGTGCCGGTCCCCGGGACGCAGCATCCGCCACAGGTGGTCAGCGGTAGCCCTCTGGAAGATCCCCAGAGCCTTCAGCACTTCCTTCTTCCTGGTGTGGGTTGGCTTCCATGTTTGCTTCGAAGACTTGGAAGGGTTGTCGAATACGTCGCGGGGCCTTGACTTCGGGGGCTGGCCTGCGGAGACGCGACCGGCGGGCACATTGGCCATGGAGGGGGCGATGGAGGGGTCCATGGAGGGGGCTTGCGGGACCTGGTTGACGTCCTTGGAAGGCCAGCGGCCACGGGCCGCATGGTGTTCGTGGGCGGGGTCGGGCGTGAGATCGGCGGGCAAGGGGGTCCTCGGTTTCTCCGGCGTGCAGGCCGGGTCGGCGGTCGTCCGGCCCACACGCGGATCTGCGCACGGGCCGGGGCCACCGTGTGAAGCCACCCCTTGTCCGCGGTCTGACGCCCACCACCAATCGGCGTCCGCTTTCGCCAGGTTGGGCCCCTTGTCCGGCGGATTTGTCCGTGGCTGGAGTCACGATCGGCTCTCTGTCCCCCGGCGGGCTGACAGCGAGGGCGAAGCTCCGTCCGGATCGGCAGATGTGCTTTAGCGTGAGCGCTTCCGTCACCCGCTTGGCAGAGGAGCTGAAGGTGCCCGAGGTCTGGATCGGCTCGCGCCGCTATGCGACGAAGAAGGCCCGACAGGAGGCGGTGCAGGCGATCCTGGGCCGCTACGGCCTCGGGAAGGACGTCGACCAGGAGGACGACGACTTGTTGCTGCGGGACCTGCTGGACATGCACCCCAATGCGGCGGAGAAGGTCGGCCCGGGGGTGGACCATTTCCGGATCATTGCGACCCCGCGTGGTCACCACAAGGGCCCGGAGGCGGTCCTGGTTGACGGCAGCAAGGTCGCCTTCTCGTACCAGAAGTGCCTGGAGGCGCCCACGCACCGGCAGCGCGTGCTGGCCGCGATGCGTACCGAGATTCAGCCGCAGGTCAACACCTACTACGAGTCCCGCAAGGCGTCGAACACGCTTGTGTCCGACGAGAGCGGCCAGCCCCTGGCCCCCGCAGACGTACACGTCTCCTACTTCAGCGGCCCGCGCTTCCACGACATCGCGATGGAGTTCGTCCAGGCCGCCGGCGGCTTCGATGCTGTTGGTCTGACTGCGGAGACGGCTCGGGGCTTGGCCCTGTTCACCGACCGGGCCCTGGCGGAGCGCTGGCACGCTCACCACCAGGAGCACGCCGTACTCGGGCTGCTGTCCGCCAAGGAGAACTTGCGCCGCCCACGCGTGTAGCGCCCTGTCCCCGCCGCATCCGCGCGCCGACGCGGTGCGCGGATGCGGAACCGACGCGCATCGGATGCACGCACCGGATGTCCGGGGCAGCGGCACGCGCGACCGGTGCGTTGAGTTGCGCCCGATGGAACGCACTTCCCCACTCGGTGGAGCGCACCGAGTGGGCTCCACCCGCACTCGGTGCGCCTCGCGGTGGCCTCCACTCCCACTCGGTGCGGACGATGTCGTGGGCTTCCACCCGGTGGAACGCACCGCGGTGCGGCGATGCACGGCATCGGCCGCGCCGCACCGCGCCTACGGGTGGTGACTGTGCGCGGTGCGCCGGGAGGGAAAGATCTCCCCTCCCGCACCGGGCATCAAGGACCCGGTGCGGGTCGTCTCCGTGGCGGTAGCGGAGTGTGTCAAGGGGAAACGTCGAAGATCGCTCGAAAACTCGTGGGTGGACAAGGGTTGCATTCCATCCGATGGGCTGGGTGGAATCCGGCGGCACACCTGGTCAAGGGGTGCATCGAGTGCACCGCATCCGATGCGCCGTCACCCTGTGTGGTCGCATCGAGTGGAGCGGGCGGGAGTGGCGGCCACTTCGACGTGCGCCGGTGGAGCGTGCGGTGCGGCGTGCCGGTGCGGTGGTGCGGTGGGTGGGAGTGCACAGCGTCGTCGGCGGGCACCCCGGTGCACCCAATGCACCGCACCGAGCGCACCGGATGCCGGGATGTTCCGCACTCCCCCACCGGGTGGACCGCTCGATCCGCTCCACCGTGGTTTCCACTCACCTCCGTGCACGGGCGCGCGGTGGAGTCCATCGCGTCCACTCATCCCCGGCGCCTGGCGCGGTGACTTCGTCGTCCGTCCCGCCGTGCGGGCCGCACGGCGCGTCACGGCCGGAGGCCCTGGCCTTGGCCGGGGTCGGGCTCCTGGCGCTGCTGCTCGTGCTCCTGGCGGTGCTGGTCGACCGGACTGGCCAGATCGGCGGCCGGGGCCTTTCGGTCCTCCATGGCCCGGCGGCGGGTGCTGGCCGCGCGGGTGAAGGCGGCGAGCCGGTCCAGGTTCTCGGGTGTGCGCAGCCATGTCGCCGGGTCGGTCGTGCGGCCCTCCAGGTACTCCTCGGGCATCGCGGCCTGCTGGTGGGCCTGGATGGCGGCGGCCCGCTGCGCCGGGGTCAGGGTGGTGTCCCGGCCCGGGTGGTCAACGGCGTGGGGAGCGGACGCCGTCTCGCCCTCGAGGTTTCGGTGATCGGCGGGTGCGGAGACGGCTGAGGTCGTCGCCTCGCTGGCGGTGGCGGTGGCGGCTCGGATGCGGGCGTCGCGGATCGCGTTCTGCACGGCAAGGCTGGCGACCCGGGCGCGCTCGTAGCGGCTGGACTCACGCGGCGGCGTGCCGTCGGCGGGAGCGATCCACCACCGGTGCGGCACCGGGAAGTCAGCGGTGTAGCTGATCCGGTCCGCCGCCGGAGCCTCCCGGCCGGGCTTCGCGACAGTGCGGCGGCGGGAGTACCGCAGCAGAACCCGGTGGGCGATGTAGTCGTCCAGGCCGCGGGTGAACTCGCGGCCGCGAAGCGTCTCCAGCAGGTGCCGGCGCGCTTCGGCCAGGATGTGGCGCCGGGAGAACTTCTCGCGCACGGTGAAGACGACCGCGGCGACGTCGACGGCGGCGAGCGCCACGTCCACGGTGGGATCCACCCGCGCCCGGATCGCCGCTCCGGCGGCCCGGCACCTGTTCAGGAGGCCGTCGATGAGCTGCTGGCCGAAGCGGAGGATCGCGGAGGCGTGCCACCACGCGAGCAGCTGCGCGAGGGGCTTCGGCTTCTTCTTCGCGGGCCGGGTCTCCTGTGCCGCCCACCAGCCCAGTTGGTGACGGCCGCGCTCGCCTGGCAGGTGGCCGTGGTCCTTCACGTACTGGTCGGTGAGCACCTCCAGGGCGTCCTCGATGCGCTGGCGGCGGGACGCCGACCAGTTGATGAGGTCCTCGGGCACTCCGGCGATCTCCATGACCGGACGCAGGCCCGGCGTGACCTCGCGCGGCACAGTCGCCAGCCCCAGGGTCTCGCACACCTCGGTCGTCATCGCCAGGGTGTAGAGCGTCCCGGCGGCCACCACATTCTGGTAGAGGCGGTAGGTGTCCAGAGCGCCCCAGACCGGTTCACCGTCGGCGCCCAGGCGCTGGACGCGGTTGAGGATCAGGCAGTGCTCGTGCAGGAGCGGCAGCCCGTCGCGGTTGTCGAAGTGCCGGAAGGCGGCGACCACGAGCGCGGGCGTCTTCGCGCGGCCGCGGCCGGAGGCCCACCGGGTCTCGGCAACCTCATCCCCCAGCCAGCGCAGCGCCGTGGCGATGGCCCGCTCGTGGGCCCGCTCGATGACCCGGCGCACGGTGGCGTCGCCCAGTGCCCACAGCACGACCAGTGACGCCTGCGGCCGGAAGGTGAAGTCCATGCCCAGCAGTGGAGTCTGCTTACGGGCCTCGATCTCCTCGATCGGCTGCCCCAGCACCGTCAGCCGGCGGGCCGTCGCCGGGTCGACGCCGTCGTCCAGGAGGCCGCGCTCGATGCGGTCGGCGTCCGGGTGCCGGCCCTCGCCGAACAACAGCTCCAGCTGACGCTCGGACACCTGACCGCCCTCGGTGAGCCCCAGCGCACGCAGACCACGCCCCAGCCACCGTCCCGGTGGGAGCCCGGCCAGCTCCTGGGCGTCCTTCAACGACTGGCCGACCGGGCGGCGGCCGTCCCCGAACGCGACTCCGCGTATGTAGTACCGCCACGCGTTACGTCTCTGGATCTTCGCGACACTCAGCATCGCCACAGCACACACCGGCCCTGACCTGCGAAAAAGCACGATCCCGTGAGGCGGGAGAGTTCACCAGAACTTCACGGCCGATCCCGCCCGGCGGGCGTTCGCGACGCCGCCGTGCCCGCCCGGCGGACACCACCAGGGCCATGTAAATACTGCGCGGCACCCCCGCCACACACGCCTCACTAACGCCGAAAACCGTCAGCAGGCGACTTCAACGCCAACCAGTGCACATCTACGTACCGCTCCCCCACCCAGCGGCCAAAGACGCCGCGCCCTGCACCACGTCACCGACTCTCCGCCCCCGGCAGCGCCGGGGGCTTCTTGCTGCCTGGAGGACCGACGTGCCGACCTACGAGACCTTGCCCCGCTTCGCCGCCGACCTGAACCGCCTCACCCCAGAACAGCGCCACCGTTTCCGCAAGACCGTGGCAGCCTTCGTCGAGGACCTGCGCACCGGCCGCTTCCGCGCCGGCCTCCGCGTGAAGGGCGTCCGGCGTGTGCCTGGTGTCTTCGAGCTGACGTGGGACGGGAACGGGCGGGCCACTTGGTCCTATGGGAAGGAGATAGTCCGTGGCGAGCGGCACATCATCTGGCATCGCATCGGCGGCCACGACATCCTCACAGGTCCCTGACCATCCGATGCGGCGGAAGCGGCAACGGTGTTGGGGCCTGAAAGCGCGCAACCGGACCGCGCGCTCTCAGGAGGCGGTCCGCGCCGCGATGAAGTTCTCGATGAACTTTCGGGCATCGGCCTGTGATTGGGCCTGGCGGGCGCATTCGGCCTCGATGCGCGCGAGCACGCGGGCATGGACTTCGGCATCAGCCACTGGTCGTGTGATGCGGCTGAGGATCCATTCGTACATCGAGACTTCTTCGCCCGGCACGGAGAGACGTACGTGACTGCCGGTGAAGTCTCCGGTGATCCATCGGTGCGCTCGACCGAGATTCAGTGCCTCCGCGACCGCTGATGGAGAAAGGCCGGTGAGTTGGACGAGTTCGGGGTGGTTGACGTTGACGCCCCGTGTGTCGATCAGCTTGCCCGTGCCAAGACGATCCGCAAGAACGAACAGGCACGCCCGGACTGGTTCCGGGAGGTCGGCGCTAAGCATCTTTGCGAGGTAGTACTCCCGCTCGTCTTCGAGAGTCTCAGCATCGTGGTGGATAGCACGCATGCGCGCCAGGCGTTCGGCGTGCTCCTTCGCCTCTTGTTCCTGCTGCTGGCTCAGATGTTCAGCGGCTTGGCGGTAGGTGCTGCCGGTCTTCGCCGCGTATGCGCGGATGCGGTGCTTGCGGGCGTTGGAGCCGTTCTTGGTCATGGTGCTTCTCCGGAAGGTTCCCACGCTCCCCCCAGGTCAGCAGGAGACGGATCCAGGCGAGATGCACGGGCCCGTGCCGGGCTTTGTCCGGGTGAGCCTGGCCGATCTAGGTCGCGAACGGCGTGGGCGTCGCGACAGCGGCGGGTGGCGTTCGTGTCATGCCGCATCCATCGTAGGGACCGCCAACTCGGTTGCGTGGCAGAGTCGTCCGCTCGTGGGCGTGGCGCACGCAGTCGCCCGACGACGTACGCGAGCGGGCCGAGCGTCTCCCCCGGGACGACGGTCGGCGGCTGTTCGCCGAGATCGTGCTGGGTGAGGCCGGGGGCCGTCTCTCCCAGCCATGCCGGACGCTGCACCGAGTCCAGAACCGGGGCAGGCTGCTGCGCGCACTGGATGAGCGTCTGGACCGGGTCCAAGAGTGAGAGGCGGGCACCCGAGTAGGCATCCCATGGGTGAGCTTAAGATCACAACTTGGGCTCGAAGGCAGGCATCGTCCACAGGGGGTACTACGTGCACGCCGCGATTTCAGACATAGACAAGACAACGGTAAGCGGCAGACCCCGCTTCAGCATTCTTGGATCCCTGGAAGTCTGGAACGCAGGGGGGGCGGTCCCTATCAACGGGATCCTGCGGAAACGTGTTCTCGCCATGCTGTTACTCGAAGCCGGGCGGGTAATCCCCGTCTCACGCCTTGTTGAAGCCGGTTGGGACGAAGCGCCTCCGGAGAGCGCGGCACACCAGGTCCGCAAGGCCGTGGCCGAGTTGCGCCGCCGGATCCCGCAGGGCTTCGAACTGATAGTGACCGATGGCCCCGGCTACCGTGCGGTTGTTGGTGTGGATCAGCTCGACCTGACGCGTTACCAGGAGCTGCTGCGTCAGGCCCATGCGGCCGGGGAAGCGGGAGTGCATGCGAGGGCGGCGGCACAGCTGCGCTCCGCGCTGGAGTTGTGGCGCGGGCCTGTGCTGGCTGGGGCTGGCGGGCAAGTCGTTGATGCCATTTCGACCGCACTGGAGGAGCAGAGTCTCGTGGCTGCTGAGCGGCTGTACGAGCTGACCATAGAGGCGGGCGAGGCGGCCTCGATCATCGGTGAACTGCGCTCCATGGCGGGCCGGTACCCCCTGCGTGAGACGCTGCGCGGCCAGCTGATGCTCGCTCTTTATCACACCGGCCAACAGGCCGCTGCCCTCGAAGAGTTCACTCAGACTCGGGACCTGCTCGCCGAAGAACTCGGCATCGATCCCAGCGCTAAACTGCGCGAGTTGCACGCATCCATGCTGCGGCAGGATCTATCCCTTGCGCCTCCGGAGCGGGCGTCGGCTCGCGCGTATGGCGCTTCCTTTTCGGTCCCGCATGCGCTGCCGTACGACGTGCCGGACTTCTCTGGTCGTGCGTCCGAGCTGGAACGGATCCGTACAGCGGTCGAACGGACACCAACGAAATCGCCCACGGTCATCGCGATCGACGGCATGGGTGGCGGGGGCAAGACGGCGCTGGCCGTACGAGCCGCCCACCAGTTGGCACAGCGCTATCCGGACGGGCAGTTGTTTGTCGACCTGCGAGGCTTCACTCCGGGACAGAGGCCGCTCAGTACGTTCTCCGCCCAGGGTGACCTGCTGGCGGCCGCCGGGATCCCCAGCGAGGAGATTCCCAGCGTTCCTGCAGGCCGCAGCGCACTCTGGCAGTCCTACATGCAGGGCCGCCGGATGCTCCTCATCCTCGACAACGCCGACACCTCCGAACGGGTCCGTACCCTCATCCCCACCTCGCCCGGCAGTCTCACCCTGGTCACCAGCCGCCCCCGGCTTACGGACCTCGACGGCGTGGAATGGCTCTCCCTCGGTGCCCTCGCGGAGTTGGACAGCCAAGAGATCCTGCGGCACGCCCTGGGCGCCGAGCGGGTGGAACGGGAGCCGGAGGCCGCGGTCGAATTGCTGCGACTGTGCGGCGGGCTCCCGCTCGCGGTGCGCATCGCGGCTGCCCGGTTGTCGAACCGGCCGCGCTGGACGATCCAGCTCTTGGTCGACCGGTTACAGGACCACGGGCGGCGGCTCGATGAACTGTCCAGCGACGACAGAGGAGTTGCGAGCGCGCTGTCCCTGTCGTATGAGTCCCTGCCGAAGGAGCAGCGCACGGCTTTCAGACTGTTGGCCCACCACCCGGGCCGGTACATCGATGTTGATGAGGCCGCCGCGCTGCTGGGCGGCGGGGCCCTGGACGCCGAGGATCTCCTGGAGAGGCTCGTGGATGTCCGCCTGCTGGAGGCCAGGGAGCCAGGTACGTACGCCTTCCATGATCTGGTGCGCCATTTCGCGCGCCGGCTGGCTCAGGGCCAAGCGGCTCCGGAAGACGGGCAGTCGGTGGAGCGGCTCCTTGACCACTATCTGCACACGGCGGCGCACGCCTGCGACACGCTCTTCCCCGGCAGGCCCTGCCACAGCGAACCGGTTGGCGAACGGGACGGACAGGAGCCGGAAATCGCGGACAAGGATGTTGCGCTGAGATGGCTCGACCAGCACCGTGACAGTCTGCTGGCAGCAGTGGACATCGCGCACGGACGCGGACTGCTGCGGCACGCGGCGCGGCTGCCGCGCGAGGTGGGCTTCCACTCCAGCATCCGCAGTTACGACCTGGAGGCGAATGTGGCGCTCGAGACGGGTGTCACGGCATCCCGGCAGCTGGCGGACCCGTCGCTGATGCGCCTGAACCTCACCAATCTAGCCATGGGGCAGTGGCGGCTGGGCCGCATCAGGGACGCGGTCGCCCATCTGGAGGAAGCCCTAGAGCTGTCACGGTCCATGAATGACACACGTAGTGAGGCCGAGTGCAAGGCCCGATTGGGTCAGGCGTACAACAGCCTGGGCCAATTGCAGCGCGCACTCCAGCTCAGCGAGGAGGCCAACTGCATGGCGCGGAAGATCGGTTTCGCGCGGCTCGACGGCTCGTCCCTGAGCACTCTGAGTCAAGTGCAGGTGCGACTCGGGCGGTTCGCGATGGCGGCCGAGACGGCAAAGGAGGCGCTGACAGTATTCGACTCCATAGGAGAGATACAGCTGTCCGTGGACGCGCTCAGTTATCTCTCGCGCGCTTTGGAAGGCATGGGCCGTTACGAGGAGGCACTCGCCCGGGTGGAAGAGGCGGTCGAGTGCTGCGAGCATCTGCGGATGCCCTCGGTCCTGCCGGCCATGCTGGCCTGCCGCACTGACATCTTGTTACGTATGGGCCGGGTCGAGGACGCCCGCGAATGCGTCCTGCACGCGCTGGCCGAGGCCATCCGCAGCACGGACGACATCCACCGGGCGTTCGTGCACCTCTCCGCCGCCCGCACGTACTTCGCGCTGGGCGACTTCGCGGAGGCTCTGCGCCAGAACCAGCTGGCCCACGAGCTCTCCTCCCGCATGGAACTGCACTACGAGAAGGCCCAGGCCCTGGACGGCCTCGCTGCAACCAGCGAGGCGATGGGTGACCTGGAGGCCTCCGTCAGTAACCGCCAGAAGGCCGACTCGCTGTTCTTTCTCATGGGCGTACCGGAAGGCGTGTTCCGGTACGCGTGAGGTGACGGCTCCCAGGAGGACCGTGCGCCTGAGCGCCAGGTCAGCTGTTGCCGTTGTTGTCGTTGGTCGCCTGACCGGCACTCGTGCCGGCCGCTGCCTTCAGCTGCCAGCCGGAGTCCTGGGTGCTGGCCTGCGCGGGGGCGGCGAGCGCCCAAGCGAAAGCCCCAGCCGCGACGATCGAGACGACGGTGGTGAGCTTGGTGCGCATTTCGAATCTCCCTCAGGTGGCGTTCCCTCTGACGCCGCTGATACTTCCGCGCCTCCTTCCCGGCCCGTTACCGCCCCGGCACCCTGCGGTTCCCGCACCCTCGCGCGTCCGGCCCAAAGAGGTCAAGGACGCTTTTGACCAGCGTTTCTGCATTCCCCTCCGCAGTCGTCGGCCGCAAGAATTCGAGCGGCAGCAAGGAGGAGAAGGCATGAGCGCCGAGGAAATCCACGTGCAGGGAATCCCCGTGTCAGCACTCGCTGACCGCTTCGGAACCCCGCTGTTCGTCTACGACACCGAGATCCTGGAGAACACCTTCCGCACGCTTCGCGAGGAGCTTCCGGAAGAGATCGACATCTTCTACTCACTCAAGGCCAATCCGAACATCAGTGTGTGCGCCTTTCTCGGCACGCTGGGCGCGTGCGCCGAAGTCTCCTCGTACACCGAACTGCTGACTGCCCTGCGGGCCGGTATCGCACCTAGCGACATCATCTTCCTCGGTCCGGGCAAGGACGAGCGAGAGCTCGCGGCCTGCGTCGAGGCGGGGATCCACGCCGTGGTGTGCGAATCCATAGCGGAACTCCAGCTGCTGGACGCGCTGTTGGAGAGCAGCGGGGGCTGCACCTTCCCGGCGATGCTGCGGGTCAACCCGGCCTTCGTCGCCCAGGGATCGGGGCTCTCGATGGGGGGCAAGCCCCGGCAGTTCGGTATCGACGAAGAGACCGTACGCCGCTCCAAGAAGCAACTGGCGGCTCTACAGCGCGTCGAGGTCATCGGCCTGCACGCCTACATGGGCACCCGCATTCTGGATGCCGCCGACGTCGTCCACAACACCCGTAGAATCCTGGCCACCGCCGAGGACCTCGCGGGGGAACTTGGTATCCCGCTGCACACGGTAGATGTCGGCGGTGGGCTCGGAGTCGCGTACTTCGACGGCGAGGCAGACCCCGATGTGGCAGCACTCGGTACCGGAATGCGTGATGCCGTCATCCCCTTCACGCGGCGTCACCCCGGATGCCGCGTGATCATGGAACTGGGTCGATACCTGGCCGCCCGCGCCGGCACATACATGGTGCGCGCCCGGTATGTGAAGCAGTCCATGGGTGAGTGGTTCGTGGTCGCTGACGGCGGCACCAACCACCACATGGCCGCTGTCGGCATCGGCAGCTTCGTCAAGCGGAACTTCCCCGTGCAGCATCTGAGCCGCCCCGGCGGCCAGGCGGACCGCCGCTATTCGCTCACCGGTCCGCTGTGCACGCCCAACGACGTGGTCGCCAAGAAGGTCGCCCTGCCCCAAGTGCGGCCCGGCGATCTGCTGGGCGTAGAGCGTTCCGGTGCGTACGGACCCACCGCGTCCCCCGGGCTCTTCCTCAGCCACGGCTTCCCCGCCGAGGTGGTGGTCCACCGGGGCAAGGCGCACCTGGTGCGCGAACGGGACACGCCCGAGGACCTGCTCAGCCGCCAACAGCTGGCCGACTTCAGCGAAGAAGGCCACCAGTGAGCCCACCAGATCTGCGCATCGGGCTGGACGTACTAGACCGCAGAG
This sequence comes from Streptomyces sp. NPDC003379, assembly GCF_053589195.1. NCBI lineage: Bacteria > Bacillati > Actinomycetota > Actinomycetes > Kitasatosporales > Streptomycetaceae > Streptomyces > Streptomyces sp. NPDC003379. The sequence goes on along the minus strand of NZ_JBSFRK010000057.1, from coordinate 5,941 downwards.
AGCTGCGTCGGCTAGCGGACCGGGACTGGTTCCTGCGCTACACCTTCGCCGCCGAGGAGCTGGCACTCGCCGCGCAGATGACCGCCGGGCGCCGCCTGGAGTTTCTGTCCGGCAGGTTCACCGCCAAGGAGGCGGTCCTCAAGTCCCTGGGCCGGGGCTTCTTCCAGGGACTCACGCCCCGCGAGATCAGCATCGGCCGCACGGATGACGGTGCGCCGTCGGTGCGCTTCACCGGCCGGGCCGCCGACCTGTCCCTACCTCCCACGGCCCTTTCCATCGCGCACAAGAAGAACGTGGTGGCAGCCGTAGCGATCAGCATGCCCTCTCCGGGGACCGGTATTTGACCTACTGAAAGGAGTCCCGCGCCATGAGTACACCAGAAGACGAAGACAACCGCACCGTCGCGTTCCTGCGGGTGCGTATGAGCCAGGCAGATGCCCACTACGGCGGCGGCCTGATCGATGGGGCTTGCATCCTTCGGCTGTTCGGAGATCTGGTCACCGAGATCACCGTACGCACTGACGGCGACGAGGGCCTGCTGTCCGAGTACGCCAAGGTCCGCTTCACCGCTCCCGTCTACCCCGGCGACTACATCGAGGCCCGCGCACGGCTCGTCCACCGGACCCGACTGCGCCGGGTGGTGGAGCTGGAAGCACACAAGGTGGTTTCAGCGCGTCCCGGCGCGTCACCGAGCGCTGCCGAGGCGCTGTCCAGCCCCCAGCTGGTCTGCAGCGCCACGGCCACCACGGTCGCTCCTCTGGTCGCCAGGCCCACTCCGGCCGAAGGGGCGGCGGCGTGACCCGGGCAGACGAGCAGCCGCGGCTGCTGCACGAGGTGCTGGACGCCACCGCCGAGCAGCTTCCGCAGCGCATCGCCCTGACCGACCAGAACGGCAGCCTCACCTACGGTGAACTGGCCACGGCCAGTGTCCAGGCCGCCACGGCACTCGCCGGCCGGGGCGTACGGCGCGGTGACCGGGTGGTGGTCACAGCAGCCGACGGGCTGGGCATCGCGGCGGCGCTGTACGGTCTCTCCCGGCTCGGGGCCGCTTTCAGCGTGCTGCACGAGCAGGTGCGTGGCGGACCGCTGGAGCACGTACTGCTTGACAGCGAGCCAGTGCTGCTTGTCACCGACGACTCTTCGGCCGAGGCGACGGCGCAACGGGTGGGGACGGCGTCCCTGTCACTGACGGAACTCCTCACGGTGCAGGCCGGGGCAGGCCCGCTGCCCCACCCCGGCACCCTCGCCATCGACCCGGCCTGCCTGATCTACACGTCGGGCACCACCTCGTTGCCCAAGGCGGTGGTGAGCACTCATCAGCAGATGCTGTTCGCAGCCTCGGCCATCCAGGACCGGCTGGACTACCGCAGCGACGACATCGTCTACTGCCCGCTACCGCTGTCCTTCGACTACGGTCTGTATCAGTTGTTCCTGGCGGTACTCAGCGGCGCGCAGCTCCGACTCGCCACCGCGGCCGAGGCCGGTCCACCACTGCTGCGTAGTCTCGAGTCCAGCAGGGCGACGATACTTGCGGGTGTCCCCTCGGTCAGCGACCGACTGGCCTGGCTGCTCGCCCGTAGCAGCCGCGGCAGCGGGCGCCTGGCCGGACTTCGACTGCTGACGAACACCGGTGCGGCCCTGCCCGCCGAGACCATATCCTCCCTGCGCTCCGCCCTGCCCGGTCTCCGGATCCAGGTGATGTACGGGCTCACCGAGTGCAAGCGCGCGGCGATCATGCCACCGGACGGGGATCTCGAACGTCCGGGATCCAGCGGCCGGCCGCTGCCTGGCACGGAGATATACGTCGCCGGAGACGACGGCGAGCGTCTCCCCCCGGGCGAGATCGGGCAGTTCGTGGTGCGCGGCCCTCATGTGATGACCGGCTACTGGCGCCGCCCCGAACTGACCGCCGAACGCTTTCCCCGCGCCGAAGGGCTCTTCCCTGAACTGCGTACCGGCGACTACGGCTGGATGGACGAGGACAGCTACCTCTACTTCTCCGGCCGCCGGGACGATCTGTACAAGGAGCGGGGCTTTCGCGTCAGCTGTACGGAGGTCGAGGCGGCGGCGCGCCGGATCGAGCAGGTGTCGGCAGCAGCTGTCCTGCCCCCGGACAGCGGACGACCCGCGCTGCTCGCGGTGGTCACTGAACTGGCCACTGATGAACTTCTAGAACGGATGCGCGAACAGATCGAGCCGTTCAAAATCCCCCGCCGCTGCGTGCGGCTCAACGAACTGCCGGTCAACGGCAACGGAAAGGTCGACCGGAAGCAGCTTGCCTCCCTGGTTGAGGCGGCGGTTCCCGTCAGGCCCGACCGGCAGACAGCCCAACTCGACTGAACCCAATTCTACTCAAGGAGAAGACTCATGGAACGCAAGGATGTCGTCCAGGCCCTGGAGACGGCGTTGACCGATGTACTGGAGCGCCCTGTCACCGGCCTGCGGGGGGAGGTCAGGCTCTTCGACGACCTGCACCTGGACTCCACCACCATGCTCGAGATGCTGATGGCGCTCGAGGACTCCATCGGGCTCGTAGTCGATCCCGAAGAACTGGACGTGGACGACTTTGAGTCGGTGGACACCTTCACAGACTTCGTACTTTCCGTCCCGCTGGCCCCCTCCCCCGCCGCGGCGTGACCGTACGCACTGCTCCCGAAGCAGAAGGAGGCACCGCATGACGGTCACTCTGCCGGACCTGAGTGTCTTCGAAACCCTCGAGTCGGAGGTACGCAGCTACTGCCGTGGCTGGCCGACCGTCTTCCACAGCGCGCAGGGCTCGCACATGTACGACGAGGACGGTCACGCCTACCTCGACTTCTTCGCCGGTGCGGGCGCCCTCAACTACGGCCACAGCAATCCCGTACTCAAACGTGCCTTGCTGGATTACCTGGTGCGGGACGGTGTCATACACGGCCTGGACATGTCCACGACGGCCAAGCGCTCTTTCCTAGAATCGTTCCAGGAGATCGTGCTGCGGCCTCGCGACCTGCCGTACAAAGTTATGTTCCCGGGCCCGACGGGCACCAACGCCGTCGAAGCGGCGTTGAAGCTGGCGCGCAAGGTCAAGGGTCATGAAACGGTCGTGTCCTTCACCGGCGCGTTCCACGGAATGTCACTGGGCGCGCTGGCGGTGACAGGCAACGCCTTCAAACGCGCTGGTGCGGGTGTACCTCTGATACACGGCGTCCCGATGCCATTCGACCGCTACCTCGACGGCCAGGCCCCGGACTTCCTGTGGTTCGAGCGGCTGCTGGAGGACCAAGGCTCCGGCCTCAATCAGCCGGCTGCTGTGATCGTCGAAACGGTGCAGGGCGAGGGCGGCATCAACGTGGCCCGTATGGAGTGGCTGCGGAGCCTGTCGGACCTGTGCCGTCGGCGCGACATGCTGCTGATCGTCGACGACATCCAGATGGGCTGCGGCCGCACGGGGGCGTTCTTCTCCTTCGAGGAGGCCGGCATCGTGCCGGACATCGTCACGCTCTCGAAGTCCATCAGCGGCTACGGCCTGCCCATGTCGCTCTTGCTACTCAAACCGGAGCTGGACGTCTGGGCACCGGGCGAACACAACGGCACCTTCCGAGGTAACAACCCGGCCTTCGTCACGGCCACCGCGGCGCTGGAGACCTACTGGGCCGACAGCCATATGGAAAAACAGACCTTGGCCCGCGGCGAACAGGTCGAGGCCGCGCTCAGGGCTGTCACCGCCGAACACCCTCACGACGTGGCGGATGTCCGCGGCCGCGGACTCGCCTGGGGCCTGGAGTTCCACGACCCGTTGCGCGCCGCACAGGTCTGCCGACGTGCCTTCGAACTGGGGCTTCTCGTAGAGACCTCCGGCGCGCTGAGCGAGGTGGTCAAGCTGCTGCCCGCCTTGACCATCACCGAGGACGAGCTGGACGAAGGACTGACTGTCCTTGCCCGTTCCGTCCGCGAGACCCGCTGAGAAAACCAGAGAGAGGAAAACCACCCATGATCGTCCGGTCGTTCGCCGACATCACCGATACCGACCGCCACGTACGCTCGCGTTCTGGAACCTGGGAGAGCAAGCGCATCGTGCTCGCCCAGGAGAAGGTCGGCTTCTCGCTGCACGAAACCACCGTCTACGCGGGCACCGAGACAACGATGTGGTACGCCCATCACATCGAGGCCGTGCTCTGCGTCGAGGGTGAGTCCGAGCTTACCGACGAGGAGACGGGGGAGACACACTGGATCACTCCGGGCACGATGTACCTCCTCAACGGGCACGAGCGGCACACCCTGCGTCCCAAGACCGACTCCCGCTACATATGCGTGTTCAACCCTCCGGTCACTGGCCGGGAGGACCACGACGAATCCGGCGTCTACCCTCTGCTCACCGAGGGCGAGGCGAACTGACCGTGGCGACCGCACTCGAATCCGAACCCCAGGTATCGCCTCGCAAGAAGGCCGTCTTCCGCACTCCGCGCCCCGAGGACGGCTTCGCGGTGTGGGAGCTGGTGAAGAACACCCCTGGCCTGGACACCAACAGTCCTTATTCCTATGTTCTGTGGTTCCGGGACTTCGCCGACTGCTCTTTGCTGGCCACCGTGAATGAGGAGATCGTCGGTTTTCTCACCGGCTACCGACGTCCCGACGAACCGGACACGTACTTCGTCTGGCAGACGGCGGTCAGCCCCCGGCACGGCATCCCGTTCCTCGGCGTGAAGCTCTTCGAGGCCGCAGCCGACCGGCAGCGGGACCGCGGTGCCCGGTACGTCGAGGCCACCGTCTCCGCCGAGAACAAGGCCATCCTCATGGTTCTCAGGCAGTACGCCCGCAAGCGTTCGGCCGAGGTCACCGACCGCGTTCTCTTCCCAGCCGACTGGCTGGGCGAGGGCCATCACGACGAAGTCCTGCACCGCATAGGCCCCCTCGCAGACGTGCCCTCCAAGCAGAAGGAGAACACCGAATGACCGCCGTCCCCCGCACCGACCTGTATCCGACCCGCGTCACGGGCGAGGCCACAGCTCAGACGCGCCACGACCCGACCATCTGGGGCGACCACGAAGGGCCGCTCAGCCAGCAGGAACGGGCCCGCTACGAGTCCAACGGCTACCACGTCTTCGACAGCCTGCTCACTCCGCAGGAAGTCGAGACGTACCGCGCCGAACTCCTGCGGCTGAGCGAGGACCCGGCGCTGCTGGCAAGCGACCGCGTGGTGCTGGAGCCGGATTCCGACCGCCTTCGCTCGGTCTTCGAGGTCGAGAAGGTCAGCGAGGTCTTCGCCGAGCTGCTTAACTCGCCCCGGCTGACCGACGTCGCCCGCCAGGTGCTCGGTTCGGACGTGTACGTCCACCAGAGCCGGGTCAACTACAAGCCCGGCTTCGGCGGCGCCGAGTTCGACTGGCACTCGGACTTCGAGACCTGGCACGCCGAGGACGGCATGCCCAGGCCGCGCGCGTTCAGCGTGTCCATCGCCCTGAGCGAGAACTACGAGTTCAACGGCCCCCTCATGGTCATGCCGGGCACACACAAGACGTTCATTCCCTCGGTCGGCGAGACTCCCCTGGACTTCCACAAGGAGTCTCTGCGGGTGCACCGCATCACCGTGGGTTCTCCCGGCCAGGAGCACCTGTCGCGGATGGCCCACGAGCACGGCATCAAGCAGATCGCCGGCCCCGCCGGGTCAGCGGTGATGTTCGACTCGAACCTGCTGCACGGTTCCAACGGCAATATCACCCCGTTCTCGCGCTCGAACATTTTCATCGTGTACAACAGCGTGGAAAACGCCCTGGAGGAGCCCTTCGCGGCAGCCCTTCCGCGCCCCCAGCACCTGGGCAACCGAGAGTTCGCACCCCGGATGTGACCTCAGCTGAATGACCCTTCCGGCGCGGGGCGGCTCCACGGGGGCCCCCCCGCCCCGCGGCAAGTGTTCGCACGCCGCAGAACACCCGGGCCCCGGGAAGGGGGGCGGGGTGCACAC
>NZ_JBSFRK010000056.1:0-49699 GCF_053589195.1 Streptomyces sp. NPDC003379 | reverse complement strand
GCGGCCCATAGTCATGGACACCCCAACTCGCCGCAAGAGTGCAGGCATAGAAGAGCCGGACCGGCACCAGGCGCTGCTCGGAGGGGCATGCCGAGGCGGTGCCTGGAGGGGGTCGCGACGAGGCGGCACCAGCCCCAGCTGCCATGTCGGCCAGGGTGACGGGTTCAGAGGGACGTTCCATGATCCACGCCTGTGTGGAGGCGGTACCAGGGGCAGTGGAGTCGGGGACGGGGCGCCGGATGTACTGGGCCTGGCCGCCGTCGCGCCAGGGCGGTACGACGCAGGAGCGGGCGACCTCGTTGGCGATGTCGCTGCCGTGATCGCGGCGGACGATGTGCAGGCACAGGTCGATGCGCGCGGTGGCGAACATGCGCTGCAGACGGTCGGCTTCGCGCCAGTGTGTGGTGGCGGGGCGGCCGTCGAGCAGCCCCGCGGCGGCCAGCACGCAGGTGCCGGTACGCCCTGCGGCTATGCCGCCGGCTTCCCGCCCCGACCAGCACCCGTGACGTCCTTGACGCGTTCTTCGCCTCCTTCGGTCACCGCTTCGGGGTCCTGGCTACCGGAAAGGCGTGCACAACTAACGATCAACTACTGGCGCGGGACGGACCGTGGTTGGTCCGCCCCGCCCCGCCAGGCCGTTCGCTACGGAAGGCTGTGTACCTTCGGGCCGACGGAGTTCGACCACGAGTTGCCCGCCGTCGCGTCCCAGTTCGTGGACCACGTCATGGCGCCGCGCAGCGCCGGGTACGTCTTCGACGGCTTGAAGGAGCCGCAGCCGGTGCCGCGGGCCAGGCAGTCGAGGGCGTTGTTCACGACCGACGGGGCCACGTAACCGCTGCCCGCGGCGCGCGTCGACGCCGGGACACCGAGTCCGACCTGGGACGGATCGAGGCCGCCCTCCAACTGGATGCAGGCGAGCGCGGTCAGGAAGTCCACGCTGCCCTGGCTGTAGACCTTGCCGTCACAGCCCAGCATCGAACCGCTGTTGTAGTACTGCATGTTGACGACCGTGAGGATGTCCTTCACGTTCAGCGCAGTCTGGAAGTACCCACCGGAGGTGGACTGCATGTCGATGGTCTGCGGCGCCATCGTGAGCACCAGCTTCGATCCCGCCTTCGCGGAGAGCTGGCGCAGCGCCTTCGTCATGTAGGTGGGGTTGAGGCCGTTCTCCAGGTCGATGTCGACGCCGTCGAACCCGTACTCCTGCATCAGCGCGTAGGCGCTGTTCGCGAACGCCGTCGCGGAGGCGTCACTGTTGACCGAGATGGTTCCCTTCTCGCCGCCGACCGAGAGGATCACGGACTTGCCCGCGGCGTGCTTCGCGGCGATGTCCGCCTTGAAGTCGGCGGCGGAGGAGTAACCGACGGCAGGGTCCAGGTTGAAGGTGATCTGGCCCTGCGTGGGGGTGGCGTCGGCGAAGGAGACGGCGATGATGTCGTACTGCGACGACACGTCCCGCAGCTTCTGCACGGTCGCGCCGTTGTTGAAGTTCTGCCAGTAGCCGGTCAGCGCGTGCTTGGGCACGGTGCCGCCGTCCCCGCCGCCGTTCCCCTTGGCGGTCCGTGCGGACACCGCCGTCGACTTCGCGGACTCGCCCGCCGCGTTCGTGGCGCTCACCTGGAAGCTGTACGTGGTGTCCGGCGCGAGACCGGTGACGGTCGTGGAGGCGCCGACGGACGAGGCGACCTTCGTGCCGTCGCGGTAGACGGTGTACCCCGTGGCCGTGGACACCGGGGTCCAGGACAGGTCCACCGACGTGGACGTCGTCGTGCCCGTCGCGAGGCCGGTCGGCACGGCCGGTATCTCCACCGGGTCGGTACCGCCGCCCCCGTCGGGCCCGAGGACGCTCACATCGTCCACGTAGTACGCGCTCTGCCCGTACCAGCCGTGCGTGTACACGGTGACCGACGTGGTGTTCGCGCCGGTGGTGAAGCTGGTGGAGAGCTGCTGCCAGGACGAGTTGCCCGGCGTCCAGGTCGACACGTCGGTGGTGCCGGTGCCGCGGGCGCCGAGGTAGGCGTAGCTGCCCTGCACCCAACTGGTCAATTTGTAGGTCGAATTGGGCTTCACCGTGACGATCTGGGAACACTCGGCGGTGCCCTGGCCCGACGGGGTGGCCTTGAGCGCCTTCGTGCCGCCGTGCACGGGGGACGTGACGGCGGTACCGCTGTTCGCGGCGCAGGTCCAGTTGCTCAGGTCCGACTCGAAGCCGGCGTTCTTGACGACGTTGACGTCCGCTTTGACGTCCGCGGATTGCGCCGACTGCGCCGACTGCGCGGGTGCGGCGAGCGCGGTGACGGCGAGTGCGGTGGCCGCACCGACGGCGATTGCCGCGCCGATTCTCCGGCGAACGCCGGGTCTGCCCTGACGTACACGGTCCACGGAGTGCCTCCCGGGAGGGGTGAAGGACGAAAGTGAACGACGGTGGCCACCGCTGCTGTGCGCATAGTTGGTCCAGACCAATTGAGTTGTCAAGGACTTTGGCGAGGTGAACCGCTGAGCCCCTCACTCCGCACCGCGGGCGGGCCCTCTTCCGGTGACGGTGTCGGCACCCCCGTTGGTGTCGGCGCGGGGCGTCCGCAGCCGAAGGCGGCCTCCGTGAAGCACTGCTCGTATGCCGCCTGTGAGCCGTGGCGCAGGGCGTGTTCCAGTGCCGCGCGGGTCGGCGGGAGCGGCCGGGACCATCCGTCGCGCAGGAGCGACACGATGAACCCGGCAAGGAAGGCGTCTCCGCAGCCCATCGTGTCGGACATGGAGCCGGGGTCCGCGGGCCGGGCCGGCGCGGACACCGTCACCGTACCGTCGTACGCCATCGCTCCGTCGAGGCCGCGGGTGGCCAGGGCCATCCCGGCGCCCCGCCGCACGGCTTCGGTGAGCAGCGCACGCGTGGCGGCCTCGTCCAGGTGCGAGCACGACAGCAGTGCCAGGTCCACGTGGGGGCACACCCGGTCGAGGTAGGCGGGCGTGCGGTACTCCTCCTCGTCGGAGAAGTCGAAGCTGAGCAGCGGACCGGCGGCGGCGAGCCGGGGGAGTTCGGACTCGGTGCGCGAATACACGCTGGAGTGCACGAGGGCGAACGACGCCGCGTACGCCATCAGGCCGGCATCCAAGGCGGGTCGCGCGCGGACGGTGCCGTCGTCGTAACCGAGGAACACCCGGTCGCCGTCCCGCACATGCAGGGTGGAGACCGAGGTCCGGCCGGGGCGCACCATGCTGCGCTCCACGGCGACACCCTGCGCCGCCACGGACGTACGTACGAAGGCGCCGAGGTCGTCGTTGCCGAACACCCCCAGGTAGGCGGAGTACAGACCGAGTCGATGGGCGTAGACGGCGACGTTCACACAGTTGCCGCCGGGATAGTCGGTGCCGCGGTCCACGAAGCGATCGACGGTGTTGTCACCGAAGCCGAGGACGTTCGGGACGTTCGGGACGTTCGGGATGTTAGGGAGGTTGGGGATGTCTAGGCCGTTCATCAGGGGCTCCCGGGGCGCGGGCGCGGCGCCGGGGGGAAGCGCCGCGCCCGCCATGGGCGCGCCCGTGCCGGGGCACCGGAGCGCGGGGTGGATGGACGAGCGGAAGCGGTCCGGCGGCCGTCAGTAGTCCATGACGCGGTAGTAGCGGCGCAGGTCGAGCGAGTGGTCGCGGGCCCGCTCCAGGTGCTTGCTGACCCTGTCCATCACGGTGTCGAGCACCAGTGGGGCGAGCAGCCCGCGGAACTCGGGGCTGATGCCCTCAAGGGGGTAGTCGCGGGTGTCGAAGACCGTGACGTCCTGGGAGACGCGCTTGGCGAACGCCTCGGCCCGGTCGGTGAGCGCCCGCGTCTCGTCCTCCCCCTGGAAGACGATCACGCTGGTGTGCTCCTCGAGCAGCTCCAGCGAACCGTGGAAGAACTCGGCGCTGTGCACCCGGGTGGTGCGCAGCCACTGCATCTCCTCCAGGATGCACATGGAGTACAGGTAGGTGAATCCCCACAGGTTCCCGCCGCCGATGAGGAAGTGGTAGTCGTCGTCCTTGTGGGCGTCGGCGAACGCTTCCGCCACCGGTTCGGCCTGGCGGGCGACGTCCACCAGGATGCGGGGCAGGGCCGCGAGTTCGTCGGCGAGGCGCTCGTATCCCGCGAACTCACCCCGGTGGGACAGCAGTCGGCCCAGGAACAGCAGCAGCTGCACATCGAAGGGCCAGGCCTTGGGAGCGGATATCAGCGCGGTGTCGACGCTCCGGGCGACGGGGGAGTCGGGCAGGCCGGTGAAGCCGATCGTGTGCGCGCCCCGGGACTTGCAGTACTCGATGGCGCGCAGGCAGTCCTCGGTCGTGCCGGAGACGGAGGTGAAGACGGCGGCGGTGCGCTCACCGAGGCGGGCGTCGCCGGAGACGACCAGCTCCGCGGCGACGGCGGCACGGACGGGGAGCAGCGAGGTGCGGCGCGCGAGGTGTTCGTAGGGCCACATCTGCGCGTACGTTCCGCCCGCTCCCACGAGCAGGACGTTGTCGTACCCGTCGTCGACGAGACGGTCGACGACCTTCTCGATCTGCGGGCGCAGCGCCACGAGGCTCTCCGTCTGGGAGACGAACTCGGCTTCGTTGAAGGACAGCAAAGAGTGCACGGTGGTGATTTCCTTTGAGGGTGGTGAGGGTGGGGAGGAAGGAGATTCGCATCGACCGGTCAGGCCGCGCGGCGCCGGGAGAGCAGGACGTTCGCCCCGGCGATGACCAGACCGCCGACGAAGATCAGCGTCCCCATGACGTTGACCTGTGGGGGTACGCCGGTACGGCTGGCGCTGTAGACCCACAGCGGGAAGGTGACCGTACGGCCGGCGTTGAAGCTGGTGATGACGTAGTTGTCGATGGACAGGGCGAAGCAGAGCAGGGCGCCGGAGGCCACGCCGGGCAGCAGCATCGGCAGGGTGACGAGGCGGAACGCCGTCCAGGGTCCCGCGCCCAGGTCACGGGCGGCTTCCTCCAGCGCCGGGTCGTGCCCCGCCATGCGCGCCCGTACGGTGATGGCGACGTACGGGATGCAGAACGCCACGTGGGCGATGACGACGGTCTCGTAGCCGCGGGGCACGCCCATGGCGATGAACATCGACAACAGGGCGGCACCCAGGGCGATTTCGGGGGCCGCGATGGCGGCGAACATCAGCAGGTCCACGGAGCCCCGGCCGCGGAAGCGGTAGCGGCCGAGCGCCAGTCCGATCGGAGTGCCGAGCAGGGTGGCGACCACGGCGACGATCAGGGCGATGGTGAGGCTGTTGACCAGTGCGGAGGTCAGGTTCGGAATGGCGAACAGGTGCCGGTACCAGTCCAGGGTGAAGCCCTGCCAGGTGAAGTTCACCTTGCTGCCGGTGTCGTTGAAGCCGAACAGGACCATGACGGCGATCGGCAGCAGCAGCCAGGCCAGTATCAGGAAGGTGTACAGGGTCAGGGTGGGGCGGCGGCGGGGCCTGCGCTTGCGCGATATGGCGGGCGCGTCGAGAGGTGGGGCGACGGTCTGTGTGGTCATCGCGCGGCCGCCTCCAGCACGTTGTCGGTGCCCAGGGCCCGGGCATAGGTGAAGACGGCGAGCAGCAGCGCGCCCATCAGGACGAAGGACAGGGCGGCGGCGCCGGGATAGTCGAGGTTGGTGAAGTACTCGGTTTTGATGATGTTGCCGATCATCGTCGTGGAAGGGCCGCCGAGAATGCCGGCGTTGACGTAGTCGGCGGAGGCGGGCACGAAGGTCAGCAGCACTCCGGCGAAGACGCCGGGCAGCGACAGCGGCAGCACCACGCGCAGAAAGGTCCCCGCCTTGGAGGCGTACAGGTCGGTGGAGGCTTCGATCACTTTGGGGTCCACCCGTTCCAGGGCGACGTAGATCGGCAGCACCATGAACGGCATGAAGTTGTACGTCAGTCCGCCGATCACCGCGTAGGGCGTGGCCAGCAGGTGGAAGTCGTCGGAGAGCAGGCCCATGTCCTTGAGCGGTCCGAGCACGACGCCGTGGTCGGCGAGCACCACGTTCCAGGACTGGGTGCGGATGACGAAGGAGACGAAGAACGGCAGCAGGAGCAGGAAGAGGAACACCGACTTGTGCCGGCCGGCCCGGAAGGCGATCCAGTAGGCCACCGGGTAGCCGATGAGGGCGCAGGAGACGGTGGCCGCGGCGCCGTAGACCAGCGACCGTACGAGTTGCACGTGGTAGGTGCTGATCGCGTCGGCGTAGGTCTGGAAGTGCCAGGTCTGACGGAAGCCGTCGAGGAAGTCGCCGGTCTGCAGTGACAGTGACACCATCACGATCACGGGCATGATGAAGAAGGCGGCCAGCCACAGCCAGCCCGGCAGGATCATCCAGTAGGGGGCCAGCGCCGCGGCGCGGCCGCGGCGCCGCCGGTTCACGCCTGGTAGATCGGTTCGAACAGCGCGTTCCACTGCTTCTCCTCCTCTTGGTCGAGCACCCGCAGGTGGCGCAGCTTCGCTTCGTCGGCTTCGGTCGGGAAGACCAGGGGGCTGGTGCTCAGGGCCTTGAGCACGGTGTGCCGTTCGCCGGTGGCGGCGGCCGCGTGGCGTGCGATGACCTTCTGCGCGCCGGGGACGGGGCAGACGAACTGCACGGTCTCGCTGATCTTCGCGGCGACCTCGGGCCGGTAGACGTAGTCCATGTAGGTGAGTGCGTCGACGGGGTGTGAGGCCGTCGAGGGGATGCAGAGGTTGTCGGTCCACAGCAGCCCGCCCTCCTCCGGGATGACGAACTCCAGCTCCGAACCGCTCTGGTTGGCCTGGAAGACGTCACCCGAGTACACGAGGGAGGCGGCCAGGTCGCCGCGCTGGAGTGAGGACTGGTAGGTCGCGGTGGAGTAGGAGCGGACCATGCCGGCGTCGCGCTGCTTGCGCAGCCAGGCCGCCGCCTTGCGCCAGTCGGCGGGGGTGGAGGTCTCCGGGTCGACGCCGATGGCCAGCAGGGCGATGTTGCCCATCTGCACCGCGTCGTTCCACATGCCGACCTTGCCGTGCAGTTTCGGGTCGAGCAGGTCCTGCCAGCTGGTGATCTTCCGGCCGACCTGCGCCGGGTCGTAGCCGATGCCGGTCATTCCGGACTGCCAGGGGACGGTGTAGACGTTGCCGGGGTCGAAGGAGGAGTTCTTGAAGGCGGCGCCGCCGTACCGGGCGAAGGTGGGCAGCCGGCTGTGGTCGAGCGGGGCGAGGTAGCCGAGCTGGACGTACTTGGTGAGGTAGCTGTCACCGCCGACGACCATCAGGTCGTAACCGATGCCCTGGCCTGAGGCGAACTCGGGCTGGATCTTGCCGAACCAGGAGGCGCTGTCGTCGATCAGCTCGTGGTAGGCGACCTTGATGCCGCTCTCGCGGGTGAAGGCGTCGAGGGTGGGGTGCTTGCTCTGGTCGGTGGGGTCGACGTCGATGTACTGCGTGTAGTTGACGAAGTCCAGCTTTCCGGCCCTCTTCTTGCCGGTCCAGAAGTCGCTGACGGCCGCGGCGATCTCCGCCTTGCCGGTGGGGACGTGCACGCGGGCGCCGGGAACGCTGCACGCGGCGAGCGGGGCCAGTGCGGCGGCGCCGAGCGTGGCGCGCAGCAGGCCGCGCCGGGTCAGGCGTCGTTCGGTCAGCCCGCGCAGCCGGGGCGCGGAGGGTGTCACGTGCTCGGGCATGGTGGTCTGCCTGTCGTCAGCGCGGGGTGAGGGAATCCGCGGCCGCGGCGGTCGCCACGGGGAGGAGAGCGGTAGTGAGCAGGTAGGAGTGCTCGGTGGCCCAGGAGAGCCAGACGGATTCACCCCGGACCGGGTTGACGGAGGCGGTGCCGTCGTTGGGCTGGAAGACGGTCATCTGCGCGCCGGTGGCGGTGTCCACTGTGTAGTTGGTGGAGGTGCCGAGGTAGACCACCTCGCGGACGGTGCCGCGGATACGGCTCGCGGTGTCGGTCGGCCGCGTGGTCAGCGTGATCTTCTCCGGCCGCACGGTGAGTTCGACGTCGGCCCCGGCGCTGTGGGAGCCGCGCAGCGGGACGGAGACGCGTTGGCCGTCGCCGAGATCGAGCACCCCGGTGTCGGTACCGACGGAGGCCAGACGCCCGCCGATCAGGTTGGAGGTGCCGATGAACCCGGCGACGAACGCGGTGGCGGGCCGCTCGTACACCTCCTGGGGCGGGGCGACCTGCTCGACCAGGCCGTGGTTCATCACCGCGATCCGGTCGGACATGGTCAGGGCCTCGGCCTGATCGTGTGTGACGTAGATGAAGGTGATGCCGACCTCGCGCTGGATCCGCTTGAGTTCCAGCTGCATGGACTGCCGCAGCTTCAGGTCGAGGGCGCCGAGCGGTTCGTCGAGGAGCAGGGCGCGTGGACGGTTGACCAGGGCGCGGGCCAGGGCGACGCGTTGCTGCTGGCCGCCGGAGAGCTGGCGGGGCCGGCGGTCGGCCTTGTCGGTGAGCTCGACGGTGCGCAGGATCTTCTCGACCCGGTCGCGGATCTCGTCCTTCGCCACGCGCTTGCGGCGCAGTCCGAACGCCACGTTGTCGGCGACGCTCAGATGGGGGAAGAGGGCGTAGGACTGGAAGACCATGTTGATGTCGCGCTTGTTGGCCGGTACGCCGACCATGTCGCGGCCGTGCAGCAGGATCTGTCCGCCGGTCGGCTCCTCGAACCCGGCGATCATCCGCAGGGTGGTGGTCTTGCCGCAGCCGGACGGCCCCAGTAGGGAGAAGAACTCGCTCTCGCCGATGGAGAGATTGACGCCGCGGACGGCCGCCGCGTCCCGTGCGCCGCCGAAGTCCTTGACCACGTCGACGAGGGTGATGGCCGGGCCTGTGTCCGGGGGCGGCGAGGGGGTGTCGGTTGCCATCCGTGATACCTCCGGTGTTCGGGGCGTGAGCTCAGGGCGTGGGCTGGGGATGGCCGTGGGGCTGAACGTGCCGTGGTCGGCCGGGGGAAGGCAGGCAGGCGGAGTTGGCGGAAATTGATAACGTTACCAACGAGCCTGTACCTTACCCATCGGCAGGCGCTGTCCGTCAATGGTTGAATGGCGCCGGATTTCACCGCCCCGTTCCTCGCCCCGTTCCTCGGTGTCCGCCGAGCCGTCACCTGTGAAGAGACCGCCCCATGCCGAACACCGCGCGGCCGCCGCGCCGCGTCACCATCCCCGACGTCGCCCGGCACGCCGGCGTGGGACAGGCCACCGCCGCCCGGGTCCTGGGCGGATACGGGTCGGCGAGCGCGGCCACCCGGGAACGGGTGCTGGCCGCCGCCGCCGAACTGGGCTACAGCACCAACGCGGTGGCCCGCAGCATGATCAGCGGACGCACCCACACCCTCGGTGTGGTCGTCGCTGACGTGGAGAACGCCTACTTCGCCCGCGCGGTGCGCGGCGTCGCCGACGTCGCGGCCAAGGCCGGCCTCCAGGTCGTCCTCGCCAACAGCGACGAGGACGGCGAGACGGAACGCTCCGCGGTGCAGCTGTTCATCGAACGGCGTGTGGACGGCCTCGTCGTGGCGCCCGCCGCGGCCGACCACGAGCACCTCGACAGGGCCGTCGCCTCGGGTGTTCCCGTGGTCCTGTTCGACCGTGCGCTGAGCGGGTCCGCGCTGGACACCGTCGTGGTGGACAACCGGGGTGCCGCCAAGGCCGCGGTGACCAGGTTCACCGGCGAGGGGCACACCCGCATCGCGGTCATCACCTCGGCGTCCCCCGACGAGAACGCGGCGCTGCTGGCTCCGGGCGCGGACATCTGGACCACCACCGAACGCCTCACCGGCTACCGGCAGGCTCTGCGCGCCGTCGGCATCCCGCGTGAGGCGGAGCTGATCCGGCACACCGGATATGACCGGGCCTGGGCGCGCTCCGCCGTACTGGACCTGATGACCTCCGACGACCGGCCCACCGCCCTGTTCACCACCGACAACGTGGCCACGCTCGGCACGCTCGACGCCCTGCTCGATCTCGACGCCCACATTCCCGGTGACGTCTCCGTCATCGGCTTCGACGACGCGGAGTGGGCCACGTTGGTCCGGCCCCGGCTGAGCGTGGTCGGCCAGCCGGTGCAGGAACTGGGCGGTCTCGCGGCAGACATCCTGGTCCGGCGCATCAACGGCTCCACGGCCAGGCCTCGCCGCCACACCCTGCGCACGACCTACATCCCGCGCGAGTCGACCGGGCCCGCTCCGGCGCGGGTGCGGCGGCTGCGGATGGTGGGGGAGTGAGGGAAGTGAGGGAGTGAGGGGAGTGGTCGGGGGTGGTCGGGGACGGGGCGGGAGGCACGCCGTGCTGCCGGTGCGGACCTCGGGGCCTCGGGGCCTCGGGGCCTCGGGCAAGGAGGCCTGCCGCACCGCTCAGGAACAAGCAGGCGGACGCAGCCGCTGGGACGGCGTCCGACCTGGTGCGCTGGGCGAAACTCCACTGGCGGATCAAACACGACTACCGCGAACTCAAACACAGCCTCGCACTTGACCACTTCGAAGGCCGCACCCAGCGCGGAGTGCTACGACCCCACGTCCTCGGCACGCCCGCGCGTGTTGGTTGCTGGAGCGGGATGTCAGCGGAACACCGGGCTGACGTAGTTGCCCGGGTGCGTGGCCCCTTCCTGCTTCTGGACCAGCCCCCACCGCCAAGGCAGTTCCTTGGCCTTGGTGGTTCCGGGCGGGGTGATGGCCGCCACGCCGGGGTCGATGATGTTGTCGCTCGGCTTCCCGGAGAGGAAGGTCACGATGAACCGAGCGCTGGCACCCGAGTCGAGGGTGACGGTTGTCGGCTTCTTCGAGACCTGCTGCATGAACGTTTCGGTCTCCACACCCCGGGTTTCCGTGCCCATCCTCAGGGTCACTTTCGGGTAGCCCCGCAGGGTGCACGCATCAGATCCGGTGTTTTTCACCGCAGCGAAGACGGTCACCTGCTCCTCCGTATGCGAACCGCCGGGGTTGGCCGTCCCGCCGGTGGTCCAGTCGAGGGCCAGGTTGCCGGTCCGGCAGGGTGCGGGCTGCTCGGTTGCGGGGCGACTGGCGGTCCAGGCCGGGGTGATTGTGGTCGCCAGGATGCATGCGGATACGAGGCCCGCTGCGCGTAGTTGGGTACGCGTCATCATTGTTTACCTCCCAGGTGTGAGGCATGGGCGAGGTCTGAACTCCGGGACATATGCGTCTTCGCCCCGTGAGCTGCAGGCGGGGCGAACCCGGCTCGATGACGGCGTCTTGGTATGTGACGCATATGGCCCGAGGCCAGGGGCCGTACGTGCCCCGCCCGGCCTCACCCTCAGTAAAGGCGTTCCGCTCAAGCCAGAGGGAGCCGAGATGGGCCGAACGGGTGAATCAGCCCTTTACCCCCTCGGCCAAGCGGCGAGCGGGTCGCCTCGGCGGGGACCCTATGCGACCCTGCGCGCCGGCGCTTTCGCGGCCCCCGCAGTGGCTGGCGGGGCCGTGCAGCGCCATCTTCCCCTGGCCCTGTCACGCCGCCACACCATGAGCAGTCGTATCCAAGCCTGAGCACCGACTATGGGGCCGTCGGGACACTGCGGCACGGCGAAGGGAGCGCTTCGTACGGCACGCCATCGACGCCTTGTCGCCCTCCCTGCACTTCGTCGGGATGCCGCGGTCCGGTCAGCCCCGCCCGGACTCGCCATGCACAGGCATATAGCGAGGGACAGGACGGGGACAGGGACGGGGACGGTGAGGGGGTGGGGACAGCCCCCGTATCAATGCGGGTATCAGCAGGTTGGGCGACTGGTACGGCGGCCCGGCACGCTGGGGCGGGAACGGCACAGGCGACAGGGACAGGAGCAGTCGGTGAAGGTACGTGCAAGGGCCGCGGCGCTGTGGGCGGGGATGTGCGCGGTGGCGGTGTCCGGGATCTTCCCGGCGGCCGCGGCGGAGCGGGCGTCGGCCTCGCCGCCCGCCGGCCTTGAGGAGGCCATCGAGCAGACGGTCGCGGACGGATTCCCGGGTGTCGTGGCGTACGTCAGGCGCGGAGAGCGGGAGTCACGGACGGCGGCCGGGCTCGCGGACACGGCGAGCGGCGAGCGGGCCCGGCCGGACCATCGGTTCCGTATCGCCAGCAACACCAAGTCGTTTGTGTCGACGGTGCTCCTGCAACTGGAGGGCGAAGGGCGGCTCTCGCTCGACGACAGCGTGGAGAAATGGCTGCCCGGCGTGGTCCGGGGGAACGGCAACACCGGCACGGCCATCACCATCCGGCAACTGCTCAACCACACCTCGGGCATCTACGACCCCACCACCGAACCGGAGTTCTTCGCCCCCTACCTGGAGCGCCACGAATGGGGCCACGTCTACACCCCTCGCGAGGTGATCGCCCGAGCGGTCCGGCACAAGCCGCTGTTCGCGCCCGGCGGCGGCTGGGCGTACTCCAACACCAACTACCTGCTCGCCGGCCTGGTGATCGAGGCAGTCACCCATCGCAGCGCGCCCTCCGAAATCCATCGGCGGATTCTCGCCCCGCTCGGCCTGAAGGACACCTCCTTCCCGCTGACCGATCCGGCCATCCACGGCCCTCATCTGCACGGTTACGACCTCGCCGGACGCGATGTGACCCGCTTCAGCCCGTCGTACGACTGGACCGCCGGCGCCATGATCTCCACGGTCGGCGACCTGGCCCGTTTCCACCGTGCCCTGTTCACCGGCAAGCTCCTGCGCCCCGCCCAGCAGCGCGAACTCCTGACGACGGTGCGGTTCCCCAAGACGCCGGCGTACGGACTCGGCGTACAGCGCAGGGACGTGACATGCGGCTCGGAGCCGGACACCAGGCCGATCAGTGCCTGGCAGACCGACGGCGGCGGACCCGGCTTCACCAGCGTGTCCCTCACCACCGCCGACGGTGAGCGACAACTGGTCCTCGCAGTCAATGTCTTCGACCTCGGCGCGGACCTGAAGAAGGAGCCGCCCATCCCGCTGAGCAAGGGACTGATAAAGGCGCAGACGGCTGCCCTGTGCGACTGACTGAGGCGGCGACATGTCATCGCGGGTGAGTTCGTCGTGGACCACCCGCTGGGCTGTCACCACCGCCGGATTGCCGACCGGACGGTCTTCGAGCACATCGTGCTCACACGGGTCCACGGGTCCACGGGTCCACGGGCCCACGGGTCCGGCTACGAACGCATCTCCACAGCCGGATGTTCCGACCGGACGATCGGAGGCCGCGTCAAGGAGTGCGGCCTTGGACTGGGCGAAATCTCGGTGGACGGCTGTATGACCGAGGCCCCGTCCGACGGCGACAAGGCTGGGCGCCGGTCGACCGGGGTAAGCGGGGGACTGAAACGCTCGGTCGCCTCCGACGCCTGCGGTGTCCCGCTCGGGATCAGGACATTGTGCGGCGCGAAAGCTGGGCCAGGGTGCGTCGGCCGCGCTCCACCAGCTCGGGATCACGGTGGGCGGCTCCGTAGGAGATGCCGCCGGAGACGGCGTCCATGACGGACAGGAAAGCCCGCCGATCGACGGTCACGTACGAACCCGCGGGCACCGGGCGATGCCGATGGCCACGGTCTCGGTGCGGCGGTCACCGTGGTGATCATCGCGTTACGGCCCGGCTTCCGGTACCGCCTTCTACGGCCCGGCTTCCGATGCCGCCTTCCCGCCCTGGTTGTTGAAGATGACGTGCGTGTCCGGCGGGGCGTCGGCGAGCGTCATCAAGCCGATCGCGCAGACCACGGCGACGATGAGCAGCACCAGGACGGCGACCACGCACCGGCGGCGGTACTCGCGGCGGCGCCAGCGGGCCTGCTCCTTGCGGTAGGAGGTGGCGGCGCCGTCGGGCACGGACGCGGCCAGGTCGCTGAGGGCGGACCGCAGCAGCTCCTCCGTCTTCGTGGTCACTGGGGTTGCCCCTTCATTACGCTCGTCAGTTTCGCCATGCCCCTCGCTGTGTGCGACTTGACCGCACCGGCGGAGATCCGCATCGTCTCGGCGATCTCGGCCTCCTTGAGGTCGAGCCAGTATTTCAGCACGAGCGCCTGGCGCTGGCGGGAGGACAGGGTGCGCAGTGCAGCGACCAGGGAGCGCTGGTCGTCGTCGAGCAGCACCTGCTGCTCGGCGGAGCGGACCAGGTCGTCGCGTTCGGCGTAGGTGTGGCGGCGCACCACCTTGATGCGGCGGATCCGCATCCGGGTCAGGTTGCAGACGATGGAGCGCAGATAGCCGGCGGCGGCCTCCGGCGTCTTGAGCTTCGCCCAGCGGCAGTGCAGTTGGTAGAAGGCCTCCGACACGACGTCCTCGGCGTCCTGTTCGGCGCCGAGCAGCATCGCGAGGCGCAGCAGTCGTGCGTAGTGCTCGTCGAAGAGCTGGGCGATGGCGACTTCCCGGTCGGCGTCGCGCAGGTCGAGGCTGCTGTCCTCGGGGGCGCTGTCCTCGGGGGTGGCCGGCCCGGGAGGCAGGGGTCTGCCGGGCGGGACGGGTCCGGCCGGGCGGGGGCGCAGGGCGCCGGGCCGTGGGAGAAGCGGTTTCACGCGAGGGGTTCCTCACTCATTCGACGACGAAGGCGTACTTGGAGCCGCGGCGTTCCCAGGCCGCGCCGCCGGCGGTGGCGTCCGTGCCCCGGGGCACCTTGAGCGCGTCGAGGACGGGGGTGAGCACGGCGGCGACGGCGAGGTTGAGGGCCAGGGCGGTCAGGGCGACGTACACCGGGGCGTGCAGCGGCCCGATGCCGACGTCGACGACGGCGGAGAAGCGGCCGAGGCCGAGGAAGGCGGTACCGGCGACCATGCCGGTGGCCCAGCCGAGGAACAGGGCGCGCCGGTGGAAGAAGCGGGTGAACAGGGACAGGGCGACGGTGGGCAGCAGCTGCAGGATCCAGACCCCGCCGAGGAGATGGAGGTTGACGGCGTCCTGGGGCTTCACGAGCAGGGCGAAGGCGACGGCCCCGGCCATGATGGCGAGGACGGGTCCGCGGGCGACGCGGACCTCGTGCTTGGGGGTGGCGGTGGGGTTGAGGTACTCGACGTAGATGTTGCGTACGAACAGCATGGCCATGCTCATCGCCATCAGGACGGCGGGCAGCAGCCCGGCCACGGCGATGGCACCGAACAGCAGCCCGGCGAGCCAGTCAGGGGCGAGTTGGCCGATGAGCATGGGCACGGCGAGCTCGCCGTGCCCGGCCTGGGTCTGCACTCCGGCGGCGAGCGCCGCGATGCCCAGGAACGCCCAGAGCCCGAGCGTCATGCTCCAGGCGGGCAGGTAGGTGGTGGCGGCGCGCAGCGTGTGCTGGGAGCGGCTGGCCATGGCGACGAGGAGGACCTGGGGGTACATCAGCTGGGCGAGCGCGGACCCGATGGCCAGGGTGGCGTACGCGCTGAAGCCGTGCACGGGGACGCCGAAGGGCTGCCCGGTGGCCTCGCTGCGCTGGGCGGCCAGGGTGAAGATGTGCCCGGGGGAGCCTAGCCGGTGGAGGACGAGGGCGAGGAGGACGATCACCGCGGTGCCGATGACCCCGGCCTTGACGAACGAGACACGGGCGCAGGCGCGCAGGCCGCCGGGGTGGGTGACCAGGGCGAACAGCAGGAAGAGCAGGGTGAGTACGGCGCAGCCGGCGACGCCCGTGGGGGTGAGGCCCATGGCCCGCAGGACGGCGGTCAGGCCGACGACCTGGAGCCCGAGGTAGGGCATCGTGGCGAGGATGCCGGTGAGCGCGGTGGCGAGGGCGAGCGGGTGTGAGCCGTACCGGGCGCGTACGTAATCGGCGGCTGTGACCAGGCCGTGCCGGGCGGCGACGTCACGCAGCCGGGGCAGCATGATCATGATCAGGGGCGAGAGCATCATCGTGTACACGAGGGCGTACAGGGCGAGTCCGCCGGTGCCGAAGATCAGGCCGGGTACGGCGATGTAGGTGTACGAGGTGTAGATGGTGCCCCCGAGCAGCAGGCAGGTCGCGGCGGTGCCGAGGCCGCGTCCGCCCAGGGCCCAGCGGGCGGGGTGGGGGAGTTCGTCGTGGGGTGGTCTGCGGGCCCCGGCCAGGAGCGCGACGCCGAGGACGAGCGTGAAACACGCTCCGACAGCCTGGTTGATAGCTCCCCCTGCACATGACTTTCCGTATGACGGAATGCCTTTTCCGGCATGCGGCACTCTAGGACGGCCCCGGATGAGCGTCAAGGAAGATCCGGCGGCCGTGTGATCCACGCCACTGAGGCGCTTGCCGGGGTCGTGTAAACCCCACGGGCCGGCCGCGCAACCAACATCCGGAGCAGGTGGCGGACCTCCGGCCCGCCGCCTCGCTCGCGGGAGTCCGCCACGCGTCCGTGCGGTGCCGGACCGTCTCTTCGCGCACTCCCGCAGCCCCCGCACACCGGACCGCGTGCACGCGAACGACCGCGGGGGCGCGTCCGAATCGACAGGTACGGGCCGGCGCCGTCGGCCCGGGGCGAGGAGAGGTGCGGCTGTGGCTGCGGAAGACGACCCCGCGGACAGCGGACGCGGAACACCGCGGCGCAAGGTCCGGGGACTGCTGCTGCTCATCCCCGTGATCGCCGCGGCGGCCACGGTCGCCGTGCCGCCCGACCGGCCCCGGCTGTTCGGCATCCCGCTCTTCTACCTCCTGCACTTCGCCGTCTGCCTGCTGAGCGCGGCCCTCGCCGCACTGTTCCGGCACCTGACCAAGGACCGTCCGACCCCGGACCGTCCGACCAAGGACCTGTGACGGCCGCCGACGGCGTGCCGACTGAAAGGTGGTTCCCATGGATGAAAACCGAACCGGGGCGCCCGCGCGCCCACCGGGCAACCGGGCGCTGCGCGCGGCGCTCTGGGTCGCCGTGACCCTCACGGCCACCGCCGCCTGGGCCGTACTGGCCCTGTCCCGGGGTGAGGAGATCAGCGCCGTGTGGCTGCTGGTCGCCGCCCTGTGCTCGTACGCCGTCGCGTACCGCTTCTACGCGCGCTGGATCAGCCGCCGCGTGCTGCGCACCGACGACACCCGCGCGACCCCGGCCGAACGGCTGGAGGACGGCGTGGACTACGTCCCCACCGGCAAGGGCGTGCTCTTCGGCCACCACTTCGCCGCGATCGCGGGAGCCGGCCCCCTCGTCGGGCCGGTGCTCGCCGCGCAGATGGGCTATCTGCCCGGCGTGCTGTGGATCGTCGTCGGAGCCGTCTTCGCCGGTGCCGTGCAGGACATGGTGACGCTGTTCCTGTCGACCCGCCGCGACGGGCGCAGTCTGGGGCAGATGGCACGCGACGAGATAGGCCCGGTCGGCGGGGCCGCCGCCATCCTGGCCGTGCTCGCCATCATGGTCATCCTGCTCGCGGTGCTGGCGCTCGTCGTCGTCAACGCCCTGGCCGGATCGCCGTGGGGCACCTTCTCCATCGCGATGACCATCCCGATCGCCCTCTTCATGGGCCTGTGGCTGCGGCTGGTGCGGCCCGGCCGGGTGATGGAGACCAGTGTCATCGGCGCCGTCCTGCTGCTGCTCTCGGTCATCGGCGGCAACGAGGTCGCCGAGTCCCCCGCCTGGTCGCAGGCGTTCACACTCGCACCGACCACCCTGGTGTGGCTGCTGATCGGGTACGGGTTCGTGGCGAGCGTGCTGCCGGTCTGGCTGCTCCTGGCCCCGCGCGACTACCTGTCGACGTTCATGAAGGTCGGCGTGATCACGCTGATGGCCGTGGCGATCCTCGTCGCGATGCCCGCCATGAAGGCGGACGCCGTCACCGACTTCGCGTCCGGGGGAGCCGGACCGGTGTTCTCCGGCAGCCTCTTCCCGTTCCTGTTCATCACCGTCGCCTGCGGTGCGCTGTCCGGCTTCCACGCCCTGATCTCCTCGGGCACCACGCCCAAGCTGATCCAGCGCGAGTCGCACATCCGCATGATCGGATACGGCGGCATGCTCACCGAGTCGTTCGTCGCCGTGATGGCGCTGATCGCCGCGTGCGTGCTGGATCCCGGGCTGTACTACGCCGTCAACTCCCCGGCGGGACTGCTCGGTCCGACCGCCGAGTCCGCCGCCGAGGCGGTGCGCCACCTGGGCTTCACCCTCACCCCCGCCGACCTGCACCAGGCGGCCGCGGCGGTCGGCGAGGAGTCGGTACAGGCCCGCACCGGCGGCGCCCCCACCTTCGCGCTCGGCCTCTCGCACGTGCTCTCCGAGGCGTTCGGCGGCGAGTCCGTACGGGCCTTCTGGTACCACTTCGCGATCATGTTCGAGGCGCTGTTCATCCTCACGACCGTCGACGCGGGCACCCGGGTGGGCCGGTTCATGCTCCAGGACGCCCTGGGCAACGTGTGGAAGCCGCTGGGCGACGTCAGCTGGAAGCCGGGCATCTGGCTGTGCAGCGCGCTGATGGTGGCCGGCTGGGGCTACTTCCTGCTGATCGGCGTCACCGACCCGCTGGGCGGGATCAACCAGCTGTTCCCGCTCTTCGGCATCGCCAACCAGCTGCTCGCCGCGCTCGCCCTCGCCCTGTGCACCACCGTCCTGATCAAACAGGGGCACCGGCGCATGGCCTGGGTCACCGGTCTGCCGCTGCTGTTGGACGTCGCCGTCACCCTCACCGCGAGCTGGCAGAAGGTCTTCTCGCCGGACCCGCGGGTCGGCTTCTTCGCCCAGCGCGAGCGCTACGCCGACGCACTGGCGGGCGGCGACGTGCTCGCTCCCGCGCGCACCGCCGAGGACATGCGCCAGATCGTCACCAACTCCACGGTGGACGGCGTCCTGGCCGCCGTCTTCGCCCTGCTCGTGCTCGTCGTCATGGCCGATGTCGTACGTGTGTGGGTCAAGGCCCTGCGCGCGCACGCACCGCTCCCCACCTCCGAGACCCCGCACGAGCCGCGCCCCGAGCCGGCCGCGGAGCCCCGCGCGCCCGCGGGGAAGGCCGGTTGAGCGCCCGGCGGTTGGCGCGCGGGCTATGGGAGCGGGCCGCGCGCTACCTCGACGAGGTGTCGGGACAGGCCGAGTTCCGCCGTGTGTGCCGGGCCCACGCGGCCACCGCGCCCGGCGGACGGCTTACGGCACGGCAGCGCAGGGCCCTGTGGCGCGACCACACCCGGCGCGCCGAGCACGTCACCACGCGGTGCTGCTGACCGGCCGCCCGTCCCGGCACCGTGATCCAGGTCACGCCGGGTTTTCGCGGCCCCGCGTAAACCCGGTGCCCGCCTCGCGCAACTGACCAGTGTGGGAAGGCCGCGGGGCCTGTCACCGAACACGGAGCGGACCAGGAGGAGATGCGGTGCGACCGGTGGAAGTGCTGAGGTCGGGGGCGGGCCCGCCGGGCGCTACGCGCCGCGGCTGGTCAACCGACGCGGCTGCGGCGGCAGTCCGCCCGTGGACGGGCAGGACTTCCTGGTGGACGCGCGGGACGTCGCCGACGCCCTGGAGGAGGGGGTGCGTCCGGTGGGCCACTCCTTCGGGGCGGTGGCCGCACTGATCGCGGCCGGGTGCCACCCGGGCCGGGTGCGCTCGCCGACCGTCGTCGAGCCTTTCGCCCTCACCCTCGTACGGGAAAGACCCGACGCCCGTGCGTTCGTGCGCCGTTACGCGGAGATCGCCGCGCGGTGTTATTCACCGGAATCCTTTCTGGAGGAATACCTCGTCCTGATCGGAACACCGCCGGACTCCGTTGCTCCGGCCCTTCCCGCGACGCCCACGACCTCTTCCGGGGCCGCCGGTTCGGCCCTCGGCCCGCGCTGACCTGCGGCTGACCACCCCTTCGTACTCGTATATCCAGCCCTTCCTTTCGCGGGGAAGGGCCCATTCGGCGAGCCCTGAAATCCCGTGAGGAGAAGCGGGATTCGCCGGTCGGAACTCCCCTTGACGGCAGGACGAAAGCCCGCCTAGATTTCCGGTCGGTGGATATCTGATTCCATCTTTTGGAAGTCATCGAAAGTCATGAACGCCCCGCGGGCCCTTTCGGCCCGCCGCGCGGCAGTGAGCCCGGATCGAGCGCTCCTGCCGATTCTCAACCCGAGGAGCTTCTTCGTGAGCGTTACCACGCACGTCGTCCGTTCGTCGACGAACGAGATCGCCACCGAACTGACCGCCGAGACGCTGCTGAAGCTCGCCAACCGCGAGATCGGCGCCATCCACGTCAAGGGCTACTACCCGGTCGACATCGCCGAGAAGGTCGCCCAGAAGGCCATCAACCACCAGGCCCTCGGCAACTACCACAAGCAGCACACCAGCAGCGTCGGCCGCGTCTACATGCCGCACATCGACACCAAGTGGGACGCGGAGCTCACGAACAAGTACCACGACCAGGCCCTGCCGGCCATCCAGGACGTGCGCTCCATGTTCCACCCCTACCTGTCGCCGGTGGACCGCGTCCGCCTGGAGCTGCAGGAGCTGTGGCCCGCGGGCGCCAACCTGATGCGGCTGCGCGGCCGGGCCTGCTTCGTCGGCGCCTTCCGCGTCTTCCAGCCGTCGACCTCCGAGTTCTACCCGCACAACGACGCCATCGACCAGGAGACCGACGCCCCCGAGATCGAGGGCGTGCTCAACCAGCTGGTCGCCAACATCTACCTCCAGGTCCCGGACGAGGGCGGCGACCTGCAGCTGTGGCTGCGCGAGCCCACCGAGGACGAGACCCGCACGATCCTCGACGTCGAGGGCCTCGAACCGGACAGCGTCGAGCAGCCCGTCCACGTCATCCACCCCGAGGCGGGCGACCTCATCATCTTCAGCCCCCGCATGCTGCACGCCGTCACCTCCGGCGTCGGCAAGCACCGGGTCGGCGCTGCCGCCTTCATCGCCACCAAGGGCCCGCAGGAGCCGCTCGTCTGCTGGAGCTGATCCGGCCCGCCCGCCCCTGCTTCGACCGATCCGGACACTCGCTAAGGACTACGGCATGCTCCCGGCGCTGGTGCGCACGCACGCGAAGACTCACCCGAACCGAACAGCCGTCGCCGTCGGTCAGGACCGCCTGACCTACGCCGCGCTGGACGAGAGGGTGTCCCGGCTGACTCACCGGCTGCGCCGCCGGGGCATCGACCGCGGCTCCCTCGTGGGCATCCACCTCGACCGCACCCCGGACGCGGTGGTCGCCCTGCTCGCCGCCCTCGGCAGCGGCGCGGCGTACACGGTCGTCGAACCCACCGATCCGGTGGCGGAGGGGGCCGGGCGGCTCGCCGCGGCCACCCCGGACCTGGTGGTCACCTCCCGGTCTTACGCGCACGACCTGCGCCGAGCCGGACTTCAGGTCCTCGACGTGCTCGATGCCCTCGACGATCCCGAGGTCCCCACCGACGGCGGCGCCCCTGTCCGGGCGCCGCTCGCCGAACCCCCGCCCGAGGACATCGCGTACGTCCTCTACACCTCGGGCTCCACCGGCGTCCCCAAAGGCGTCCAGGTCACCCACGCCAACCTGCGGCACTACACCGAGGCGCTGCTCGACCGCCTCGACATCACCGGACCGCTGCACTACGCCCACGTCACCACCCTCGCCGCCGACCTGGGCAACACCTGCCTGTTCCTTGCCCTGTGGACCGGCGGCACCCTGCACCTCGTCGAGGACGCCGTCCGCCGCGACCCGCTGGGCCTGATGCGCTACCTCCACACCGAGCGCGTCGACGTCCTCAAGACCACCCCCTCGCACTGGGGCGTCCTCTTCCCCGCCTTCGGACACGACGCGGACGCCCGGCCCGCGCTGCGCCATCTGCTCCTCGGCGGCGAACTGCTCGGCCTCCCGCTGGCCCGCCGGGTGCTCGGATCCGGAGTCACCCAGAACCTGGTCAACCACTACGGACCCACCGAAGCCACCGTCGGCATCGCCGCGCACGTCCTGCGCGACGAGGCGGCGCTGGACCGGGCCGGCGCCGTCGACTCGGTGCCCGTGGGCACCGCCTTCGGCCGCACCCGGCTGTTCGTCCGCACCCCCGACGGCCGCTTCCACGAACGCGCCGCCACCGGTGAGCTGTACGTCACCGGGCCCTCCGTCACCCCTGGCTACCGCGGCGACGAGCGGGCCACCGCCGCCGCCTACACCGACGAGGTCGACGCCGCGTTCCCGGGGGCCGGGCGCGCCTACCGCACCGGCGACACGGTGCGGGCCGACGCCGACGGCGTCCTGGAATTCCTGGGACGCGGCGACCGGCAGGTCAAGGTCGGCGGCTACCGCGTGGAGCTCGGCCACGTCGAGGCGGTCCTGCGTCGCCTGCCGCAGGTCGCCGAGGCGGTGGCCCTGCACTTCCCCGCGGGCCGCCCCGCCCTCGTGGCCGCCGTCGTCGTCCGGGACGCCGACCCCGACCCGGCGGCCCTGCGCGAGGACGCGCGCGGCTGCCTGCCCGCGTACATGGTCCCCGAACGCGTCGAGGTCTTCGACGACTTCCCGCGCAACGCCAACGGCAAGACCGACCAGCGCGCGCTGCGCCACCTCGTACAGGAGCGGCTCGCCCGCCGCACCACGGGCGCCGACCGCACCCACGACGTCGACGACCCCGCCCTCGCCGAGGTGCTGGCCGTCTGGCGGCGCCACCTGGGGCACGGCGACTTCGGCCCGTACGACGACTTTCGCCTGGTGGGTGGCAGTTCCATCGACGCCATCCAGGTCATCGCCGACCTCCAGGCCCGAGGTCACCAGGTGTCGGCCGCGGTGTTCCTGGCCGAGCCGACGGCCGCGGCGCTCGCCGCGCGCATCACGGCGGGCGCGGCCACCGAGCAGCGCCCCGGCCCAGGGGCGGCCGGCCCGCGCGACGACGACCGTACGCTCTCCCCGGCCCAACGCTGGTTCTTCCAGCAGGACTTCACCGAGCCCGACCAGTGGAACCAGGCGCTTCTGCTCGACGTCGACGGCGGCGTACGGGCCGACGTCCTGGCGGCCGCCGTCGCCGACGTCGTCGCGCTGCACCCGCTGCTGCACACCGCGTTCCCGGGTACGGGCACCGAACGGCGCCGCGAAGTCGTCGCCGCGCCGGACGCCTGCACCACGTCCGTGCTGCCCGACGGCGAGGAAGCCGTCCAGCGCCATATCCGGCGGACCGCCGCCGACCGGCAGGCCGAGATCTCCCTGGCCACCGGCGCCGTCTTCAAGGCCCATCTGTTCCAGGGCGCCGCCCGCGCCCACCTGCTGCTGCTCTGCCACCACCTGTGCGTGGACGCCGTGTCCTGGCGCATCGTCGTCAACGACCTCAGCCGCTGCTACACCGAACGACTGCGCGGCAACACGCCCGCCACCGCGGCGGGCACCACCGGCTTCGGCGCATGGGCCACCCACCTGGCCGAGCACGCCCCCGCTCTGCGCGCCGACCTCGCCCACTGGGACGGCGTCGAACGGTACGCGCCCGTGCCGCGGGACCGAGGCGACCTGGAGGGCGACGCACAGGCCGTCTGGTTCCGCCTGAGCCGCGCCGAGACCGACGCCCTCTCCGGCTCCGACGCCACGCAGGCCGGCACCCCGCCGCACGCGGCGCTGCTCGCCGCGTTCGCCCAGGCCCTGGCCGCCGACGAAGGCCGCGAGGAACTCCTCGTGGACGTCGAGAGCCACGGTCGCGCCACCTTCGACGAGGCCCTCGACGTCTCCCGCGCCGTCGGCTGGTTCACCTCCACCTACCCGGTACGCGTCGCCGTGGTCGAGGGCGACGGCCCGGCCACCGCCAAGGTGGTGGCCGCCGCCCTCGACGAGGTGCCGCACCTCGGCGTGGCCTACGGCCTGCACGCCCGGCCGCGGCGCGCCGACGTGTGCTTCAACTACCTGGGCGGCTTCGCCCTGCCCTACGGCGACGATCTGCGCCCCGCCCTGTCCCGGTACGCGGTCGGCCCGGTGCGGGGCGCCGCGAACGACCGCGGATACGGCCTGAAGCTGACGGCCCGCATCCACGACGGCCAGCTCGTCGCCGACCTGTCGTACGCGTGTGCCCGACGCGACCCCGCACGGGTCCGCGCACTCGCCAGGTCGACCCGCGCGCACCTGCTCGCCTCGGCCGGACTCCCGCTCAGCGAGGGCCAGTTCGTCATGGAGAACGGCTCCAGCACCGGACTGCTCGCCCAGGTCCCGCGCGCCCTGCGCTGCGAACCGCCCGCGGGCGCCCCCCGCGCCCACGGCTCCGTCCTGCTCACCGGCGCCACCGGCTTCATCGGCGCCCACCTGCTGCATCTGCTGCTGACCTGCACCGACGGGCACGTGCACTGCCTGGTGCGCGGGGAGCACGCCCGCGCCGCCCGGGAGCGGCTGCGCGAGACGTACGCCTGGTACTGGCCCGACGAGGACCTGGAGGGCCACGCGGGCCGCGTCACCGTGCACGCGGCCGACCTGGCCGAGCCACGCCTGGGCCTGGACCCCGCGGCGTACACGAGGCTGTCCCGCGAGGTCGAGGCCGTCTACCACCTGGCCGGCGACACCCGCCTGTTCGGCGACCGCGCGTCCTTCGACCGGCAGAACACCGAGCCGGTGCGCGCCCTGGTCCGCTTCGCGTCCGAGGGGCGGCCCAAGGACCTGCACCACGCGTCCACCCTCGCGGTCTGCGGCAGCGCCCCCGAGGGTGAGCCGACCGTGTTCTCCGAGGACAGCCTGAACATCGGCCAGCGGTTCCTCAACGAGTACGAGCGCAGCAAGTACGACGCCGAACGCATCGTCCACGACTTCGCGGCCCGCGGCGGTGGCGGCTTCGTCCACCGTTCCGGCAACGTCTCCGGCCACTCGCGCACCGGGCGCTTCCAGCGCAACGGCGGCGACAACCGCCTGGTGCAGCTGCTGATTGCCTGCGCACGCCTGGGCCGGGTGCCCGACCTGGGCGCGCGCACGCTGGCGCTGAGCCCGGTGGACACCGTCGCCGAGGGCATCCTGGAGATCTCCCGCAGCACCCGGGTGCGCGGCGGGACCTTCCACGTCGACACGCACCACGAGGTGACGTACGAGGAGGTCTTCGCCGCCCTGCGCGACCTCGGCTGCCCCCTGGAGGTGGACGAGTCACCGGAATTCGGGCCGCTGTTCGCCCGGCACCTCGGCGACGGCGACGAGCAGATCGCCCTCGCGCACTTCTGGGCCGTCCGCCCCGAGCGCAACATCCGCTACGACCACACCCGCACCCGCAGGCTGCTCGCCCGGCTCGGGGTGGAGTTCGCCCCGCTGGACCGGGCCTGGCTGCGCGCGTACTTCGGCGGGCTCGTGGACCAGGGGCACATCCCACTGGTCGTGCCCGCCTGAGGACCGCCGGACCCCCTACCCGCATCCACGGACAAGTACCACAGCAAGAGCAGGAGTTGACATGACAGAGGGACGCATCGCCGTCGTCACCGGGGCCTCCTCCGGGATCGGCCGCGCGGTCGCCACCACCTTCGCCCGCGGCGGCACCCGCGTGGTGGCCGCGGGCCGCGACGCCGGCCGGCTCGACGCCGTACGCGACGAGGCCGCGGGCGGGCCGGGGGCCGTGCTGGTCCACCCGGGCGACATGACCCGGCCCACCTACACCGAGGAACTCCTCACGGCGGCCGAGCGCGAGTGGGGCGCGCCCGCGGACGTCTTCGTCGCCTCCGCCGGACGTGGCCTGCCCGGCACACTCCTGGGCTCCGACGCCGACCGCTGGCAGGAGCTCCTGGAAGCCAACGTCCTCGCCGTGATGCGTCAACTGCGCGCCACTGGAGCTGAGTTCAGGAAGCAGGCTGAGGCCGACGGCGGGGCCAAGGTGCGGGACATCGTCGTCATCGGCTCCACCGTCGGACGCCAGGTGTCGGCCGCCAACCCGGTCTACGGCTCTACCAAGTTCGCCGTCCACTCCCTGGTGGAGGCGCTGCGCCAGGAGCTGTGCACCCACAACATCCGGGTCACCCTGATCGAGCCCGGGTTCGTGCGCTCCGGCTTCCAGGACGCCGCCGGGTACGACAGGGACTGGTTCGAGGCGGTCGCGCGGGAGAACGGGCCCCTGCTGGTGCCCGAGGACGTCGCCGAGGTCGTCGCCTTCGTGGTGGGCCGTCCCCCGCACGTCCACCTGGACGACATCAGGCTCCGCCCGACCCGCCAGAAGGGCTGAGGGAGCACGCTGTGAGCAGATTCCTCGACGCGCTGTTCGGCCTGCGCGGACGCACGGCCGTGATCACCGGCGGCAGCTCGGGCATCGGCGAGTCCATCGCCCGTGCCCTGTGCGCGGCCGGAGCCGACGTGGTGCTGGTCGCACGGCGCACCGCACCGCTCAAGGACGCCGTCGCGCGGATGCCGACGGGGGGCGGTGCCGCGTCCTGGGTCGGTGCAGACCTCGGCGACCGCGCCGCGGTGCACCGGCTGGCCGACGAGATCGAGGAGCGTCACCCGGCCGTCGACATCCTCGTCAACTCGGCCGGGGTGAACGTCCGGCCACCGCTGGAGGACCTGACGGACGAGGAGTGGGACCGCACGCTGCGCACCAACCTGGACGCGCCGTTCCTCCTCGGTCAGCGGTTCGCGCCCGGCATGGCCGCACGCGGCTGGGGGCGCATCATCAACATCGCCTCCCAGCAGTCGGTGCGCGCGTTCGGCAACAGCGGGGCCTACGGCGTGTCCAAGGCGGGCCTCACCGCGCTCACCCGCTCCCAGGCCGAGGCCTGGTCGGCCCGCGGCGTGTGCGCCAACGCCATCGCTCCGGGGTTCGTGCACACCCCGCTCAACGAGGCGGTCTTCCGCGACCCGGTGCGCACCGAGGCGATGGCACGGCGCACCATGGCCGGCCGCAACGGCGTGCTGGACGACTTCACCGGCGCCGCCGTCTTCCTGGCCGGCGACGCCTCGGCGTACGTGACCGGCCAGACCCTGTTCGTCGACGGCGGGTTCTCCGTCACCTGACCCGCCACACCCCCCAACCACCCTCGTGAGGAGCTCCGTTGTCCCAGAACAGACCGGTCGTCGTGCTGGTCGACGCCTACACCTCGGGAAAGTACCTTCCCCCTGAGTTCACCGCCCTGGGCGCGGATCTGGTGCATGTCCAGAGCACCCCCGAGTTCATGCCGTCGATGCCCGCGCCCGACCTCGGCGGCTACGCGGCCGCCCTGGTCCACGACGACCTGGAGAAGACCCTCGTACGGCTGGCCGAGTTCGCCCCGGTGGCCGTGCTCGCCGGTCAGGAACCCGGTGTCGTCCTCGCCGACCTGCTCTCGGAGCGGCTCGGACTGCCGACCAACGGCACCGGCCTGTCCGCCGCCCGCCGGGACAAGTACCTCATGGGGGAGGCCCTGCGGAGCGCGGGCCTGCACCGCGCCGAGCAGACCAAGGGCCGCGACCCCGACGCACTGGTGGCCTGGGCACGCGACCTCGCCGACTACCCCGTGGTCGTCAAACCCCTCAACTCGGCCGCCGGGGACGGGGTGTTCATCTGCGCCGACGAGCAGGAGGTGCGGCAGGCCGCGGACGAGATCCTGGGCACGCGGACGATCTACGGCGACACCAACACCGAGGTCCTCGTCCAGTCCTGTCTGCACGGCACCGAGTACGTCGTCGACATGGTCTCGTACGCCCGCCGGCGCTACGTGTGCGGCGTATGGGAGTACCAGAAGCGCCTGCTGCCCTCCGGCCGCAACATCTACGACCGCGAACGCCTGCTGGCCCCCGACGAGGGCCCCGTGCCGGAGCTGACCGCCTACGTGGAGCGGGCCCTGGACGCCCTCGGTGTGCACTTCGGCCCCACCCATGCCGAGGTCATCGTCACCCCGGCGGGCCCGGCCCTGGTCGAGGTCGGCACCCGCATCGCAGGGAACATGCACCCCGGCTTCCACGACATCTGCGCGGGCGGCAACCAGGCGAGCCTCACGGCCCTGGCCTACCTGGCGCCCGCCCAGTTCATGCGCGACTACGCGGGCCGGACGTACGACCGACTCCGCGAAGCCGTGTGCTGCACGACGTCCACCACCCTGTCGGGCGTCGTGGACAGCGTCGACGAGCAGGCCGTCAACGCGATCGCGGACCTGGAGACGGTGTCCCGCCTCGATCTGAAGATCGAGCCCGGGGGAGTGCTGCGCCCCACCGTGGACCTGTACTCCAGCACGATGCGGATCTTCATGGCCGCAACCTCCATGGACGCGATCGACCGCGACTGCGCGCGCGTCGAAGACATCAAGGACCGGGTCTACCGGCTCCGAGACACGAGTGCGGGTGAGCGATGAGCAACGTCGTCGTCCCGGTCTTCCCCCACTCCGGCGTCCGGCCCTCCGACATCGCCCACGCGGCTCGGCGCTGCGGCCTCGCACCGGTGTACGTGGCGCTCAGCGGCGCACTGGGCGCCGAGGAGCGTGCCGAGTACGAAGGCTTCGGACCGGTCCACGAGAGCGACGAGCACGACGTCGGCCCGCTTGCCGAGCGGCTGCAACGGTACGAGATCGCCGGCGTGACCACCTTCAGCGAAGGCCTGCTGCGCTTCACAGCCGCCCTCGCGCACACCCTGGACCTGCCCTACCACGACCGCGGGACGGCAGCCCGGCTCACCGACAAGGGCGCCCAGCGCCACCGGCTCGCCGAGCGCGGCGTGGACGCCGTGTGGTCGGTACCCGTCACCAGCCGCGCCGAGGCGCTCGCCCTGCTCGCCCAGCGGCCGGGTCCGGTCGTCGTCAAGCCGGTGCGCGGCCAGAGCAGCATCGACACCCACTTCGTGCGCGACGCCGCCGACTTCCCCGCCGACGTGACGCCGACCGACGAACGTCCCTTCGTCGTCGAGGAGTTCCTGCCCGGCCGCGACGAGGGCGACTTCGGCGACTACGTGTCCGTGGAGTCGCTCGTCGTTGAAGGAACGGCGCACACCATCGGCGTGACCGGCAAGTTCCCGCTGATGCCGCCGTTCCGCGAGCACGGCGGCTTCGTGCCCTCGCACCTGGGCCCGGACGAGAGCGCCCGGGTGGCGCGGCTGGCCGGGGACGCGGCGCTCGCGCTCGGCATCCGCCGGGGCCTGGTGCACACCGAGATCAAGCTGACCCCGCGGGGCCCGCGCATCATCGAGGTCAACGGCCGCCTCGGCGGCTTCCTCGCCGACATGTACCAGCGCGCGCTCGGGATCGACCTGCACGAGCTGGGCATCCGCGTCGCCTGCGGGCTGCCCGTCGAAGCGACCGGCACGGCCGCCCGCACCGTCGAGTTCCAGTACTTCGGCCTCTCCCCGCTGCCCGGCGGCGTGCTGCGCGGCATCGACGGCGTGGACGCGCTGCTCGCGCAGCCGGGGATCGTCGGCCGCATCCAGCGGCTGAACGAGGGCGAGGCACTGCCCGCCCAGTCCACGTCCTTCTTCCTCGACATCCTGCGCGGCACCGCCCCGGACCACGCGGCGATGCTCGACACGATCGACCGCGGCCTGGCTCCCCTGCGCCTCACCTTCGAGGAGCCGGACGGCCGAACGAGCGTCTGGCAGGCGCGCCGAGGCGCGATGGAGCGCGTCGGACAGCCCACCGACGGCGGCGGCTCGGCGCCGCCTCCCCTCGCATCCCACACCACAGGAGTGACGCCATGAAGGGCTCCCCGTACCTCAACAACCCGCGCCTGCGCGACCTGTCCAACTGGGTCTTCCTGCGCAAGTCGGGCGGCCGCAACCGCCGCCGCGTCATCCCCGCGCACGCGGTCTTCCCTGAAGTGTGGGAGCTGGAGCGGAAGTTCCCCGAGCTCAAGGCCGAGGTCGACGCGCTGCTCGCCGCCCGCGAGATCCCCACGTACGGCACCTTCGACCCGACCCGGGCGGCCCAGGTGTCGGAGGAGTGGCGGCTGTACTACGCGTACATGTTCGGCAACACCAACGAGCTGGCGAAGAAGGACCTGCCGACGCTGCTGTCCTTCGCCCAGTCGACGCCGAACGTCGTCAACGCGTTCGTCTCCATCCTGGAGCCGGGCGTCACCCTGCCCGCGCACCAGGATCCGTACGCCGGAATCCTCCGCTACCACCTGGGCGTCCAGGTGCCCACGGACAACCCGCCGCGCATCCGCCTCGCCGACGAGTACTACCAGTGGAAGGAGGGGGAGGGCGTCGTCCTCGACGTCTCCCTGGAGCACGAGGTGATCAACGAGAGCGAGCAGTCGCGGGTCGTGGTGATCATCGACTTCCGCCGTCCCATGGGACCGCTCGCCGGACTGCTCAACCGCTACTGCCTGTGGCAGAAGCGCAAGTTCGCGCCGCAGTTCGTAGAGGCGTCGAAGTACGACGTCATGCACTGACCGCACCGCCCCGCGGGTCGCGCCGCGACCCGCCCGACCCTGTGCCGGGGCCGGGACACCCCCTCGCCCCGGCCCCGGCCCCGGCGCCCTCGCCCCGGCCCGCGTGGCCACCCGAGAAGGACGACCCGCCTGTGCCCACCATGACGACGACCGTACGGCTGCCCGATGGGGTCCTGGCCGTCCACCGCTCCGCGGACCTGCCGCGCGCGGGATGGGACGCCCTGGCAGGGCCGTACGACGTGTTCCTCACCTGCCGCTGGCTCGACGTCGTCGAGGCCACCGCGGGGGTGCCCATGACCTACCTCTGGGTCGAACGCGACGGCCGGCCCGTGGCGGGCCTGGCCACCGCCAGGGCCACCACCTCCGTGCCGTGGGCGCTCGGCCGCCCCGACGTCGTCCTGCGCAACAGCGCCGAGGCCCAACTGCCCGGCGCGGCAGAGCTGTTGGCGTCACTCGACGCCGACCCCTCGGAGGCGCTGATGCCAGCGCTCGTCGCGGGGGGCCGCCACGTCGGCAGCACCCGGGTGCTGTGCTCCGCCGACGCGACCGGCGCCGACGTGGAGTCCCTGGTCGCCGCGGCCGAGGCACTCGCCCGCGCGGCCGGGCTCGCCTCGGTGTGCTTCCTGTACCTCGACGAGCGGGACGCCTCACTCACCCGCACCCTCGCCACCCGCGGCTACACCTCGTACACCACCGGCCGCTACAGCACCCTGCACGTCCCCGACGACGGCGGCTTCGACGCCTACCTCGCCGCCCTGCCCCGCAAACGCCGGGTGTCCATCGCCTCCGAACGGCGCCGCATCCGCGAGTCCGGCCTGCGGGTGCGGCTCACGTCCCTCGACGAGACCGACCTCGACCGGTGCGCCGACCTGGAGTCGGGGCTGCTCGCCAAGTACGGCATCGACATCCGCCCCGAGCAGGTGCTCGCGCAGATCCGCCAGGTCCGGGACGTCTTCGGCGACGACGCCTTCGCCGTGGTCGCCGAAACGGACGGCGAGGTACGCGGCTTCGGGCTGATCCTGCGCCACGGCGACCACTGGTACGCACGCCAGACCGGCTACGACTACGCCTACCAGAAGAGCACCGGGCTCGCCCTGTACTTCGAGGTCCTCTACTACCGGCTGGTCGAGGAGGCCGCGGCGGCCGGGGTCCGCACCCTGCACTACGGGCTCGGCAGCGAGCAGGCCAAGCGCTCCCGCGGCTGCGTCGCGACCGAGCAGCGCTGCCACGTCCTGCGCCTGTGACCCGGGCCCGCCGCCCCGTACCCGCCCCCGCCGAACCACCGCTCACCGCTCACCGCCCATCGCCCATCGCCCATCGCCCATCGAAGGGTCGCACCGCCATGACATCCACCGCAGTCAAGGACACCGCGCCTGCGGCCCCGATGCTGCCGCGCGGGCCAGGCGTCGTGTGGTTCGGCCTGTCCGAACTCGTCAAGGCCCTGGGAACCGGCTTCTTCTACCCCTTCTCGCTGCTGTTCTTCACCGAACTGTCCGGCCAGTCCCTGCGCTCCGTCGGCCTCGTCCTGACCGTCACCGCGCTCGCTGTGCTCCCGGTCCTCTTCGCGGTCGGCCGCCTGGTGGACCGGTTCGGCCCGAAACCCGTGCTCATCGCCGCCGCCGTGCTGCGCGTGCTCTGCTTCGTGGGCGTGGTCTCCTTCCGGGGCCTGGTCCCCCTGATGGTGTGCACGCTGCTGCTCGCCCTCGGCAACCGCGCCGAGCAGGCCGCCGGCCCCGTGCTCGCCCTTCGCCTCGCGCCGCCCGGACAGAGCGGGCGCTGGCTGGCCCTCGTACGGGTCTCCTTCAACGCGGGCATCGGCGGAGGCGCGCTCCTGGCGAGCCTGTTCATCGTCGACACCGCGTCCGGCTTCGTCCTGCTCGGCGTCATCAACGCGGCCGGCTTCGTGCTCAACGCCCTGCTCTACCTCGGTGTCCCGCCCGGACGCCCGGCCGACCCCGCCCCGGCCCGCCGACTACGCGGCGGCGCTGACGGGCCGTGGCGCAACCTGGCGTTCCTGCGGGTGGCGGGCGCCAACGCGCTCCTGCTGACCGCGATGCTGGCGGTGGAGAGCGCGATGCCCGTGTTCGTGCTGCGCGAACTGCACATGCCCCCCTGGACGGTCGGCCTGCTGTTCGCGGTGAACACCGCGCTGCTCACCGTGCTCCAACTGCCGCTGAGCCGCTTCCTGGAACGCTTCCCGCACCGCCCGGCCCTGGCACTCGGCGGATTGTCGTACGTCGCGCTGTACGCGGCGGCCCTGCTGGCGGAGCCGCTGCCGCAGGGCGCGCAGGTGGCCGTCATGGTCATCGGCATGACCGTGTACACACTGGGCGAACTGGCCGTGTCCCAGGCGGTGATGCTGATGCTGACCGGCATACCGCCCGAGCGTGAGCGCGGCTCGTACATGGCGTTCAACCAGCTGTTCGCCGGGGGCGCCACCGCGCTGGCGCCCCTGCTCGTCGCCCTGCTGCTGGCCAGCCGGCCCGACGCGCTGTGGTGGGTGCTCGCCGCCTGCAGCGTGTGCGCCGCGATCCTGGCGGTGACCGGACGGCCCGCGGAAGCCGCGAACTCAGCAAGGCGCGGCAACCATTCGTACGTTTCGTGAGTCACACGCCGAAAAGCCCTTGCCCCTTATTTCACTACGACGGTGATGGCCGTCCGGAACTGGTGGTCGGCGTGCCCGGCGAAGACGTGGGCACCGTGAAGGACGCGGGCGGATACGGCGTCATGAACGGCACACAGCACGGCCTGCGGGACACCGCGGTGAGCGCGCCGGGGGAGAACGCCGGTGAGCGCACCCAGGAGACGTACAAGTACGGCGAAGTGCTGGGGCTTTAGCCATCCGGTTGCCCTCCAGCACGTGAACCGACCTTTCTTCTTTGAGATGTGGAGTACCTGTGCACAGTAAGAGACTTCCAGCTGCCCTGCTCGGAGCCGTCGCCGTCCTCGTACCGGCGGGGCTCGCCCCGCCGGCGGCCGCGGCGCCGGCGGCCGTCCAGGGGCCGGACTTCAACGGTGACGGGTACGCGGACGCCGTGGTCGGCGTGTACCGAGGTGACATCGACGGCAAGAAGTCCGGGGGTTATCTGCACGTGCTCTACGGCGGATCGAGCGGGGTCGGCACCTCCACCGCCTCTGTCAGCCAGGACAGCCCGGGAGTCCCCGGCACCAGCGAGAAGGACGACCAGTTCGGCAGTTCCGTGGTGACGGCCGACGTGGACGGTGACGGCCTCACCGACGTCGTCGTCGGGGCGTCGGGCGAGGATGTCGGCAGCGGCACCGCGACGGGCCACGGCTCGGTGGTCGTCCTGTACGGCTCGTCCAGCGGCCTCTTCGAGCGAGGCAGGACGATCGCGCAGGGCTCGGCGGGCAGCGGCGCCGGGGCCTCGCTCACCGTGGGCGACTTCACCCAGGACGGCGCCGTGGACGTGGCGGTGGGCCTGCCCCACGGGGAGTTCGGGGAGGTCACCCTGCGGCCGGGCCCGCTCACCGAGGACAAGCCGCTGACGCACCTGCTCCACACCGGCTACGGCGGCACCTCGGGCAGGCTGGCGGCCGGGGACTTCGACGGGAACGGCAAGACCGACCTGGCGATCTCCGCGTACTCCAACGACTACTCGCGCACCACCCTGTGGCGCTGGAACGGTTCGGCGCTTCAGGAGTACTGGAAGTCCCCGGCCACCGGCTACGCCATAACCGCGGGCGACTTCGACGGCGACGGAGTGGACGACTTGGCCCTTGGGCACTGCCTGATCACGGCCGTGGCCGACCGGCCCACCGGGGCGTGCGGCCCCGACGGGCTGGCCAAGGGCGGCAAGGTGCGGGTCCTCTACGGAGGCGAGGGCGCCGAGGGTTTCGGCATCCGCAACCACACGTTCAGTCAGGACACTCCGGGCGTCGCGGGCACGGCGGAGGAAGCGGACAACTTCGGCATCAAGCTGGCCGCGGGTGATCTCACCGGGGACGGCCGGGACGACCTGGTGGCGGGCACGCCCGCCGAGGCCGTCGGGACGGCGGACCGGGCCGGTTCGGCGACCGTACTGACCTCGGGCCCGGACGGTCTGCTCGACGCCTCGGGCACCGCCACGTCGGCGGCCTGGCACCAGGACTCCACCGGGGTCCCGGGGGCCTCGGAGGTCAACGACGAGTTCGGCTCGGCGCTGGCCCTCGGGGACTACGACGGAGACGGGGACGGCGATGTCACGGTCGGTGTCTACAACGAGAACAGCACGGAGTACGAGCAGAACCTCACCACGGGCGGTGTCTGGACCCTGCCGAACGGCGCCGGGGCAGGCTCCAAGGCGTTGACGGCACGGCTGTTCGGGCTGCGCGGGGCGCTGTACTACGGGCAGGTACTCGGGCGCTGAGACTCCGGTGAGGCGGGCGGCGTACTGCCGCGACGGCACCTTCTACGAACCCCGAACCCGGAACGCCCGCCTCGCTTGACGAAAGACATAGAGGCACCCCTACCGCGTCAAAGGCGCGGGAACCGCAAACGCGGCGCCGCTCACGTCACAGGCGACCCATGACGTGGGCGCCGCGCAAGCCCACCCGGAGGGCGCGTCGCCATTCCGGGCCGGGGAGAAACACGCCGTCGGCGCGGCAAGCCCGAAGACTCCACCACGTACGGCGAAGCCCCGCGTCGCGGCACAAGCTTCGTCACGGCCACCCCGGCCATGAGCAACGTCGTCGCGGCCACCACCGTGGCAAGCGCCTGGAACCCGTCCCTGCGCGTCGCGAGCGCCGACGCCCCGCCGACCCCGAGCACGCCGGCCACCGGCATTCCTCCGTACACGGATCTCCTTTCACTCGCTCCAGGGAGGACGGACTATCGCCCGACCGCCCTCGCCACGGCCCGGCCGGCAATGAAGAATTCACGTCGCGCACCAACGCTCCTCGCGGCGCCTGGCCATGTCCCACAGGGACCGCACATACACGGCGTGCTGGAACATGTCGTAGGCGAGTTCAATGGCGAGCGTGCCCGCGAGCAGTTGGCCCCGCCACCCCGCACCCCGTGCCGTCACGACCTTCTCCGCGACAAATATCAAGCCGATCGCGAGCCAGAAGCGCGAGAATTGGGGCCTTCCCCGGGCGAGCATCCACGCCGTGAACATCAGATAGAGGCTGAGGAAAACCACCGAGAGGCCCATGAACGCCTGGCGGACGATATACGGGGCCGTGACCCGGGTCCAGCCGTAGTCGCGTAAATTCTCCAGCGCTCCGCGCTGCCAGCGCAACCGCTGGTGCCAGAGTTTCGGCAACGTCGTCATGATTTCGGTGACCACGCCGCAGCCGGGCGGCGAGACCGTGCGGTAACCGAGCGTCCGCACCGCTTTGGTGATCTCGTCGTCCTCGGTGAGCGAGGCGAGGGAGTAATAGGACGTGCCGCCGCCGAGGTGCCCGGCGCGCCGGGCCCGTTCGATCTCGCGCAGCGTGGCCACCCGGAAGAGCGTGGCCGTGCCCGTGAGCACGTCCGCGCGATAGCCGCGCCGCGCTATCGCGCGGGCGTAGCGGTGGAATTCGATGCGCTGGAGCGCGCCGAGGAGACCGCCACCGCCCTCCCCGTAGAAGATTCCGCCGACCGCGCCGACCGTGGGGTCCATGGCGTCGATGGCGCTGGCGAGGAAGGTCGGCCACAGCGTGGTGTCGGCGTCCTGGACGAGCACCAGGTCTTCGTCGGCGAGCCCGGGCAGGGCCTGGTCGAGGGCTTGGTTGAGCGCACCGGCTTTCTTGTGCCGGTTGCCCTCGGAGGCGATGACCTCCGCGCCGGCCCGGCGGGCGATGTCGGCGGTCGCGTCGGTGCAGTTGTCGGCGACCACGACGATCCGGTCCGGGGCGCGCCGCTGTCGGCGCAGCGCCGCGATGGACGCGGCGATGCGCTCGGCCTCGTTGTGCGCGGGGATCAGGGCCACCATCCGGGGTCGGCACGTACTTCGGGAGCGGCGGCCGACGAAGAGCCTGGTACGTCGCATCGTTCGGTCAGGCGCCGGTGTGCGGCCGGATCGTGACCGTGGCGTGCCCGGTGGCGAAGACGGGGGCACCGATCCCGAGGGCTACGGTCACCGGCCCCGTGGGGGCGTCGTGGTCCACGCCCATGGCCGGGTAGACGGACGCCCACTTGCCGGGGGCGAGCTCCAGCGGGAGCGCATCGCAGGTCAGTGTGCGGTTGCCGTTGCTGAGGACGGCCGGCACCACGGTCTCCTCCGGGTCGTCGTCCTGGCGGGTCATGACGAGGCGCTCCTCCAGGAAGTAGAGGCCCTCGGGCGCGGTGAAGACGGCCGGGTGCGTGCCGATGCGGCGGCTGCCGCGGTTGGTGAGGGCGAGCACCGCGGGGTACTGCCAGATCTGCCCCTGAGCGACGGTCGCCTGGTCGGGCTTGCGCTGCTCGACGGTGAGCAGGGAGCTGCCGCCGCCGGAGCCCTCCAGCCGGACGTGGGCGAGAAGCATGCCGCTGTGGCCATCGGAGTCGGCGCCCAGGTCGGGGTGGAGCCCGGAGCGGCCGGGGTTGGCGAAGCGCACGGTCACGTGCTGGTGTCCCTCCGGCACCCGGAAGGCGAGCCGCCGCTTGTGCCAGGCGGGGTCGTTGACGCGCTCGTCGCTGTGGGAGGCGGTGCCGCCCTTGCCGGAGTAGTACTGGACGCAGTCCTCGCGCAGCAGGGTGCGGCCGTCGGTCTCGACCTCGACCCGCAGATACGTGGGCCGCTCGATGCCGTGTCCGGGCCAGAGGTTGTAGCCGTGGTAGAAGGACAGCTCGTACGCCTGGCCGCCGGTGGCCTGGACGGTCTGCTCGATGAAGCCGAGCGTGCCGGGCCCGTTGATGTCGATGACGTTCTCGGTGCTGGCGAAGGGGTGCTGCGCGTCGTCCGGGAAGTGCCCGTCGGCGGCGCCGTTGATCAGGTCGACGGCGTCCTGGGCCTCGGCGGGGTGCTCCACCTTCCCGTGGCCGGTGTACACGCCCCAGGTCCAGCCGCCCAGGCCGAGGAATTGATCACCGTTGAAGCGGCCGGCCGCCTTGATGCCGCGGTTCCCGGTCTGCCAGTCGCTTCCCTCCTTGAAGGTGTACTCGGAGAAGCTGCCGTTCTTGATGAGATTCATGACGGTCCTCGTTCGTCGGTGATCCGTGTCCATCGGTCCGCGCCGGACGTATGGGCTCATGCCGCCGTGACGGGCCGCCCGCTCCCAGGAATTGATTAATTCCTGAATCAGTCAACCGGTGGCCCCTGCTATGGAATACGGGCGGGGAGGCATCGTCAACACCCCACGTGCCGTATCGCTTTGGCTGCCCAGCAGCGGTCTACCTCGTATTACCGCGAACACGCAAGTCAGCCCCTCTGCACTGCGCACCGAGTCGGCACGATGGTGGAGATCGGGCCGCCGGGAAAAGGGTTGTTGCATCGATTTTCCGTAACACCGGGCGGGTGTCAAGACCGCCGGAAACCCGCTCCCGTACAGGCCGTGCCGGGTGGTGACGGGTCGATTTCCAGCCGCCCGCCGCACACCGCGCATTGTCCGAAGAGAGAGGTAATTCTCGCCGTCCGGTATGGGTAGGCTCGCTCATGCCCGCCGGATCGGCAATTGCGTCTCTCCGCGACCAGGCATGCGCTTCGCATGGGTCCGGCTGCCGAAGCATCACGAATTCGCGCACTTTCAATTACTTCCGACCGAGGCGGTGTGCCGCGTGCGGCGGCATTCCCCGTGCGGACAGGAGAACATCAGCGATGACCACGAACAGCAAAGCCACCACCCAGGCGGCGGCGTTCCCGGACGGCACGATCAT
Organism: Streptomyces sp. NPDC003379; assembly: GCF_053589195.1. Classification (NCBI taxonomy): domain Bacteria; kingdom Bacillati; phylum Actinomycetota; class Actinomycetes; order Kitasatosporales; family Streptomycetaceae; genus Streptomyces; species Streptomyces sp. NPDC003379. Next base: position 11,935 of record NZ_JBSFRK010000056.1, on the reverse strand, counting down.
CACCGCAGCGGGCAACGGCCAGGCGGGCTTCGTCGCCGACGGCGGACCGGCAGTCGGCACCAAGCTGCACTACCCCTACGGCTTGGCGACCGACCGCTCCGGCAACGTCTACATCGCCGACACCCACAACCACCGGGTCCGCAGGATCACCCCCGAGGGCGCCATCACCACTGTGGCCGGGAACGGCGACGCCGGCTTCGTCTCCGACGGCGGGCCCGCCGTGGCCACCCGCCTCAACTACCCCACCGATGTGGCGGTGGACGGCGCGGGCAACCTCTACATCGCCGACCGGCACAACCACCGCATCCGCAAGGTGACCTCCGACGGCAACATCACGACCGTGGCCGGCAACGGCAACGCCAACTTCATCTCCGACGGTGGACCGGCCGTCGCCACCCCGCTCAACTACCCCTGGTCGGTGACGGTCGACGAGGCGGGCAACCTCTTCATCGGCGACACCAACAACCACCGCGTCCGCAAGGTCGACACCCGCGGCACCATCACCACCGTCGCGGGCACGGGCCAATCCGGCTTCGTCTCCGACGGCGGCCCCGCCGTGGCCACCAAGCTCTACTATCCGTTCGGCGTGGCCGTGGACGGCGCGGGCACTCTCTACATCGCGGACCGCTACAACCACCGGGTCCGCAAGGTGACCCCCAACGGCAACATCACCACCGTCGCCGGGAACGGCAACGCCGGCTATGTCGCCGACGGCGGCCCCGCGGTCGCCACCTCGCTCCACTATCCGGCCGGCGTGGCCCTGGACTCCGCGGGCAACCTCTACATCGCGGACACCAACAACCACCGCGTCCGCAAGGTCAGCACGAACGGCACCGTCACGACCGTCGCGGGCACCGGCACCGCCGGCTATGTCTCGGACGGCGGGCCCGCGGTGGGCACGCACCTGTACCACCCTCACGGGGTCGCGGTGGACCGCTCCGGCAGCCTGTTCATCGCGGACGGCTACAACCATCGCGTCCGCCGGGTCTACGGCGTGGCCACCGTGGTGCCTCCGACACCTCCCGTGGCCGATCTGTACGGCAAGGTCGTGGCGCCCGCCTCGGTGCCGCGCGGCCAGGAGTTCGACCTCGGCGCCCAGGTCCGCAGCCGGGGCCCCGCCATGGTCGACGGCGACCTCGTCACCGTGGTGCTGAACCTGCCGTACGAGCTGGTCGGCGCCGCCGGTCCGGACGCCGGGGAACGGCGGCTCGCCCGCACCTTCGCCGGCGCCCAACTGGCCCCCTTCGGCGCCTCCCTGGACGGCGTCTTCCGGGTGATGGCGCCCGCGTCCACGCAGCCGGGGACCTACGAGGCGACGCTGGAGATCCAGTACGGCGGCGACCTCAACCTCAAGGACAACACCTTCACCCTGCCGATCACGGTCACCGTGCCCGCGCCGATCGCCGACGAGACCGCGCTGACGGTCTTCCAGGAGGTCGTGCCCGAGAGCGCCCCCGGCCAGACCAGCCGCTGCAATCTGCGCTTCCTCGCGCCCACCGGGCAGCCGGTCAACCCCGGCGTGATCATTCAGCGCTACACCGCGCCCACCGGCTTCGTCTTCACCGGCCAGCCCGTCTTCGTCTACCACGGCACGGTGGAGGGCGTGGTCTCCGGAGCCCTCGACCACGAGGTGTACGACTCCGGCCGCACGCTGATCATTCGCGGCAACCCGCATCTGAACACCACGGCGAGCGACACCGGCAGCCTGGTCTACACGCTCCCGATGCGCGCCACCCAGGAAGCGACGGCCGGGCTCAAGAGCGACGGTTCGGCCAGCGTCGGTCGGCACGCGCCGATCCAGCTCGTGGGCAGGGTCATCGGGTCGAGCACCGGCCTGTCCGCCAGCGTGGCCCAGTCCCGCCCGGAGAACGCCACCGTACGGCCGGGACAGCAGTGGGTGTACCCGGCGGTGTTCACCGTCACCAACACCGGCACCCGCACGATCGGCACCCAGCGTTTGGTGCTCACCGCCCCCGAGGGCCTGCGCTTCACCCAGGACCAGTTGGCGATGTCCCGGGAGGGCGGGAACCAGGAGATCGTCAGCCCCGCCGAGCGTTCCAACGGCAACCGCACGCTGACCTGCCGCGAGGTGGCGTTCGACCTCGCCCGCGGCAAGTGGGCGGTCCTCTACCCGGAGATGGAGGTCGACGAGGGCGCCGAACCGGGCACTGTGCGGGTCGGTCTCGAACTCGGCAGCCCCGCGATCGCCTCGGGCCTCGCCACGCTCACCGTCGAGGACCGCTAGCCGCCTCCGGGAGCTTGCCCGGGCCCGGCCCTGAACCAGCGACCATGACGCTACGGCACTCGTCCAAGGCCTGTGGCTGCCCGCGGCAACTGCCGCGGGCAGCCGTCCTCCTACTGCCCGGGCAGCTTCGCCAACGCTCCCTCCGAGGAGGGCCTGAAGCTCGGGTGGCGGGTCTTGGTTGGGGCCGGTGGGGGGGTCGGCTCCCCTCCCCCTCTCTGTGTGCCCTCGTCGGAGCAGGGCTCCGGTGCGGTGGCATCCAGCGGTCCGGGCGGGGCGGGGCGGACCACTGGTCCCAGCAGAAGGTGAAGACGCAGTTGACCAGGGTCTGGTGGCGGCGGATGACGCGCGGTCGGAGCGGACTGGGAAGTCGGCCCGGCCGAGCTCGTCCTTGATCTGTTTGTAGCTCTGCTCGATCCAGGGCCGCAGCCCGTACAGCCGGACGCTCTCGGCGAGATCGGAGGGTCGGCCACCCAGGCCCGGCAGCCGAAGTCCTTCCTATCACTCCGTTGAGACTATGTACGGGGCCCGCGAGCCTCCTCGCATACGGGATCTCAGCACGTCGACCTCGCAACTCGGCGCGAACGCGTCGAAGCCGTGCTCGACCAGCCAGCGAACCGCCAGCAGGCTTCGCAACGACCACCACGCGTGGATCACGTCGAGGTCGATGTCAGTGCCGTAGCCGGCGATGACGTCGTCAAGGTGCTCCTCGTGTCCGAGCGTGAAGGTGGCGAGGTCGTACAGGGCATCGCCCTGGCCCGCCTCGGACCAGTCGATGATGCCCGTGACCTCGTCGCCGTCGACGAAGACGTGCGCGATCTGCAGGTCGCCGTGCGTGAACGCCGGAGTCCACGGCCGGAGAGCGGCCTCGGCGACCTGGCGGTTGCGGGTGGCCAGGTCCGCGGGCAGGACGCCGTTCGTCACGAGCCGCTCGCACTCGTCGTCGAGTTCCGCCACCAGCGCGACGGTGCTCCGGCCTGCCCGGCCGGGCCGGGGCGGCAGCGGCGCGTCGTGCAACTTCCAGATGGCGGCGCCCGCCGCGGCCCACGCCGCCGGCGACCCGGTCGACGGCTCACCGAGGCGCCCAAGCGTCGTCCCCGGAAGCGCGGCGATGGCGAGCACGGGCGGCTTGCGCCACAGGACCTCCGGGGTGGGGACCGGCGCGAGGGACATCGCCTCGACCTCGACATCGATGCGCGCCTGATCGGCGTCCACCTTCAGAAACACGTCACCGACGCGCAGGGTCGCGCGCTCGGAATGCGCGACGACGACTTTGACCTCATCCATGGGTGACCAGTATCCCGGGGACGATCACCGACGTCGCCGGGTTTCTCACGTGCGATTATGTGGCTGACCGCGTCCCGCCTACCTTGCGGCCTCGTGCCTCAACAGCCGCCCACGCAGAACGCTCGGCTGGGAAATCCCAGGCGAGCGCCTCGCTAAGAGGTTCTGACGAAGACATCTCACGGAGCTGGGCGTTGGACGTATCGGAGGGGGAGTCAGGCAGGCGGCGAGGCCGCCGAGGAAGGCTTCGTAGATGTCGTTGCGTCGCTCCCAGCGGACGCGCAGACGGCGGAAGCCGTGCAGCCAGGGGATCGTGCGCTCTACTACTCAGCGGAAAATACCCAGACCAGAGCCGTGTTCGACGCCTCGTTTGGCGATGACCGGGCGGATGCCGCGCTGCCAGAGCAGGCGACGGTACGCGGTGACGGGCGTCGTCGGCCGACCAAGACGCAGACCCGATGCCCTGCTCGCCGACCGCGCTGCGAGCGGGATGCCCTGGCCGTCGATGCGACGTGTGTTCGCTGCCCGGCCGCGCACGGTCGACCGGGCTGGGCCCACTTTTGGGCCTCGCCGGGCCGCCCTGACGTGGGAGGAATCGATCACCGCCCGCGACCAGTCCAGCCTCTTCATCGAGGTGGGCTGATTCAGCGGCAGACTCGCCTGGTGACTCAGAGCGGGCCGCCGAGGCCTTCATCGGCCTCCCGGACAGCTCTCGCAGGAGCGCGACCGCCATCACTCTCGCCCAGGCCGAGCTCGTGATGAAGCGGTGGGCGGCATATGGCGGGGAAGCTCTCGGAGGGCGCTCCTGTCGGGTCTCGGACGATGCTCGCAACGGGTCGAGGTGATCACGCAGGCCCAGCTGATCTAAGGGTCGGATCCCTGAGGGCCTTCGGGGTCCAGGTCGGGGCTAGATCGGGGGCGTTCCCCGATGTCTCGGGCGGGGCTCGTCGCGAAGCTTGAAGCATGTCCCCACTCAAGCGCTTCCTCATTGTGTTCGGCTCGTTCGTCACCGTCGTGGCGCTGGCGACCGGCGGCGGAGTCCTGTGGTTGTGGAACGACGCCAAGGTCAGCACGGTCGGCGAGGAGCAGTTCGACAACGAACTGTCGGTACCTCCGCTCGCGAAGTCCCGCGTGGGCAGGGACGGCACCCGTGTCTTCGACCTGCGGATGCAGGCGGGTGAGAAGGAGTTCGAGGCCGGCCGGAAGACATCCACTTGGGGTTTCAACGGCGACTACCTGGGGCCGACGCTGCGCGTGGAGCGCGGCGAGAAGGTCCGCGTGCGGATACGGAACGGCCTGGATGAGGCGTCGACGGTGCACTGGCACGGCATGCACCTACCCGCGAAGATGGACGGCGGCCCGCACCAGATGGTCAGGCCGGGCGGCAGGTGGAGCCCGCAATGGACCGTGGACCAGCCTGCATCGACGCTCTGGTACCACCCGCATCCGCACGGCGCGACGGAGAAGCACGTGCAGCGCGGCCTCGCGGGGATGTTCCTTATCGACGACAAGCAGTCGGCGCGGCTCACACTGCCCAAGAAGTACGGGGTCGACGATCTGCCGGTGATCGTGCAGGACGTCAGGTTCGACGGCGCGAAGTTCGACCACAGTCACGACATGATGCGCCACGTCGGCTTCCTGGGCGACCGGACCATGGTCAACGGCACGCTCCGCCCGTACCAGAAGGTCGGCGACGAACTCATCCGGCTGCGGCTGCTCAACGCCTCGACGGCCCGCACGTACGACTTCGGCTTCCCGGACGACCGCTCATTCTCACTGGTCGGCACAGACGGCGGTCTTCTCGAGCAGCCGGCCCGCATGCAGCGGATACAGCTGTCACCCGGCGAACGGGCCGAGATCGTCGTACGCATGGAGCCGGGCGAGAAGACCGTCCTGCGCAGCTTCCCGCAGGACAACTACGGGGGTTCGTGGGAGCAGCGGTTCAGCGGGGGCGACGACTCCTTCGACGTCCTGGAGCTGCGGGCCGCGAAGCAACTGCGCGCTTCTGGCGACATTCCGCAGCAGCTGGGTGAGCTGGAGGTTCCTGACGGCAAGAACCCAGCGCGCGGGCGGTTCTTCGACCTGAAGGAGTCCGGGATCAATGGGCGCGCGATGAAGATGGACCGAATAGATGAGACCGTCACGCGGGGCACCACCGAGACGTGGACTGTCCGGAACCACAACGGCATGCCGCACAACTTCCACGTGCACGATGTCCAGTTCCGGGTGCTCAAGGTGAACGGCGAGGCGCCACCGCCCGAGCTGCGCGGGGCCAAGGACACGGTGTTCCTGCCGAACGGCACGACGATGAAGCTGGCGATGCAATTCGAGGGGCCGGCCGACCCGGATACCCCGTACATGTACCACTGCCATCTGCTGGCACACGAAGACGGCGGAATGATGGGGCAGTTCGTCGTCGTGGAGAAGGGGCAGCAGGCAGGCACACCCTCACGAGGACACGACAGCCACTAGCCCTGCGCGCAGGTGCCTGCGTATCTCGTTCTGGGCTGGCGCCTCCGAGCTTGCAGCTCCCCCAAGCTCCACAGGGACCGGGTTAAAAGGCTCTAGCGAAGGAGTTGGACATGTCGGTGGGTGATCAGGCAGACGGCGAGGCTGAGGAAGGCTTCGTGGAGGCCGTCGTGCCGTTCCCAGCGGATGCGCAGGCGGCACAAGTCGTGCAGCCAGGCGATCGTGCGCTCGACGACGTAGCGAAAGATGCCCCCAGGCCCAGAGCCGTGCAGCTGACCGCGTTCTACGATCACGGGGCGGATTGCGCCTGCCAGAGCAGGCGGCGGGACTTGTCGTGGTCGTAGCCGCGGTCGGCCCGCAGCGCATCAAGCCGGTGCCGAGGTCGGCCCACCAACCCGGCAACGGCAGGATTCTTGTCGGGCAGCGGCAACAGTTGGGTGAGGTCGTTGCGGTTTCCGCAGGGGCTGGACGGTGCGGATCACGCGGCCGACCTCCGTGCCGCCGGTGATGGCAGCGTGCAGCCGCTGGCGCTGTCGAGGGCGACAGCGCCTTGGGCGGTGTTGAGATCGAGCTGCTGGAACGAGGTGCCGTTCGGACGTTGGCGGTCGGAACAGCCGTTGCTGAAAGGCATCTTGATCCCTGCGGTACGAAAGCGGTTCGCCGCGTCGGTGTGACTGGCAGGCCCCAGGGTGCCTCTGCCTTGCCGTGCCGTGCCGTGCCGTGTCGTGCCGTGTCGTGGCGACTCCTGCTCCGCTGACCACCGAGGCACGCGGCGCAACCTTAAGGCGCAACCTGCACCGCGAGGAGCCCGTTACGGTCCGGCATTCGCCCCGGACATCGCATGGCCGACTGACATGCGCTACCGATCAGGTTCAGCCGGGCCCTCGTCGCCACCCGAGGGTGTAGAGCACCATCAACCCGCGGCGGACAGACGCGGACCGGCACCCGCTGCGCAGCGCTGCCCACCCGCACCAGCTCCTGCCGAATCAGGGGCTGTGAGGGCACGGTTCGCTTAACCTGCAGCAATGCGGGCGGAGAATGAACGAGTGCGGCAGTACGCCGTCGATCTGGGTATCGCCGTGGCCGTCCTGGCCGTCACGCTGGTGTACGCGGTGACCCACCACACGCCGCGCTGGCCGGAGTTCGGCTCCACGGCCGTCGTACTCACTGTGGCCGTCAATCTGCCCTTGGCGCTGCGCCGCCGGATGCCCTGGACGGTTCTGTTGGTCACCAGCGCCGCCCTGGCCGCCTACACGGCCGCCGGATACCAGCCGACCGTCAATGTCTGGTCGCCGATGCTGGCCTTCCTCACCGTCGCCTCCGTGAACCCGCCCCGCAAGGCGGCGCCCGGCGCGGCCCTCGCCACCGCCGTATGGATCCACCACGCCCTCAGCGCGGGCGCGTCGTCCATGTGGCTGGCCGTCGCGGAGACCCTGGTGTTCGTCACCATCGTCTGGGGCATCGGCTACAACCAGCGTCGTCTGCGGCAGAGCAACCGGCGCCTCGCCCTGCTCACCGACCGGCTGCGGCAGCAAGAAGGAGCCCTGGCCCGCCAGGCTGTGACGGAGGAGAGACTCCGCCTCGCCCGCGAACTCCACGATGTCGTGACCCATCACCTGTCGGTCGTGTCCCTGCACAGCGGACTCGCCCGCTTCGTATGCGACAAGGACTCCCAGCAGACCCGCGACGCTCTGAGCACCATCGAGGCCGCCACTCGCCATGCCCTGGCCGATATGCGTGGCTTGCTGCACGTACTGCGCATGCCACCGGACGACGCCGACGGTCCCGGGGCGCACGCTGGTCGCACGCTGGGGCTGCAAGACGTCACCGCGCTGGCCGACTCGATGGACGCCGTCGGACTGAATGTCACGACGACCGTCACCGGCACCCCGCGGCCCCTTACGCCGCACGCCGACCTGTGCTCCTACCGGATCGTGCAGGAGGCCCTGACCAACGTGTTGCGGCACGCAGGGGTCGGCACCCGTGTCGCCCTGTCAATCGACCACGGCACCGCCGGTCTCGCCGTCGCCGTCCGCGACGAGGGCGGCCCCCGCATGGGCGCTCCCGCACCCGCACATGAGGTGCTACCGGGCGTGCGCTCAGGCGGGCGGGGACTGGAGGGCATGCAGGAACGCGCCCGTCTGCACGACGGCGAATTCCACGCCGGCCCACGCCAACCCAAGGGATACGAGGTGGTGTTCACTCTGCCCCACCCTTACCGCGCCGACGCCGACGAGGACGGCGCACGGGTACGCGGCGTGCCCCAGCCGTGAGGAGCAGGTCAGCCAAGGTCGAGGGTGGCAGCAAGGAAGGGGGCAGCCCCCTCCACCGGGCGCGCTGCCCGGCCCGTACGCACGCAGCAGCTCCACCGGGCGCTCACGGTGTTGGTCGACGAGTGACTGAGGGTGCTGCCGCGTCGGGGGCGAGGAAGTTGTCCGGGTCGGTGCAGGCCCACGTGTACTGTCGCGCCACCGCCTGAATCTCTGACCTCGCTGGCCAGCGCGCGCAGGGTGTCCGCATCGAGCGGCACCCGGTCCGCGCCCCGGCGGGGCCCAGGCCAGGGTCCCTGTCGGCCGCGTCGGCCGCGTGGGCGGTCCAGCAGGCATCTATGCCGCGCCGCGCTCCGCCGCGTCTCCTTTCCCGGTGGCACCGGGAACCGGGCGGGTATCTCATCGCGCCGTCCGGCATGTGAACAGCCGTTCCCCAGAGTCGCACCGGCCGCCTAGGGTGGCGGATGCAGCTGGTTCGCCCTGCCCGCCAGGCAGGCGCGTCGCAAGAGGGAACCCGGTGGGAATCCGGGACTGCCCCGCAGCGGTGAGTGGGAACGACCGCCGTCATACGCACTGGACCTGACAGACAGGTCTGGGAAGCGACGGCCAGTAGGTGTCTGCCCCGGCAGACGTGCCCGCGAGTCCGAAGACCTGCCACTGCCCGTGCGTGAACGCGCACGGCGATCTCGGTGACCTCGTGGGCGGGTCGGCGTACATAGCAGGCGGGAACACGCGACGACACTGCGGCGTGGTTCGCCCGGTGTGCCATTCCTTCGCGTCCTACGAGTCGTCCCCGGGGTCTTTCGGAGAGACACTCGCGAAGGAGAGTTCCGTGACAGTCAAGTCCGAGACCGAGTCCGCAGCCGCGGGAGCCAGGGCCACCGTGTACGGCTACCCCCGCCAGGGCCAGAACCGTGAACTGAAGAAGGCCATCGAGGGCTACTGGAAGGGCCGGGTCACCGCCGACGCCCTCAAGGAGACGGCCGCCGACCTGCGCCGCACCAACTGGCAGCAACTCGCCGACACCGGCATCCACGAGGTGCCCACCGGCGACTTCTCGTACTACGACCACGTCCTGGACACCACCGTCATGGTCGGCGCCATTCCTGCTCGCCACCGCCCCGCTGTCGACGCCAACCCGCTCGACGGCTACTTCGCCATGGCCCGTGGCACCCAGGACGTGGCGCCGCTGGAGATGACCAAGTGGTTCGACACCAACTATCACTACCTCGTCCCCGAACTCGGTCCCGACACCGCCTTCTCCGCCGACTCGGCCAAGCAGGTCACCGAGCTGACCGAGGCCCTCGCGCTCGGCCTCACCGCGCGCCCCGTGCTGGTCGGCCCGGTCACCTACCTGCTGCTGGCCAAGTCCGCCCCCGGTGTCCCCGCGGACTTCGAGCCGCTGACCCTGCTCGACCGGCTCCTGCCGGTGTACGCGGACGTGCTCGCCGACCTGCGGGCGGCCGGCGCCGAGTGGGTCCAGCTGGATGAGCCCGCCCTCGTCCAGGACCGCGCCCCCGCCGAACTGAACGCCGCTGCCCGCGCCTACCGTGAGCTGGGCGGACTTGCCGACCGGCCGAAGCTCCTGGTCGCCTCCTACTTCGACCGGCTCGGCGAAGCACTTCCCGTCCTGGCCAAGGCGCCCGTCGACGGACTGGCACTCGACTTCACCGGTCCTGCCGCACCAAGCCTCGACGACCTCGCGGCCGTCGGCGGGCTGCCCGGCAAGCGGCTGATCGCGGGTGTAGTGAACGGCCGCAACGTATGGATCAACGACCTGGAGAAGTCGCTGTCCACCCTCGGCACCCTGCTCGGCCTGGCCGACCGGGTGGACGTGGCCGCCTCCTGCTCCCTGCTGCACGTCCCCCTGGACGCGACGGCGGAACGCGAGTTGGACCCGCAGGTCGCACGCTGGCTGGCCTTCGCCCGCCAGAAGGCCGTCGAGATCGTCACGCTGACCCGCGGGCTGGCACAGGGCACCGACACCATCGCGGCCGAGCTCGCGGCCAACCGCGCCGACCTGGCCTCCCGGGCCGGATCCGCCCTCACCCACAACCTTGCCGTACGCGCCCGCGCCGCGGCCGTCACCGACGCCGACGGCCGCCGCTCGCAGCCGTACCCGGAGCGAGCGGCCGCCCAGCATGCTCACCTCGGACTGCCGCTGCTGCCCACGACCACCATCGGCTCCTTCCCTCAGACGACCGAGCTGCGCACCGCCCGCGCCGACCTGCGCGCCGGCCGCCTCGACACCGCCGCGTACGAGAAGCGCATCGAGGCCGAGATCCACGAGGTCATCTCCTTCCAGGAGAAGATCGGCATCGACGTCCTCGTGCACGGCGAGCCCGAACGCAACGACATGGTCCAGTACTTCGCCGAACAGCTCACCGGCTACCTCGCCACCCAGCACGGCTGGGTCCAGTCCTACGGCACCCGCTACGTCCGCCCGCCGATCCTGGCCGGCGACATCTCCCGCGCCGAGCCCATGACGGTCCGCTGGACGTCATACGCCCAGTCACTGACCGACCGCCCGGTCAAGGGCATGCTCACCGGCCCGGTCACCATGCTCGCCTGGTCCTTCGTCCGCGACGACCAGCCGCTCGCCGAGACGGCCCGCCAGGTCGCCCTCGCCCTGCGCGACGAAGTGAACGATCTGGAGGCGGCGGGCAGTTCGGTCATCCAGGTCGACGAGCCCGCGCTGCGCGAAACCCTCCCGCTTCGGGCCGCCGACCACGGCGCGTACCTGGCCTGGGCGACAGAGGCGTTCCGCCTCGCCACGAGCGGCGTCCGCCCGGACACCCAGATCCACACCCACATGTGCTACGCCGAGTTCGGCGACATCGTCCAGGCCATCGACGACCTCGACGCCGACGTCATCAGCCTGGAGGCTGCCCGCTCCCACATGCAGGTCGCACGAGAACTGGCCGCTCACGGCTACCCGCGCGAGGCCGGCCCGGGCGTCTACGACATCCACTCCCCGCGCGTCCCCAGCACCGGCGAGGCGGCCGCCTTGCTACGCCAGGCACTTGAGGCGATTCCCGCCGAGCGGCTGTGGGTCAATCCGGACTGCGGCCTGAAGACCCGCGGCTGGCCCGAGGTTCGGAACGCCCTGGAGAACCTGGTCGCCGCGGCTCGGCAAGTGCGCTCTACGCTCGCCCCCATTTCCTCCTGAGTACGAGGCTCCCACGTCCGGCATGGCGGCATGGCCGGACGTGGGGCGCCAAGCGGGTCGGCGGTCAGGGAGAGGAACCCCGTCAGCTGGAGGTCTGCGCCTGTTCAACGGCTGCGACGAACAGATGATGACCGTCCTGGGAGTCGTCGGCGCAGACTTCCCAGGCGGTGCCTTCGATGGTGGGACCGAAGTCGATCTGCTTCGTCCGCCGGCAGGGCCCGGACGTGCTGGGTGTCGCCGCTCTCGGTTTCGACGACGGTGGGTTCCGTGGTGGCCGTACGGATCGCTCCCTGTGCTTCGGGATGCAGTCGCCGCAGGCGCCTGCACCGGTTTTGTCTCTGCTCGCGTCGGGCCGATGACTGCAGGGCGGACCGATATGCCTTGATCGCCTTGGTCGTGCTGGAAAGCCGTACCCAACGAGGGTCAAAAGGACCCTTCGAGCAGGCGGGCGCCTGCCAAGCGACCGCAAAATGGCCGACGATCGCCGGTTTGGTAACCGGC